>NZ_LSRW01000059.1:0-53365 GCF_003104955.1 Steroidobacter cummioxidans | reverse complement strand
GGCTCGGAGATGTGTATAAGAGACAGGCTGCAAACAATTCAATTTGCAGGCTCAACACTCCGTCTCACATCGATGTCACACCTCGGTCACAGCGAGGCACTGACGACTGATGGCTACTGTTCGTTAGAGAACATCTCAGAGTCACGCGCTGTCCTGTTCGATTCACTTTGTTGGATCTGCACGGCCGGTGCCCCGATCAAGCACGGAGCTCCACGGCAGACTGCCGTGAAGCTCCGTGACCCGCGACTAGCTCACCGCTGATCAGAACGAAACGCGCAGACCCGCTGTCACACCTCGCCCCGGAAGAGGCACGACGTGAGCGAGGTACGAGGCGTGGTTCCACACGACCTCATCGAGCAGATTCGTGCCTCGCAGATACACCACAGCACCACGCTCACCGCGCGGGCTGTAGCTCAGCGTCAGGTTCAACATGTCGTAGCCCGGCGTGACGGACTCGAAATCCGCGATGTTGTCTTGCTCGTTCACTCGGTAGTACTCGAGCTCTCCGCTGAGAGACTGGACGTTTGCATTCAAGCGCGTGCCATAGCGCGAAGCTGGAATGCGAGGCAGGTCGCCGCCGTTCTTGAGCTCGGCCCGAACAGCGTCGCCGAACAGAGTCGCGGAGAAAGTCTCGTTGAACCGATATGTCGCCTCTGCCTCCAGGCCAGTGAACTCCGCATCGCCCTGCGTGTACTTGATCAGGCGAAAGTCTTCGAACTGATCGAGGGTGCGCGCGTAAATGTAGTCGTCGATCTCGTTGTGGTAGGCGCCGACCGAGAAAGTCAGATCGCCCACATTCTTTTTCAGCGTCACCTCGATGTTGCTGGAGGTTTCAGTTTCCAGCGTCGCGTTGTTCTCCACACCGCCGCAGGTTAGCGGGTGCGGCACCAGACCGCACTCGTAAGTGTTCGTCGCCAGGTGAATCCCGCGCGCGTAGAGCTCCTGTGCATGAGGCATCCGCTCCGAACGCGTGACTGCCAGCGTCAGCGAGTAATCGGGCACGAACTGCCAGATCGCCGCCGCCGAAACGGAGGTCGCGGAATCGTCGAACTGCGGCCGACCGCGTGAGTCGTTCAGCGGCGAATGCTTCTGCCACTCTTGCCGTGCGCCCAACTCGAAGTGCCAGCTCTCGCCCACTTCCACATGCTCGACGGCGAACACGCCGATAGTTCGGCTCTTGACTCGCGGCATGAAGGCTTCGGAGCCGAGCGCAGCGAACTCGTTCTGCGCCAACTGCATACCCACCACACCCTTGAAGGGACCGATTTCCCGGTGCTGCACTTCAACGCGCGCCTCGTAACCGTCGTTCTCGAACGTGGTCGCGACCACGCCCTCTTCCAACTCATAGTGGCGATAGTCGGTGTGGCTGGCCCGCAAGCGGACGCGCTCCACACCGGCGAACGGATCGGCCAGCTCGCCACGCAAGTCGATACGCTTACTCAGCAGCGAAATCTCGGGCACCGCTTCGTGCTCGTGCTCATGGTCATGGTCGTGGTCATGGTCGTCATGGCTGCCACAATGCAGAGCGCTGCCGTGCGGATGGCAGCCTTCGTACTCGTGGCTGTGTCCGGGAACGCCGTAGCCATCGTCCCGATAGGAATAAGCGAGACCGAGGTAGCCTCGCTCCCCCACCCACGACATGCCGAGGCTCGCGTTCTGCGATTCAGAGAACGTGCCATGCACTCGCGATTCGTCCAGTCCTCGTGCGCGATAGTCGTCCGCGTCACGCATCATCGCCTCGGCGTGAAGCACGAGGTTCTCGGTCGCTTGAGCCGTGATCTCGAATGCCCCGGCCTTCTCTTTGGCGAAGCTGTTGCCCCGCAAGCCAAACGATCCTTGCAGTCCGTTCTCCGGCAGCACCGTCGGGATTTTCTTGTCGAGCACATTCACGACCCCGCCGATGGCGCCGCTGCCATACAACAAGGTCGCGGGGCCCCGGAGCACTTCGATGCGATCGATCAGCAAGGGCTCGGCGGTCACGGCATGGTCCGGCGAAATATTCGACGCGTCGAGCAGCGCGGCACTATCCGACAACACCGCCACACGAGGTGCCGTCTGGCCGCGGATGACCGGCCGGCTCGAACCGCCGCCAAAGGTGTCCGAGTTCACGCCGGGAATGGAATTCAAGGTATCGCCGAGCGTCGCCTGCGAACGCTCGAACAGCGCCTGCCCATCCAGGATGCTGTAGGACGCCGCGAGATTCGTTGCATCCTCGTTCACCGCGCTGGCCGAAACTCGCACGGTCTCCAGGACCCGGTCCCCTTGCGTGTCCTGAGCCTGAGCCCCGAATGCGACACCCGAAAGCGAGCTCGCGAGCACCAGCCGAATGCTGGACGCGAGCACCTTATCAATCTTCATGACGATCTCCGAAATATGTTACGCGCACGACGCTCCGTCACGTGCGGCCGCAGCCGCTCGCGAAAGGCGTGAATGGTCTGATCTGAATCCGAGCTCGACCGGCGACCGCGCAAACGACGCGCAGCCGAATCGACGCGAGGCGCATTGCGCTCCACGGCGAAACAAACGGATGGCTCAGTAAACTCGCTGCAAACGGTGCAGCGTTGGATCAGCGCGCCGGAGGACCCTGGCTGAAGTAGAAGAAAGGAACATCGAAGGCAACCCACGCCGTTGCGACATCGACGACGGTTTCCGTCGCGACGAGCACCAGTTGCGAGAGAACAGCGGCGGTAGGAGCAGGTGCACCGGCCGGCAACGACAAGCAGAAGCTGCAGGCATTCGATGGGCCGTTCGAGGACAGCTCATCGCCGGTGTGGACGTGGGTCGCGAAAGCGACGAGCCACAGGCATAGCGCCAAGCCCAGCACGAACACGCGCGAGCGCTGTCGTGTCGGCGATCCACGGAAACGTGAACTCGAGGCTTGGTGCATGCGCGCCAGTGTCGCAGCCGCCTGACAGATTTTCAAGCACTGAGCAAGGCCGCGGCCCGCGTTGCTTCGAAGCGCTTTAAGCAACCTTTGCCGTCAGCTTCAATCCCAACGCCTTCACGACTTTGAGAATCGTCGCCAGACTCGGGTTGCCGTCCGGCGAGAGTGCTTTATACAAACCCTCGCGCGAGATTCCTGTGTCTTTAGCGAGCTGCGCCATCCCTCGCGCACGTGCGATATCGCCTAGCGCCGCGGCGATGTATGCGGCGTCATCGCCAGCCTCTTCCATGCAGGCTTCGAGGTAGGCCGCGATGTCTTCCTCACTGCCGAGGTAATCAGCGACGTCGTAACGAGAGAACTTTTCTTTCTTGCGCACCATGGTCAAGCCCTCCAGTCTTCCGCAATCTCGATCGCACGTTCGATGTCCGCTTGCTGTGTGCGCTTGTCACCGCCGCACAGAAGGAGAATCACGAACTCGTCGTGTCGCGTGAAATACACGCGATAACCCGGGCCGTAGTCGATTCGCATCTCACTCACGCCTGATCCCACCGGCTTTACATCGCCGGGATTGCCCCGCAACAACCGCAGAATCCGCGCCTCGATGCGCGCTCGGGCACGCATGTCGTGAAGGTCACGCAACCAACGATCAAACGTTTCGGATCTGAATACTTCGAGCATGGCGACTGTAAACCATAGATTACATCCCGTCAACCATGGTTAACACGCAGTGTCCCTCCGTGGTTGAAGCCTGTGGACCCATCTGATGGTGCCAGCGCCCGGCCGTGCTCCAGACAACGAAAAAGGGGGCCAAACCCGAGTTTGACCCCCTTTACCTGCTCCGCAATTTCTGCGTCTTGATGACTCTAGTCGGGACTATGCCCCTTGAGCGGAAAGTTCTCGCGCCACGGTCTCGCCTCATCGACGACACGCGCGATCGACGGACGCGCGAGCAAACGCGTGCGATAGCCGCGAAGCGCAGTGAGAGATTCAGGGATGGGATAGCCCCAGTGAGCATAAAAGAGCGCAGGTGCCGCTGCGCAGTCAGCGATGCTGAAGGCATCGTTCGCAGCCCACTCACGCCCTTCCATCCAACGATTGAGCCACGCGTAGCTCTTGTTCAGCGTCGCCTTCGACTCAACGTCTGCATAAGGATCGCGCTTGTCTGCATCGCGCAGCGCGTTGAGCACCATCCGCGACAGGGGTGTCATCACGTAATCGTCGAAGACACTATCCATCTGCCGCGCTTCGATGGCCGCGCGTGGATCAGACGGAATCATTGGCGGCGCGTTACCGTGATGAAGATCGAGATACTCGATGATGGCCGCCGATTCGATCACCGTGCGCTCGCCATCGACCAGCACGGGGAACTGCCCGGTCGGCGCCAGCCGGCCGATGGCCGCGGCGTTGTCCGGGTGATCGGCATCGATCATCAAGAACTCGAACGGCACGTTGCGTTCATAAATCGCGATCAGGGCTTTCCAATAGAACGCAGCGAACGGGTGGCCATAGATTCGCACCATCGACACTCTCCTGACGATCGACTGGGAGCAGTTTAACTGTTCCCGATCCGTCACTGGAATCGTGTCTGTTTCCTGAACAGCCGGCTACGAGCAAACGCCGGTACTGGTGCGCTTCACAAATGCCCGTCCGGTCGCGTCCATGCTCACGACTCGTTCCTGACTACCTGCAGCGGGGCTCGAACGGCACACCCTGAAGACCGCCGGAGTGGCATCGACACCGGTCGATTGAAACTGCAGCGTGGTCGTGCCGGAGAGCTCAGTGAGCTGAAATCCGCTGGGCATGCCGCTCACGATCTGGAGCACATCGGCGCCCCGCATTACCACCCATCCCCCGCTCCAATCGCCACCGCATTCATTGCCCCCTGCAGACGGACACATCGTCACCGTCGCCCCGCCCTTGATCGCCTCGCTGCGTGCCAGATTCATGCTGCCGAGCAGATCGTTCGACGACGCGCGCAACTGACTGTTCAAGCGGGAGCCACTGTACGAGGGCACGGCGACGGCAAGCAGGATGGCCGCAATGGAGAGCGCGACCACCAGTTCGATCAGCGTAAAACCCTGCTCGGAGATGATTCGTGGACCCATGTCGCTAGCGCTCGATGTACCAATACACACGGTTCTTCGGCTGCGCTGGCAGGCTCGACGGCGGAATCTTCGGTTCGCTGCCTTCCAGCGGCGAATCCGCAGTACAGCCGATGCAGAACGGCACCGTGCGCCCATCGTCCAAAGTCACCAGTCCCGCCACCGGTGATGGCGGCAAGCCGATATCAGGCGGCAGCTCCTGCGAGCGGTCACGGTTGCTCCCCTGACCCGCGGCATTCAGATACGAAACGTTGTACACGCGCGCCAAACCGAGGTTGGCGCTACACATCGCGGGAGCCGCTGCGGCTGGCTCGTGCGTGCTGAATGTAAGAGTTCCGAAGATCGTGATCGCCGAGGTGACCACCTGCTCGGTGGCATTGAGGCCGAGATACCAACCCTTCTTGGCGGCAAGCTGGTCGGCAGTAGGCATCTCGCCGTCCAGAATCGGCGTGAGCGAGCTCAAGCACAGCACGGCCGCCGAGCAATTGCTGGCCTCGGTCGTCAACCAGGTGGCATCCTGCGGCTTGTCCTTCAGCATGAAGAAATAATTCTGCACTGTGCTGACATACTCGCGCGGCTTCTCACGATCGCCTGAGCCGAGCAACAGCACATAGGCACCATTCTCGAGCAGCACGTCCGGCGCGAACATGAACTTGCGGTTGTAGCTGCAGCTGGTGTTAGCAGTATCGCAGCCAAGCGAAGCGATCTTCGTCATCGTCCAGTCGGCGGGCGCGTTGTTGCCGATGTTGATGCGATACACGTTGCCGCCGAGATCGACCACATAAGCATACAAAGCCAGGCCGCTGGTGAGATCCGGCACCACGGCCACTTCGGCGATCACGCCGCGTTCGGTGTTGAAGCTGCGCTGGACCGCGCCCGTAGCCGCATCGAGCACATACACTTTGTGCCCCTTGCTGCTCGACGTGCACGTGTGCGGTTTGGCGTCTTCGCAGTTGTCGTAGCCGCCACCCATGATCAGCAGCGGCTGCGGCGTGCCGGCCGAGCTGTAGCCTGTCGCGGTGAATGTTTTGACAGGCGACCAGGTCTGGCCGATGTCGCTGAAGTCGCTGCTGGTGCATTGTGAGTCGTCGCAGCCGACCTTCCACGCCAGCTTGATGTCGCTCGGATGAGCAGCATCGATATTGAACGCGTAGACGGCGCGACCGCCCCGTCGCATCGTCGCGAACACGCTGGCTTTCGAGCCCGATCGATAGGCCGTGATGGCACCGTCCATGGCGTAGGGCTTGGGTTCCGGCGAGCCGGTGGTCACCGTCGGAAAGTTGATGGGAACGACGTTCTCGTACAGACGCTTGAAGTGTTTATGGAACTCCGGCGGCACAAAGCCCCACAGCTCGCCGCCCGGCGCCACGCCATCGATCTCGCCATCGCCGCTGCTGCCGCCCGGACGGTTGCCGTTGACCGCGCGGAACACGCCATCGTTGGCGGCATAGAACACCACGACTTCCGGATTGGAATCGGTGCCGAAGTTGAGGGCGACGGGCCGTGAATGCACCACATCGCCGTGCGCCGAGGGGCGCATCGCAATCGACGTCGTAGCCGTGGGCGTGATCGAATCGCCCGTATGCTCGTCATCGACATCCTGACCGCGCGCCCAGTTGATGATCTTCTGGCGTTGCGCGTCGTTGGTAACGCCGAGCATTGCCGCGGTCACGTTGCTGACATTGAAGCTCGTCACCGATGAGCAAGTGAAGCCGGTACAGGTGCTGAGCAGACGATTGGCGCTCGGGGTCGCTCTGAGCAACTGCGCCTGACCGCCCTTTTCGACAAACTTGCCGTCCGGATAATCCGAGCTCATGGGCGGAAACGAGCTGTTCTCGACCGCACAACCTTCCTGGCCCTCGAACTGCTGCGCCCGGAAGTTCCAATATTTGTTGGGGCTGGTCCAGAAGCTCTTGGAACAGACTCGGACGAAGCCCGAGACGGGATCCACCGCCGGTGAGCCCAGTGCATCCTGCAACCGCAAGTCACTGCCACTATAGCCCAGCTTGTATTGCTTGAGGTTGCCGACCCAGCGCGGCAACGCTGTGCCATCGGGGCGGAACAGACCGACATAAACTTGATTGAGGTACGTGCCCTGAGTGCTGGCGCTCAACGGCAAGCTCACTGAGGCGAACACGCTGTTGGTCGCCTGGATTTGCGCGAGCACGTCACGAACCGCTCTCTCGATCTCCGAGCCCACGTCGCTCGTGCTCTGATACGTGCCGCCGTTGGACAACGCCATGTTCTCCAGCAAGGACGACCAGCCCGGTCCCTGCCCGCTGGTCTTCTTGTTCACCTCGATGGCATACGTGATCACGCCCATCCGCTCATGGAGAAAGCGAGCCCATTCGTCGGTGACGTTGTCCTGCGAGCCGGCGATCGGCAGCGGGATGGTCTTGGTGTTGCCACCGGCCTCCTGCAGCATCGCAGTGGCCGTCGAGACGATCGAGGAGTTGTCCTGCGACGGGCCGTTGCTGAGATAGACGATGAACCGCTTGCTGCAACTGGCGCCGGCGCCGGGCGCGTTGTAGCTGGCTGCCGATTTCGAGCCGAGCGCATTGCCAGGCAGAGCGTAGATCGCCTTCATGGCTGCTTTCGAAGCAGCCGTCGTGGCGCTGTTCGACCAATCCGCGCCCGTGTTGCCAGTGTAGTCCGCCTTCGCCTTGTTATTGCCCGAACGCGCCTGGCCGCCACTGAGATAACGATAGGCCTCGGCCATCACCAAACTGGATTGCCCGCCGTTGCCCTTGTCCTTATTGACGTCCATCGCCGTGAACATTGCGGCATACAACGCTTTGTTGGCCGCATTCATGGGCCGGATCGCCGCGCGCACGTAGCCGCCCGGTACGTTGCTGTCGCTGCCGCTGGTCTCGGCCGCAAACATCACGCCCACCTGAACCTTGTCGGCGGGCAGGCTCGCAAAGACATTGCGCAGAGCGGTCATTTCGTTGTCGAAGGCCTGCGACCAGTTCGCCGTGTTGTCGATGATGAACAGCACTTGCGGCTGATCGCCGGAGCTGGCCTGGGCACCGATGAACAGATCGATATCTTCGGCCGCCGCGTTCCAGCAGGCGCTGGCGGCGAGCATTCCGATCAACCACTTCCTGGACCGCGTCATAGTTCGCTCCCGCAACCCCATGCGCTCAGACATTGCAAACGGCGTTGTATTGGACTTCAGTCAGCAGCACACGCACGCCCTGATGGACCTGCACAGCCGTGCCCTGCGCGACCGTGCCTTGATCGAAGGCCGAAACATTGGCGTGCAGATCCCACAGCGTGCGATACGCATCACTGGTCGACGCCGCAAACGCCGTGCCGAGGAACACGCTGCTCGGCGGCACGTTGGTTCCGGCGATGCGCTCGGCACTGATGCAAGTGGGTCTGGCGAAGTCGACGTGAAAATCCATGATGCCGTCGTTGTCGATATCGACGTCCACAGTCTGCGCCGCCGGCGCCGCGGTAAAGGCTGAGCTCATCACGAGCTCGATGCCGCGATTGGCCGCCGCGATCGCTTCATCGCGCAACTGCATGTTGCCGACGGATTGCACGTTCGTATTGGTGAGATTGAATGCGCTCACGACCATGACGGTGATCAGCGTCAACAGGATCAATCCCACCACCAGCGCGGCGCCCCGCTGCCGTGCGGCTGCATGGATGGATGGCATGTTCATGGCTCGGGGGTTTCCCTGCGGCCGGAGATATTGTTCAGCCGCATGCTGGTCGTGAAAACGTGGCGCTTGAAGTGGTCGTTCGCGGCGGCGATGGTGTTGGCCGCCGGGCATGAGCCGTCGATCTCTGGCTCACCCAAGCAGTAGATTTTGCTGTCCGTATAACCTTGCGAAGGATCGCGGCTGCGAGCCAGTACGTACAGCTTCACAGCGACGACATTCATGAGCTCGTCGGCGGTACACGGATCCGCCGTCGTGCAGCGTCTGAAGAAATCAGGCGCACCGTCGCCGCGATTCGTCGAGCGCATCTTGGTCGACACATCCTCCCAGTGCACCGCCTGGCCGTAGTCGACATCCGCGCCCGTCTTGCCCGTGTGGTCGATGCCCAGCTCGACGCGCAATGCTTCCACGCCATCGAGCAATCTCACCGGCGTTCGCTGGGCGGTCACGCCACCGGAGACGTCGAGTTGCGAACGCATCAGTGTTGGCACCGTGCGTCCGTCGTCGTCCGGATGAGGCAGGTCCGCGATGTAATAGATGTTTGAGATCAAGCGACGCTTGTCCGCCAGTGTTCCTGCGGTGAGCGGCAGGCTGGCCGGCGTTCCCGTGCCGACGCAATCGCGCCTGTGCAAGGGAAAGGCGCTGGTGCTCAACGCATATTCGAAGCCATACACGGAGGTGGAGTCGGGAATGACGGCCCACGGCGAGTCGAACACGGCCGTCCTGCTGCTGCCCACATACGTGCTGATGTTGCGCAACTGGCCCATGCCGGTGCCGCTCACGATGCGCAAGGTGACACCGGCGTAGGCACCATCGACTGTCGACGCATGGCTGTCGAGAACGATGCTATTGGAAGTGGCGCCAGTCACGACGCCGGCGTTCTTCTCCGCCGCGCACATGCCGGTTTGCATGTACGGTCGACCTGCCGTGTCGGCATCGCAATTCAGTCCACCGGGGACACAGGTTTCCAGATGCCGAACCACGATCACATCGGTGCCCGCGCGCTTCGCCGGGAACGACACGCAGCCCGCTCCGGACGGCAAGGCATCCGAGCTTTGCACCGGTACGCCGATCAAATTGATCTTGTACTGACCGGTCCACGACGCATAGGCGAGGCACGCATTCGGAACCGCTGTCGGCACGTCGGCGGGGACATGCTCGAACGTCAGATCGTCGAACTGCGGCACGAAGCCCGCCCAATAGCCGGCGTGCACCAGATCGTTCTGTAACAGCTGGACGGCCGAGCGCCCGGTATCGATCAGGCTATTGCTCTTCGTCATCTCGTCGTTGGCGCGTGCCAGATTGACGTAGACATTCACCATCGCCAGCAGCACCAGCAGGGAGATGGTCATTGCCACCATCAACTCGACCAGCGTCATGCCGACCTGGCGGCCCCGGATTGTTTTGATGGCGTTCACGGCTACTTGAGATCCGCGATGCGAACCAGGGTAGTCACGGCGCGTCGGCACAGATCGCCCGGACACTGCGCATCGTCATAAGCGCCCTGCCCGCACCCGAGGCTCGCTGGGGGACTTGCCACCGGCGCAATGCCCTGCCATGCAACCGTGATCAAATATTCGTTACTGGACAGCGCTTCGACGCAGCCTCGCGCTCCGATCATCGCGCCGGCTTTGCTGCCGCCCTCGATTTCCGCCGCGCCGAGCAGTGCGTTACACCATTGATTCGCGTCGATCTCCGCTCGCGTACCCGCCAACAGAGGGCAAACGCCGCCATCCGCCAATGGATTGGTAGTGCCGGTGACATAGCTCGCCGCATGCGCGCGATTGGTCGCGAGGCGGCTCGACATGTCCTGCAAAAGCATCAACGCTTGCGTGCGCTGATAGCTCTCCACCTGCGAGACGCCGAGACGGGATTGCAATCCAGCCAGGCCCAGCAGCCCGATTGCCAGAATGACGACAGTAATCAACACCTCGATCATGGAGGTGCCGTACTGACTGAGTCGTTTCGGGCCGGCCGCGGTCATCGCGACCATTTCTCGGCGGGCGCCTTTCTTCCTTGGCTGTCGAGGGTGATCTCGCCATCGCTGGACTGCGATCCGATGGGAGTGAAAGTGATCTGGAACGTCGGCCTGGACATGCCCTCGATCGGGCCCATGCTCCAGGTGTAGTGGCTGCTGACCTCGGCCGGCAAGGTGTAGCCCGTGGCCTCGAAGGCAGACTTATCCGCGTAACGGCGGTTAGCCAGTAAAAAGTGCTGCTGGCGATTGGCGATGTCCATCATCGCCTCCTTCGCCGCCGTGCGGTTCGCCCGAATCATGTGCTGGCGATAGCTCGGCACGGCAATGGCCGCTAGGATCGCGATGATCATCAGCGTGACCATCAGTTCGATCAGCGTAAAACCTTGTTGCGAAGAGTCGCGCATGCTCCGGCCAGTGGTGAAAACTGGGCGGATTGTTCTGTGCTGCTGGCAGGGAATTCTCGGCAACAATCACACTTTGCAGGGTGCGTGTGGCATTTACTTATCGCATCGCTATGCACACCGGACATAACGATCGCGTGAGCCAGGGTTTCGCTGATGCGTCAGCTCGGAGTACTCCCCTTCGTTGCGAAGTGCCAGGTGCGCGCCCAGCACATCGTGTCGGAAATTACAGCGCGATAGCGCCGCGCGCCTCGACCCACGTTACGAAAACTTAAGCGGATCTTCATCCCGTTCCGCCGCCGCGTTCTTACCATCGACGTTGAACTGGTGTTGTCGTAACGGTGTATCGAGGGGCTTGCCATGGCCCGCCGCAAGACCGAAGTCTTCAGCATGTCGTTTCTCGACTGCATCACCTGCGCGTTCGGGTCGGTGGTGCTGGTGTACACGCTCATCAATGCGCAAGGCGGTCTGCGGCGAATCACCGAAGAGCGCACCAGCGACGCGGAAGTCAGCCAACTCGAAGAACAGGTCCTGGAGGGCGATCAGCAGCTCGTGCAGCTGCGCAACTCGCTGCAAAAGACCGACGCGGAAATCGTACGCACCGAAGGTCTGGCACCGCGCGTGCTGGCCCAGATCGAGCACACCAAGCTGCAGCTGGCCGACTCCGATAAGGAGACGCTCGCCAAGCACGATGACATCGAGCGCCTCAAAGCGGACTTGAAGTCCCTCGAAGAGGGTCAACGACGGCTCGAAGGCGGCGCCCGCAGCCCAGGCCCACGCGGCACCAACATTCGCGGCTTCGAAGGCGAAGGCAATCGGCACTACCTCACCGGCTTGAAAGTGCGCGGCGAGCGCATTTTGTTTCTGGTCGATACGTCCGCCAGCATGCTCGATGAGACGCTGGTGAATGTCCTGCGACTGCGCAACATGTCGGATGCACACAAGCGTACGGCGGACAAATGGCGGCGCACCGTGGCAATCACGGAGTGGTTGACCGCGCACATTCCAGAGACCAGCAAGTTTCAGGTCTACGCCTTCAATACCCACACGTGGCCGCTCAAGAAGGACAGCGCGGGCAAATGGCTGGACGGCAACGATGCCGATGCGCTCGACGCGGCGATCAAAGGGCTGCATGAGCTCGTTCCCAACGACGGCACCAGTCTCGAGAATGCCTTCGCTGCGATCTCTGCGCTGACGCCCGCACCGGATCGGGTGATCCTCATCACCGACGGTCTGCCCACGCAAGGCAGCTCGGCGCCGATGATCCGCAAGACCATCGATGGCGACGGCCGCTACAAATTGTTCGAGAAGGCGATGGCGAAGTATCCACGCAATGTGCCGTTGAGCGTGGTCCTGCTGCCCTTCGAAGGCGACCCCCAAGCCGCCAGCGCCTTCTGGGTCGCCTCGCGACGCAGCGGCGGCGAATTCATGATGCCCGCCAAAGACTGGCCCTGACCATGGCACGTCATCACATCCGTCGCGAAACCGAGGTGTTCAGCATCTCCTTCCTGGACTGCATCACCTGCGGACTGGGGTCGGTCATTCTGCTGCTCGTGCTGAGCAATATGCGTAACCCTGCCATCGAAGAGGCCCAGCAAGCAAAGCACGCACGAGTGCTCGACTTGCAAGACCAGTTGGTGGACATTCGTGGCGAGAGCGAAATCTTGAATCGCGATTTGCGAGCCAAGGAAGAGCAGCTCGCCGACGAGAAGGCCCGCATCGCCCGCCTGTATGGCGACCTGAGCTCAGTCCGCGGCAAGTTCTCGGCATCGAACAAGGACTCCGAAGCCGCCAATCGCATCCAGGGACAACTGGTCGCGGCCCGCGAGAAGCTGACCGAGGAAATGAAACGGCTGTACGCCGGCCCGCAGTTCAAGCATCAGAACGGCGACATCGTCGGCGGCGTGCCCATCGACAGCGAGTACGTGGTCTTCATCATCGACACGTCCGGCAGCATGTTCAACTATGCCTGGCCGATGATGCTGGCGAGCATGCAGGAGATCCTGAACATCTATCCGCACCTGAAGGGTTTCCAGGTGACCAATGACGTCGGTACGCCCATGTTTCCCGGCTATCAGGGCAAGTGGATCATGGACAGCCCGGAAGCGCGCAAGATGGTGCTCGATCGATTGCGCACCTGGAATGCGTTCTCGGCGTCCAACCCCTCGCAGGGTATCGTCAGCGCCGTCCGCACGTATTGGGCTGCGGACAAGAAGATCAGTCTCTACGTTTTCGGCGACGAGTTCACTGGGCCCTCGATCGACACGGTGGTCAAGACCGTCGACATGGTCAATCGCACCGATCAGAGCGGCGAGCGCCGCGTGCGCATTCACGCCATCGGTTTTCCGGTGACTCCGCAGGCGCCCCAATACACCAGCATTCGCTTCGCCACTTTGATGCGGATCATTTGTCAGAAGAACAACGGCATGTTCGTCGGCATGCACGAGGCCGAGAACCGCGGCCCCAGAATGAAAGTGAGCTAGCTCGGGTCGTCGCTCTCCACGCCCAGCTCCTTCAAGATCGCCATGCGCAGCTGCTGCACTTCCGGACTGGTGAGCTTTCTCGGATGCGGCATCTTCACATCGAAGGTTGCCTGAATCCGGGTGGGCCGGGGTGACAGCACCATGACGCGGTCGGCGAGATGGATCGCCTCCTCCACGTCGTGAGTAATGAGCAGCACGGTATGGCGCTCCCTCCCGAGAATCTTCAGCAGCTCGTTGCGCATGCGCAAACTCATCAAGGCATCCAGCGCGGAGAACGGCTCATCCATGTAGAGAATGGCGGGTTTCACCGCGAGCGCGCGCGCGATCTCGACCCGCTTGAGCATGCCACCGGAGAGCTCGTGCGGATAACTGCCTTCGAAACCTTGCAAGCCGACGATGTCCGCGTAGTGGTCGGCGATCGCAATCTTCTCGCGGGTCGATTGGCCCCCGTTGAGTCCGAACATCAGATTCTCTTGCACGGTGAGCCACGGGAAGACCGAGCCGTGCTGTGAGATGAGGATGCCTTGCGGGCCCGGCTGAGTACGCATGGCGCCATCGATGAGGACGCGACCGGAATCGGGCGGCATGAAGCCCGCGATCATACGCATCAGCGTGGACTTGCCGCAGCCGGAGGGGCCGACGATGGCGATGAACTCACCGTCCCCGACCTGCAGACTCACATCGTCAACGACACCCAGCGCACCCTGGTCGGTAGCAAAGCTTTTGCGTAGACCCGCTACGTCGATCTTAATGGGCATAGCGCCACCGCACGATCTTCAATCCCTCCAGCCCGCGCATCAGTCCGTCCAGCAGCAATCCGATCAAGCCGATGATGATCATGCCCGCGATCACGAGGTCATAGCGATTGCCGGCATTGCGCGAATCGATGATCAGATAGCCGAGCCCGGAGCGCAGCGCGATCATCTCTGCGGCGACCACCACCAGCCACGCGACGCCCAAGCCGATGCGCATGCCGACGATGATCTGCGGCAACACGGCCGGGATCACGACCTGAGTAAACAACTTGTAGCGCGACACCCCGAAATTCTCGGCGGCGCGCAGATAGCGCTTTTCGATGGTGTGCACGCCCGCGACCGTCTGCACGATCATCGGAAACACCGAGGCGATGAAGATCAGATAGATTGGCGACGCATTGCCGACGCCGAACCACAGAATCGCAATCGGAATCCAGGCGATCGGCGAGATCGGACGCAGGATCTGAAACAACGGATTCAACGTGTCATAGGCGCCGCGCATCCAGCCCATCCAAAGGCCGAGCGGCACCGCTACCGCGACCGCCAAGGCAAAGCCAGCGCCAACGCGCCCTAGCGACGCACCGATGTGTAGCCACAGCGTGCCATCGCGGATCAGCTCGATGGTGCCGGTCACCACCTGCCACGGCGTTGGAAAGATCACACTGCGCGTCGTGCTCACGACCAACCACCAGGCGGCAATCAATAGCACGATGATCGCGATGCCCGGCAGGGACTGCCGAAGTCTGCTCATGCGTCCACACTCGAATCATCCATGATGTTCATGGGGTTCATGGTTCTTGTTACCGAAAGCCTCGGTCAGTTGCAGCGCCCGCCAGCGCAGCCGGCCCCAGAGCGAATCTGGAAACGCGTCGACAATGATAGTCATTTGTCCGCTGCTGTGCGCGGTGCAAGCGAACTGATATTCCGAGGCGACTTCGAACGGCAGGCGAAAACTCTGTCCTGGCATGAGCAACGCCGGGCCGAAGGTCTGAGGCACCGTATCCTGGTTCGTCAGCAACAGCACATCATTGATACCGAGCGTGAGGCGGATGTGCTGTGGAAGGATATCGACGAGGTCACCCGACATGCGTCGCTGCCACGTGCCTTCGGGAATGACAAAGGGTTGCTCACGGCTCGCACGCGCAGGCAACGGAGCCAATGCGCCCCAGCCAACAACGCCCACGACGCCAAGAGCGAGCATGGATAGCCAGCCTCGGCGACTCATGTTGTACGCACCCGCGAGCTCATTCGCTCAGCAACGCACGAACATCATGCACATAGTCATCCGGCAGTCGGCCATATGGCATCATCCCGCGCAGCAGGCCTTGCCGATCGATCAGATACACCGATGAGGAATGGCCGACGGTATAACTGTTGCCCAACGGCTTGCGATCGGCCATGACGCCGTAGTTCTTACGAACAGCCTCGAGCTGCGCGGGCGTACCCGTGCCACCGATAAAGGTGCGATCGAAACCGCCCAGATAAGCTCGCATCCGCTCGGCGCTATCGCGTTCCGGATCGACAGTCACATAGACGACCTGCAACTGTTCGCCCTGCGCACCGAGGCGCTTGCGTGCTTGAGCCAGCGTGGCCAGCGTCGTCGGACAGACTTCGGGGCACGAGGTGAAACCAAATCCCAACAGGACGACCTTGCCCCGATAGTTTGCCAGCGACAGCTCACCCCCGCTCGATGCCTGCAACGACAGCTCCGGCGCGGCGCGCGGCGGCTCGAACACACCGGCCTTGAACGCTGGGCGATCGGCGGCAAGCGCAGTCATTGCCGACAACACTACGGTCATCGCCATCAGCCAGCCCGCAACGCGTCCTCGATGGTTCATGATGGCATCAAATATTGATGACCGCCGGTTGCGCGGCCTTGGCGAAGCTCTCATCCATGTAAGTCTCGTAAGCAACCGGATGTTTGATCGTGCCCGCCTCGATCGACAGTTGCATGAGCTCTTCGAACTCGCTGCGGATCATGCGCAGATCGCCATACGTGACCCGGTCGGTCGGGTTCTCCATAACGAAGCGAATCACATTTGGATCCTGATTGAAGTACTGGCGGCCGGCAGCAATCTGCACCGCCTTTTCGCGATTGGCTTGCTGCAGATCGAGCCACTGGCCCGCACCAAGCACATGGTTCACCAGATCCTGCACCAGCGGACGATTCGACTGAATCAACTCCTCACGCACCGTGAGCACGCAGCAGATGTAGTTGCGCCATTCATCCCGAGTCATGCGCAATGGCCGCGCATATCCGGCGCTCTGAGCCGCCGCGCCGAACGGTTCGCCGGTGCAGTAGGCGTCGACCGCGTTTGCATACAGCGCCGCTGGCATATCGGGCGGCGGCATTTCAATGATATCGATCTGCGCCGGCGTCATGCCCTCCTGCGCCAGCATCTTGCGCAGGAACAGGAAATCCACCGCGAACCGGCTGGGAATGGCGATCCGCTTGCCCGCGAGCTGTCGAAACTTCTGATAGGGCGAATCGGTGCGCACCATGATGACCGCGCCGGAGCGATGCCCCAGCGACACGATCTTCACCGGGATCCTCTTGTCCGCCAGGTCCATGACCAACGGCGCCAGCATGTACGCAGCCTGGATGCGCCCAGCCATGAGCGACTCTTTGATTTCCGGCCAGCCGCTGTACTTGCTGTACTCGAATGTCATGCCCTGCCCGGCGCCTTGTGGCGCATTGGCGCGAGCGACGCAGGCCACGGGCAAAGTCAGGTTGCAGGTCACAGGCAGGCCACCCACGACCAGGGGCCCCGACGATGTGTCACGGGAACAGGACACCAGGCCAGCGGGCACAGCCGCAGCCATCATTGCCTGAATCAATTGTCGACGCTGGAGCCGATAGGTAGGGAGCATCGTCGATACAAGCCGAATAAAATTCGGCCGGTAGTGTATCCGAATGCCCTGAGCAACCCTAGGCGCGCAGCTGCGCGGCCTGCACCCGATATTGTTTCATCCAGCCAATCAAATCATCGCCCGGCATGGGCCGTGCGATCAGCCAGCCTTGACCGAGCGTGCAGCCGAATTCCTGGAGCATGCGCCACTCCTGCAAAGTCTCGACGCCTTCGGCGACGGTGACCAGGCCGAGTCGATTGGCCATCTCGATCGCCGAGCGCAGAATCACCTGAAGGCTGTCGCGCTCCGGCGCGCCCCGCACGAAGCTGCGATCGATCTTCAGCTCCGTGAAAGGAATGCGCGCGAGCTGCTGCATGGAAGAGAAGCCGGTGCCGTAATCGTCGATCGATAGCCCAAAGCCTCGCAGACGCAATTGAGCCAGCACGCTCAACGCCGTTCCGACGCGAGTGACCAGCGAGCTCTCGGTAATTTCGATGACGATCTGATCGGGCGTGAGACCGTGACACTGCTGCAGTGATGCGATTTCCAATGCGAGGTCGGAGCGTTCCAGCAGCATTGGCGACAGATTGATTGCCACAGGTAGATGCAGACCCCGTGCGCGCCACGCTGAGCTTTGCAGCATCGCCTGATTCATGACATCGATCGTCAGGCGATGAATCAATTGATTGCGCTCCGCCACCGGGATGAACTGATCCGGCGGAATCGGGCCGAGCGTCGGATGCGTCCAGCGCGCGAGCGCTTCCACTCCACGCACGATGCCGGTACGAATGTCGGCCTTGGGCTGGTAATGCACGTAAATCTCGTTGCGCTCCAGCGCGTCCGACAACGCCGCCGCATCGATGGCCAACTCTGCACGTTGCGCAGAGCGCCGCAGCTCCCGCCCCTCCGCGCTCTGAATGGCTTGCCGCAAGACATCCGCCTGCAGCGGCTTCTGAACCGCGGCGAGCACATGCAATCCGAGCACGCCGCCCATCTCACGAACGGTATCGATCAAGGCGCGCTCGCGCGACGATGCGACGATCACGGGAATATCGAAGCCTCGCTCCTGCAGCTTCACCAGGAACTCCGGCCCGTCCATCGTCGGCATTTCCAGATCGACGATCACCAGCTCGGGCCGGGGCGAGAGCGCGGTCAACAGCGCCAGCGCTTCGCGACCGTTGCTGGCCTCGTGGAGCTTTTCTATGCCCAGCTCGCGACAGATGGAGAGCGCGTAACTACGCTGCACATGGCTGTCATCGACGATCAGCACCGAGCCAATCCCTACAGGTGCGGCGGTCATATTTTATTTCCCTTCTATGCGCTTCCCGGCGCCGAAATCCAACATGGAGCGCGGCAGCTCATTGAGCGGCAAGACACGTTGCGCTCCACCCAGGCGAATCGCCTCTTTGGGCATGCCGAACACCACGCAACTGGCCTCGTCCTGCGCAATCGTGCTGGCACCGGCGTCGCGCATTTCTTTGAGGCCACGCGCACCGTCATCACCCATGCCCGTCATGATGATGCCGAGGACGTTGGCGCCGGCGCACTTGGCGGCAGAACGAAATAGCACATCGACCGAGGGCCGGTGCCGGTTCACCAAAGGACCGTCGATGACTTCCAGGTAGTAATAAGCACCGCTGCGCTTGAGCATCATGTGCTTGCCGCCCGGCGCAATCAGTGCGAGACCCGGCAACAGGCGATCGCCATGCTTTGCCTCGCGCACTTCGATCTGACAAAGGTTGTTCAAGCGGCTGGCAAATGCCGCAGTGAACTTTTCAGGCATGTGCTGGACGATGGCCATGCCAGGGCTGACTCGTGGCAGACAGGTCAGCACTTGTTCCAACGCCTGCGTGCCGCCCGTCGACGTACCGATCGCAATGATGCGCTCGGTGGTCTGTTGCATGGCCTTCGGACCGCTCGGCGAGAGGATCGCGTCCGCGGTGAGTTTCGGTATCACGCCGGGCTGCTGGTGCGGCTCCGGACGATGCGCCCCACGCAGCCGATTCACATTCGCATGCGATGCCGCTTTCACGGCGGACGCAAGATCCGCCGACGCGTCTTCGATGAAGCGACGCAGTCCGAGCTTCGGTTTGGTGACGATGCTGACCGCGCCTGCGGCCAACGCCTCGAGGGTGGTGGCGGCACCCGCCTCAGTCAGCGTCGAGCAAATGACCACGGGCGTCGGCCGCTCGCTCATGATCTTGCGCAGGAAGGTCAATCCATCCATGCGCGGCATCTCGACGTCGAGCACGATGACCTGCGGCCATTTGGTCTTCATGCGCTCCATCGCGAGCAATGGATCTGCAACCGCGCACAGCACCTCGATGCCGGGATCGGCATTGAGCACCTCAGTCAACGCCTGGCGCACCACCGCCGAGTCATCGACGATCATCACCTGCACACGGCGCTGCGAGCTGTTCTGCACGGGGTGTGCGTTCATCACGGCTTGCGATAGATCGAGGGAGCGACCGCGACTGCCGTCGAGTTCAACTCGTTCAAGGTCTCGGAGTGACCGATCACCAGGTGGCCACCGGGCTTGAGTACCGACATCACACGCTCCACGACCTGTCGCTTGGTGTCAGCGCTGAAATAGATCATCACGTTGCGCAGGAACACGAAGTCGAAGGGTCCGAGCTTGGGCAGCGTGGTGTTCAAGTTGACCTGCATGAACCGAACTTTGTCGCGCAATGGACGGTCGACGAGCACCGTGCCTTCCTGCGCGCCAGTGCCACGCAGGCAGTACTGTTGCAAATAGGCACGCGGAATATGCGTGGTCCGCGAGACGGGATAGTGACCGGTGCGCGCCCGGTCGAGCACGCGTGAGCTGATATCGGAACCGAGAATCTCAAATGGCGTGTGCTGCAAAGTCGCCGCAAGCACCATCGCGATGCTGTAGGTCTCCTCGCCCGTCGAGCAGGCCGCGCTCCATACTTTGAACGTCTGCCCGCGACCGCGAGCCTGTTCCGCCTGCTCGCGCAGCAAATCGAAATGTTTCGGCTCGCGAAAGAAGTATGTTTCGTTCGTGGTCAGCAGGTCGATCGCAACCTGCACCTCCTGCGCGTCGTGACCGCTGGAAAGCACCTTGAAGTACTCGGCGAAGGTCGGCAACTTGCGCAGATCGAGCCGTTTGGACAAACGGCTCATGACCAGCGCCTTCTTCGAGGGGGACATGGTGATGCCCGCCGCGTCGTAGATGAAACGCTGGAACAGCGCGAACTCCTTGTCAGTAATCGCAATCGTCATCGGCGCAATCGTCTTCAGGTGAGCGGGCGGTTGAGGTCAGTATCGAGATCAGAATTTGGCGAAGCTGCCGAGATCGGGATCGTTCGGCGCCAGCGCCAGGTTGCCGACGGTGCCTGCCGTCCTCCTGACTGTGGGTTTCTCCGCAACGGCCTTGTTGACTTTCTGCTTGGCGGCGCGCGCACCCTCCACCTTGAAGAATGCAACGGTCTGCTGCAGTTGGTCGGCCTGACCGCTCATCTCTTCCGCGGTCGCCGCCAGTTCTTCGGACGAGGACGCGTTTTGCTGCGTCGTCTGGCTCAGCTGAGTCATCGCCGCGTTGATCTGATTTACGCCCGATGCCTGCTCCTGCGAAGCCGCCGAGATCTCCTGCACCAGATCCGAGGTCTTGGTGATGCTAGGCACGATTTCATCCAGCAGCTTGCCGGCGCGTTCGGCCAGCTCGACGCTGTTGATGGCGACCGTGCCAATCTCCTGGGCCGCGATCTGGCTGCGTTCGGCGAGCTTGCGCACTTCGGCAGCCACAACTGCGAAGCCCTTGCCGTGTTCGCCGGCGCGGGCCGCTTCGATCGCTGCGTTGAGTGCCAGCAGGTTCGTCTGATAGGCGATGTCGTCGATGATCGAGATCTTCTGCGCGATCTGCTTCATCGCCGAGACCGTGGCCTTGACCGCTTCGCCGCCCTCGCTCGCTTCGCCGGCGGACTTGCGAGCCATGCTGTCGGTAACTTTGGCGTTCTCGGTGTTCTGAGAGATCGACGCGGTCATCTGCTCGATGGACGCGCTGGTCTCCTCCACGCCCGCAGCCTGCTCGCTCGCAGCCTGCGACAACGCCTGCGCCGTCGTGCTCACCTGCTGAGATGCGCTCGACATCGCATCGGTCGCGGTGTTGATCTCGCCAATGATCATCGACAGCTTCAGCACGGTGCTGTTGGCGTATTCCTTCATCTCGTTGAAGACGCCCTCATATTGCTTATCGATGGTGTTGGTCAGATCACCTTCGGAGATCGCACGCATCACGCGCGACACCTCCTCGATGCTGCCGCCAGCGGCGGACACCATGTCGCGCATGGCGCGGAGCATGTCGCCCACCTCATCTTTGGCATTCGATTCGATAGCGACGGAGAAGTCGCCTTTCGCAAGACGATTGGCCGCCTGCACTGCGACGCCGAGCGGACGCGTGACGCCACGGCTGATGAGGAGAGCCAGCACGATACCGATGAGCACGCCCACCGCGAGGGTCACGAGGATGGAGTTGCGGCTGAACGTGTAGACCGAGGCAGTTTCCTCCAGCGCCTGACGCGCCCGCGCCTCCTTCTGCTCGGTTAGCTCGGTCATCATCGCATCGAGCGAGTCGGCGTGCTGACGTACCTGATCGAGCGACCGGACCAGCTCTTCACTGCGGCTCTGCAACGGCTGCTTCGCGGCCAGCGTGAGCGCGTGCTGCATCTCCTTGTCATAGGCGGCCCAGGTCTTCTCGACCTGCCTGAAAATATCTTTGGCGCGGTCCGAGAAGAACAGCGGCTCGGCCTTCTCCATCGACTGCAGCGCGCCGACGGTACTGCTCTTGATGGATTGCAGATGATTCTCGCGCTCGTCTTCGCTGGTGGCGAGCAGGAAGTTGGAGCGCGCGCGGCCGATGGCGATCAACTTGATGTTCGCTTCCTTGATGTGCGACAACCCCATCAATTCCTCGTTGTACATGGCATCGGCCTTGTCATCGATCTTGCCGGCACCGTACAGGCCGACCAGGCCGATGATGACGCTGATCAGCACCAGCACCATGAAGGCCGCAATCAGGCGGGGGCCGATCCGCAAATTCTCGAGCATACAATCTCCGGGTTCGTCTCTTTACAACGTCATCAGGCCAGACACAGCTTGGCCACCGCATCCAGCATGGTCTGCGGTTGGAAGGGCTTCACGATCCACGCCTTGGCGCCGGCCGCGCGGCCTTCATTCTTCTTGTCTTCACCGGCCTCGGTGGTCAGCATGATCACCGGCGTGAACTTGTAGTTCGGGTGCGCCTTGACGGCCTTGAGGAACGTGATGCCGTCCATGCGCGGCATGTTCACGTCGCTGATGATCAGATTGATCTTGCCGGCCAGCTTGGCGAGCCCATCCTGGCCGTCGGTGGCCTCGATGACTTCATAGCCGGCACGGGTCAGCGCGATGTTCGACACCTGCCGCACCGAGGCGGAGTCGTCGACGATCAGAATTCGCTTAGCCATTTACCTTCGCTCCATTCAAAAGAATTCGATCTCCGACCCGCCCTGCACCTTGAGGGTCGGCGCGGGCACGCTGCCCGCCGTCGTCTGGTGATTGCGGCGCTGCTCGTCAGTGGTGTAGGTGCTGACCATCTGCGCCATGTACGCTTCCGCATCGATCTGCGGCTGCTCGCCGCGAGCCACGGCTTCAGCGCGCGTGTCGAGGTCGCTCATGCTGCCGACCACTTGCGCCATGATCTGGCCGACGCGATCCTGGAACTGCAGCTGCACCATCGACTCTTCGATCTCACCCTTGATGACGCCGCTTTCGCGACGCAGATCTTCGGCGGACCGGGCCAGCCCGGCGCTCATCTCGCTGAACTGACTGAGCACGCCCTGAATACGAGCGCCCGAATCGTGCAGCGCCTCGCCTTCGCGAGCCGACACGGTTTCGTTGGTCTCGATAATTTGTCCGAGCGATTGATTGACCAGGGCGATTTTCTGCGTGATGCCTTTGCCGGTGTCACGCGATGCGGTGGCAAGGTTGCGAACCTCATGAGCGACGACGGCAAAGCCACGGCCCGCCTCGCCCACATGCGCCGCCTCGATGGCCGCATTGAGCGCCAGCATGTTGGTCTGGAACGCAATCTGTTCGACTTCGCTCGCCATCTTCGCCAGCTCGCTGCTGTGTGCGGCCAGCGAGCGGATCTGTTCGGCCAGCGTCGAGCGGCTGCGATGGATTTCGTTCAACGCATCCATCACTCGCGCCAGCTCGCGCTTGCCGGCGTCCAGCGCCTGCGACAGATCGGCACTGCCGGAATTGTGCTGAGACGCATCCAGCGCCAGATCCAGACGATTGACGATGCCGGCAAAGCGCGCAGTGAGCTCGACAATGGCCTCTTCGGTCTGCAGCCGCGCTGTCTCGATCTGTTTACTCCAGATCGGCAGTGCCTGGACACAGACCGCGTCCGCGGTATTGACCTCGGGTTGCTCCGCAGGCGCGCTCCGGACGCGACTGAATAATTTCACGACGTTTTGCACTGTGACTGTCCTATGCGGCAGGCTGCACGGCTTCGCCAGAGGCGGCGGCGTGGGTCAGCATCTCCAGCTCTTCGACACACAGCACCCGATCCACGTCGAGAATGATCACGAACTTGCCGCGCACCTTGCCCATGCCTTGAATGAAGTCGGCGCGGATCGAGGCACCAAAGCTCGGCGGCGGTTCGATTTCGCTGCCGGGAATCTCGAGCACTTCGTTGACGGCATCGACCACCACGCCGAGGACATGACTTTCGTCCGCGAGGCGAGTCTCGACGATCACGATGCAGGTTTTCTTGGTCACAGCCGCGCTCGGCCGTCCGAAGCGCGCGCACATATCGACGACCGGCACGGCAGCGCCTCGCAAATTGACGACGCCGCGAATGAACGCCGGCATCATCGGAATTTCGGTGGGCGCCGAGTATTCCAGGATTTCCTTGATCGACAGAATGCCGAGCGCGAAGGTCTCGCGCCCCAGCATGAACGTCAGGTACTGATTCAGATCGTGCCGACGCTCGGCTTCATCCACGCTCTCCACAGTTTGGCTCATCATCTGCTCCTAGAAGCGCACGAACTGATCGAGCGACACGCTGTGATCGTGGCCGTTGCCATTCGCCTTGCCATTGCCCGCGTGTGCATGCGCGGCCATCGCCACTGCGCCGGCCGGCATTTCCCCCGGCTGTGACTTGGGCGCCCAGCTCGACGGCATGCGATTCACACGCGTCGCAGGCTTCGCCGCCGGCTTGGACGGCGCGCTCGATTTGAGACCTTCGACCCTGAAGAACGCGATGGCAGCCTGCAGCTGCTGCGCCTGAGTGCTCATTTCTTCGGCGGTCGCGGCCAGCTCTTCGCTCGACGACGCGTTCTGCTGCGTCAACTGCGACAACTGCGACATCGCCGTATTGATCTGCCCCACTCCCGAAGACTGCTCCTGGCTCGCCGCAGTGATTTCCTGCACCAGCTCGGAGGTCTTGCGAATGGCAGGCACCATTTCATCCAGCAGCTTGCCCGCACGTTCCGCCAGCTCGACCGAGGAGCCGGCAACTTCGCCGATTTCCTGCGCGGCCACTTGCGAACGCTCCGCGAGCTTGCGCACTTCAGCGGCGACGACTGCAAAGCCCTTGCCGTGTTCACCGGCGCGAGCCGCTTCGATGGCTGCATTCAACGCCAGCAGGTTGGTCTGATAGGCGATGTCGTCGATGATCGAGATCTTCTGCGCGATCTGTTTCATCGCCTCGACGGTCTGACGCACGGCCTGACCGCCTTCGGCGGCCTCCGAGGCGGCCTTGCTCGCCATCTGATCGGTGATCTTGGAGTTGTCGGTGTTCTGGCTGATCGAGGCGGTCATCTGTTCGACGGACGCCGAAGTCTCCTCGACGCTCGCCGCCTGTTCGGTGGACGCCTGCGACAGCGACTGCGCCGTTGCCGACATTTCTTCCGAAGCACTGGTCAAGGTATCTGCCGAAGAGCGCACCTCACCGACCACCTGCGACAGCCTCTCGGTCATGGTGCTGATCGCGTGCAACAGCATGCCGGCTTCGTCACTGGAGTTAGCAGTGACACGCGCCGTCAGATCGCCTTCAGCCATGCGGTTGGCAACCGAGGCCGCCAGACCGATGGGACGCGTGATGGACAGCGTCACCCATACGCCCGCGATGAGCGCCAGCAGTGCCGCGATGCCGGCACCGGTAAGCATCATCTTGCTGGCCTTGAGATAGGTCGCTTCGGCGTCCCTGGCAGCTTCGGCCACCGACTCCTTCTCATGCGCGAAATACGCATCGGTTACGACCGTCATGGCTTCGCGAGCGTCACGCTGCTCGTTGCGCAGCCACTGCATGGCTTCATCTTTCTTGCCAGCCTGCAGCAGCTCGACCAGCTTGTCCTGGGCTTTCGAGTACTCCGTGCGCACGCGCATTACATCGGCCAGCTTTTCCTTACCGACCGCAGAGCTCACCGACGCGGTGAGCGTCTCGAGAACCTTGTCGTTGCGCCCGCGCACGGCCTGCATCTGTTGAATGGCCCTGTCGAGCTGCCTGGCATCGCTGGCCATCATTTGATCGCGGGCCGCCAGACCCAGCGTCTCGGCGTTACGCTGCAGCTCCAGCGCCAGCTCCATCTTCGGGGTGCGGTTGTCGACGATGTCATCGGTGCTGGCGTTCATCAGCTTGAAGCCATCGATACCGATGTACGTGACCGCACCGAGCAAGACGATGATCAGCGCGAAGCTGAGCCCCAGGCGCACTCCTATCTTCAGATTGCGAAACATGAAACCTCCGGAAAATCAGTCCATGAGAGCTCGGCGGGGCGCGACCTGGACCTGACGCGAGTCCAGGCACAGATCGAGCAGGCTGGGCACGTCGAGGATCAGCGCCAGCTGGCCCGTTCCCAGAATGGTCGAGCCGCCGATACCGCGGATGCGGCTGAACAGCCGCGACAAGGGTTTGATCACCGCCTGCATTTCGCCAAGCAACTCATCGACGACGATGCCGATGCGCTTGCCGCCGCTGCGGATCACAACGATGCTTTCGCGGCGCGAGGCCGACGAACGAACGGAAAACATTTCGCGCAGGCGGACGAACGGCAGCACCGCACCACGCAGATTGATATAGCGCTGGTCGCCGTCCGCCGAGCGATGCTCGTCGCCCAGCTCGACACACTCTTCGACCAGCTCCAATGGAATGACGAAAGACGAGCCGCCCACACCGACCAGGAACCCGTCGATGATGGCGAGGGTCAGCGGCAGACGAATGCGTACCGTCGTGCCCTCACCTTCCTTGCTGTCCAGCTCGACCGTGCCGCGCAACGCATTGACGTTGCGTTTGACCACGTCCATACCGACACCGCGGCCGGACAGGTTGGTCACCTGCTCTGCCGTCGAGAAGCCGGGCTCGAAAATCAGCGCGAACACTTCGCCATCGGAGAGCGCACTGCCGTCGGTAATCAAGCCGCGCTGGATCGCCTTGGCGACGATGCGCTCACGCTTCAATCCACCACCGTCGTCGGCCACTTCGATGACCACCGAGCCGGAGTCGTGATACGCATCGAGCCGCACCACGCCTTCGACGTTCTTGCCGCGGCTGCGGCGCAGCTCGGCCGTCTCGATGCCGTGATCGATGGCGTTGCGCACCAGATGCGTCAACGGATCGGTGATGCTCTCGATCAAGGTCTTGTCGAGCTCAGTCTCGGCGCCGCCAATCTCGAGCCGGATCTCCTTGCCGATCTCGCGCGCCACGTCACGCACCACTCGCTGGAAGCGCGAGAACGTCGGCCCGATCTGCACCATGCGCAGCTTGAGCGCCTGATCGCGCACCTCTTCGACGAGCCGCGCCAGGCGCAGCGTCGATTCATTCAGTTCAGACAGGCCCGCTTTGCGAGCCGTGATCGTGGTGGTGGCACCGGCCGTCACCAGCTCGCCGATCAGGTCGATGAGCTTGTCGAGCTTGTCGCCATCGACGCGCAGCGAGTTGCTCTTGCCGCCCTTGCTCTCTCGCGCTTCGGAAATCTCGCGCTTCTCGACGACCACATCGCTGGCCACCGGCGCTTTCGCGCGTACCTGCAGCGTGCAGTCGTCGCGCACGAACTCGAACGCACCTTCGATGCGCGCCTGGGTCTCGCTGCTCGCCAGCTCGATCTCGAAGCCCAGATAGCAAGCCTCGGCATCGAACGCTTCCACGGCGGGCAGTCGCTCGGTCAACAGCTTCAGCTCGACGATTTCGCCGAGCGTGCTGAGGTAGCGGATGAATGACAGCGGGTCCATGCCATTGCGCAGGACCTCTGTATGAAACTGCACGGTGATCTGCCAACGGCCTGCGGGGCCTGCGGCTGGCGCAATGGAGGATGGAGCAGTTGCATGCGCCGCGGCGGGGCCACCGGCGTGCGCGCTCAGTTTCTGCAGCAGGCCTTCACCCTTGGTGGTGAGCTGCAGGTGGTCGGACTTGCCGTCGGCGACCGCATCGACCAGATGCGCAATGTGATCGCGGCATTCGAGCAGGATGGCGGCGAGGGTCCGATCCATCTGCAATGAGTTGGCACGCACCCGATCCAGCACGCTTTCGACCACATGCGTGAAAGCGACGATGCCGTCCAGCCCGAACAGACCGGACGAGCCCTTGATGGTATGGGCCGCGCGGAAAATCGAGTTGACGGCTTCCGAGCCGCTCTCCCCCTGCTCGCACTCGAGCAGGGCTGCTTCCATCTCGCGCAGCAACTCGCGGCTTTCCGCGATGAAAGTAGGCAGTGCGGCGTCGGTCATGAGGCGATCTCCGCCTGCTCATTGCTGAGGGCGACGTTGCACAACTTGAGCACGTCGATCACGCACTCGCTCGGCTGCACGACCTCCAGACCATGCCCGTTCGACTCGGCCATGCGCCGGGCCATCAACACCAGCTGCAAGCCAGCGGTGTCGAACTCGGTCACCTCCGACATATCCAGCTGCACATCGCCAGCATGCGCACGCACCGCTGCGAACAAGGTCTGAGCAACCTCATTCGCGCGGTAAATGGTCATTTCGCCATCCACACGCAGCTCGCCATTCGAAAGTTTCTGATCCTGGTCCATCGCTTAGTCCTACGGGTCCACGTTACGTATCGGCCGGGAACAGTGCTGGTAAAGCACGGAGAATCCCTGAATGTCCGTCGGGCTGGCCACCCAGGGTCGTATAAGACAACACCCTCAAACAGCCACCGCGACTGTGCTGCTGCCGGCGCGCGGCAATTGATTCTTCTATCGCGAACGTCGTAGGGTTGGTTTGTTGTTGAAACACATCACGGAACGCGCATGACCTCATTGCAAATCGTTGGCCGACGCAGCTCGCATTTCACACGCATCGCACGCCTGTTCGCCGAGGAGCTCGGCGTGTCATACGAGATCGCGCCCATCTATGACATGACGGCTCAGGATGCCGCGATCTACGCGAACAACCCGGCGTTGAAGCTGCCCATCCTGCGGGTTGGCGACGACGTGGTGTTCGGTACTGAGAATATTTGCCGCGCACTGGCCGATCGCGCGCAAAAATCTACTGCGGTAGTGTGGCCCGAGCAGTTACGAAGCAACGTTTCTCGGAATGCGCAGGAACTGGTCTGGCATTGCATGAACTCGCAGGTGCAGATCGTGTTCGGCACCGTGGTCTGCAAGCTGCCGGGAGACAATCTCTACTTCGACAAGGCGCGGCTTGGGTTCGCGGGCGCGTTGGCGTGGCTGGATGCTCACGTGTCAGAAGCGCTGCATGCGCTGCCAGCAGCGCGCCAGTTGAGCCTGTTCGAGGCGTCGCTGTTCTGCATGATCGAGCACCTGCACTTTCGCAAGACGTTGCCGGTCGAGCAGTACTCGAATCTGGAGGCTTTCAGGCAGAGCTACGCGACGCGCCTCTCGGCGCAACGCACGGCTTATGAATTCGACGTGCCGCCGGGCGGCTGATCTAACCGCCGGACGTGAGCGCTCGCTCCGCCAACAGGAACGCGCCGGCAATCCCGGCGCGGGTTCCGAGCTCTGGAGCGCAGATATAAGTGTCGAGCGCGCCGGGCTGGCTCAAGGGTTCGAGATATCCTCGGAGTGCGTTCTCCGCCGCAGCGCGGATGTGCGGGAGCAATAGACCGTTGGCCATCACGCCACCACCAAATACAACCCGCTCCACCGAAACCATGAGCGCAATGGTGGCGGCAAGTTGTCCGAGATAGCCGCCGATGATGGACCATGCTTCGTGGTGCGGCGGCAGAGTATCGAGCTGACAATGCCAGCGCGCCTGGATCGCAGGACCGCTCGCAAGACCTTCCAGACAATCGCCGTGAAACGGGCACACGCCGGGAAAATCCTGTTCACGCGCATCCCGTCGCACCAAAATATGCCCCATCTCGGCATGCATGAGCCGCCGCGTCGTCAAATCATGAGGCGCGACACCGCCGCCGATCCCCGTGCCGACGGTGACGTATGCAATCGAGCCCAAGCCGCGTCCTGCGCCGAGCTGCCACTCCGCCAGCGCTGCAGCTGACACGTCGGTGTCGATCAAGATCGGCACGCTGAAGCGCGAGCGTAGTGGCTTCAGCAATTCCACTCGCGACCAACCGGGCTTGGGTGTCGCCAGCATCTGGCCATGCGTCGACTCGTGAGTGCGCAGATCGATCGGCCCGAAACAACCAAAGCCGAACGCTGCGATGCGCCCGAACTTCTGTTCTGCCGTAGTGAAAAACTCTACGCACGCGGCTAACGTAGCTGTCGCATCGACGGTTGGCAGCACCACGCTGTCCAACACGTTTTGTGATGACGTACCGATGGCGCACACGAACTTGGTGCCGCCGCCCTCGATGGCTCCGTATAACAAGGCGCTGACGCTCCTGGATCGACCATGAGTAATGTCATCAATATAGCCTGTCCACGGGGCCGCCAGGGCAGCGTGACGCTCATCACTGCGGGCCTTCGGCAATCCCTCACTTGAGGTGAACGGCCTCTCAGTTCAGCAATGCATCTGGCCTGGATCCTCATGGCACGGCTGCCGCGGCCGAAGAGCTAGTATGTCTTCCGAAAGACCCACCTTGTCCGACGCGACGCGGGCGCCCATGCCGCTGAACGAGCCGTCGCGTCTGCTGGCATTGCAGTCCTACGAGATCATGGACAGCGGTCAGGAAGCACGCTACGACGACATCACTTTGCTCGCATCTCAGATCTGCCGCACGCCCATCGCCCTGATCTCGCTGATCGACGCAGACCGCCAGTGGTTGAAAGCCAAAGTCGGACTCGATGGCAGCGAAACCGCCCGGGAACTGGCCTTCTGCGCCCATGCCATCGTCAAGCCGGATCAAGTGCTCACCGTGGAAGATGCTCGTCTGGACGAGCGCTTCGCGACCAATCCTTTCGTCACCGGCGACCCGCATGTTCGCTTTTATGCCGGCGCGCCACTGGTGTCCGCGGACGGCCATGCCCTCGGCGCCCTGTGCGTCATCGATCGCGAGCCGCGACAGCTGGAGCCCGGGCAGAAGGAGGCCTTGCTCGCCTTGTCACGCCAGGTCATGGCGCTGCTGGAAGAGCGTCGCACGTCAGCCGCGCTGCGTGGCGCGATGCAGGCGCTGACGCGCAGCGAGGTCTTGTTTAGAGAAGCGTACGAGAACGCGCCGATCGGCATCGCGCTGGTTTCGATCGAAGGCGAATGGCTGCGGGTGAATCAATCCCTTTGTGAGATTCTCGGCTACACGGCCGACGAGATGACGCGCACGACCTTTCAAGCCATCACACATCCGGAGGATCTGGAATCGGATTTGCTGCTGGCGCGCCGGACGTTGGCTCGAGAAATCCGCTCCTACCAGATGGAGAAACGTTATCTCCACCGCAATGGTCATGCGGTGTGGGCGCATTTGAGCGTCTCGCTGGTGTGGGACACGCAGCGGCCGCTGTATTTCATCGCGCAGGTCCAGGACATCACCGAGCGCAAGAACATCGAGCGCGGCAAGGCGGAATTTCTGACGATGGTGAGTCATGAGCTGCGCACGCCAGTGACGGCCTTGCGTGGCGCTCTGGGAATCCTGGCCGCCGGCGCCGCGGGTGAGTTGCCGCCCAAGGCTCAAGCGCTGACGGCACTGGCCGATCGCAATGCCGATCGCCTGCATCGACTGGTCAATGACATTCTGGATGTCGAGAAGATCGAATCCGGCGCGTTTGCGTACCGTCGTACCGACATCGATTTGAACCAACTGGTCGCACAAGCGGCCGTGGAGCTGCGGCCGTACGCCGATCAGTACCAGGTCAAGATCGATGTGAAATCCGATCTGCCGCGCGCCTTCCTGCACGCCGACGCGGATCGCCTGATGCAGGTCCTCGCGAACCTCATCTCCAATGCGGTGAAACATTCACCGGCGGGAGGCGCCATCGACGTGCATGTGAGTCGCTCGGCGCAGACCATCCGGGTGAGCGTCAGCGATCATGGCGAGGGCATTCCTGAACAGTTCCGGCCGTACATTTTCGAGAAGTTCGCCCAGGCGAACTGGACGGCGACCAATCCCAAAGGCGGCTCCGGGCTCGGCCTGCACATCAGCCGCGCGATCATTCAGCACCATGGCGGCGTCCTCGCTTTCCACACTACGAGCGGACAAGGCTCGACGTTCTACTTCGAGCTGCCGGTGCTGTGATCAGATAAAGCCGATCATCCGCCCCGCCATCGCCACGCTGAACCAGGCTGCGAGCGAGATGGCGACACTGGTGCGAGCAAATGCCGGCGTCGGCGCGGTCTGTGCCGCGGTCTTGCGAAACAACGCCAGCTGCACGATCACCGCCACGAAGAACAGGATCATCTTCAAGCGGAACGCCGGATTGTAGAAATACAGCTTCGGCGTGGCGATGAACATCAGCGTGCCGCTCAGGGCCGTCAGCGCCAGCCCCAACCACACCAGTTTGGTGGCCTCCCGAGCGATGTCCGTGATCGGCTGATGTTTGAACGCCAGACCCACCAGATGCAGGCTGATCAGCACCAGCGACGCCAGCAGCGCCACCAGTCCCATGACGTGAACGATCTGCAGGCCGGCGCCGACCAGATGATCGGTCTTGCTGATGGCATGCGCCAGCGCGCTGTCCTGCAGCCAGGAGAGTACTTCGAACGTCGTCATGCTCAGCCCCAAGTCGGCAAATAGGGAATCAATCGACCGCACACCACGACCAGTGTCCACAGACCGAAGGAAGCAACGCCCGCGTATGCCACGCTCGAAGGCAGGACGGCGTGACTGTCCCGCACCGGCGCTCGCTGCGCGATCACGAACTCGAAGTACAGCGCGTTGAGTCCCGCGAACGACATGAAGATCATCTTCGCGACGAATGCCGGACTGTCGAGCATGCGTGCCGCCGCCGACCAGAACAGCAAACCACCGGAGATGAACACGGCAATGAAGCCTCCGATGACGTATGGCCGCAGATGACGCAACACGTCGATCACCGGCACGCGTGTCATGAACAGATTCATCAGGCGCAGGTCGGTGAGAAAGATCAATCCCACCGAGATCGACAGGCCAATGAGATGGATGCCCTCGATGATGGGATAGGCATAGCGCGACTCGGCGATGGCCACGCCGATCGCCGACGCCTCGATCTGCTCCGCCAATGCATATAAGGTAGACATGCGATCTTTCCGAGGCGGCTATTTGGCGCCGAGCACGGCGACGTTGCCGAACGGTCCGTTGTTCTCGACGCAGATCCGCTCATAGCGCTCGATCAGCGGCGGCTTGCCGGCCGGCTGATTCGCATACGCCACTTCGTAGTGCCAGCCATCCGGCTCGTCCTGGAGCGTGAAGCGACGGGCCGGGATCGTCGCCGTCCACGGCCGCGTAAACACGGTCGGGTCCGTGATCGTCGCGACGTAGTTGTAGCGAGTGCCCTCGCTATTGAAGATATAGCGCTCTTCGATATGCACGTTGTCGCTGAAGAACTCACCGGTGCGCGCCAGGCGGGCCTTGGCATTGTTGTTCGCGACATCCACGATCAGTGTGTTGCCCTCCCAGCGGCCGCGCGAATCGGCGTTCCACAGCTTGACGCTCTCCGGCAGATGCGGCTTGCCGTCCAGATGAATCACGCGCGTGCCTGAGTTGAACAGAAACAGCACGTACCCGGGAAACTGCCGGATCTCATAGCCGTGCCAGGTGAACGACTTCGGCACACCGGCAGGCGCGCAGCGAGCGAGCGGCTCGACGTACTGCTGCTTGATCGGATCATGAAAGTAATGCAGGAACTCCTGCTGAGCTGCACGCGCCCACGGCTGGAATGGCACTTCACCATCGGTCGGATCGCTCACGCGGCTCGGCGCACGCTCGGAACGCGGCGTCTTCGGCGGACCGTTGCGCCCCGGATCGCCCGGCACGCCGCCTTGCGGATCCGTCCAGTTGTTGTGATTGGCAATGGTGTTCGACCAATGCCCCTGCACATCCGGCTGACCGTCCGCGAGGCGCTTGCCGGTCCACTTGCCCGAGTCGATCTTCGGCACGGTCTTTTCACGCTGGATCCCCGCGCCCGGCGGCGGCTGTTGCGCGTAGGCCTGCGTCCCAGCGAGCAACGCCGCCGCCGTCGCGAGCTTCACTAGCCATCTCGTATTCATGCTGTGAACCATCATTCGGTCGTGCCCTGCTGCGGCACCGGGTAGAACTTGTCGTAGCCCAGCGTGAAGCAGTAGTTCTCGATCAGCTGGAAATCCTTCTCGCGATGCCGATGCAACTGCACGCTGAGGGTCCACGGACGCGAGAACACTTCTGGATCTTCGAGGGTGGCCTGATATTGCAGGGTGTTCTCATCCAGGAACTGCCAGCGCTCGACCACATGCAACTTCGGGCCATGGAAGTTGCCGGCCCGATCCAGCCACGTCTCGGTGTTGAAGTCGGTCACGTCGACGACCAGCGTGTCGCCTTCCCAATGGCCGCGTGAGTCGCCGAGATAGAACTCGTTGTCGGTGACCTCCGGATGCAGCGTGCCGTTCGTATGAATGGTGCGCACCGAATGGCCGAACTGGAACAACAGCGTCAGGTCGCGATCGCGTTGGAAGATCTGGAACGGCTCGCGGTAGTAGATGCCCCGCGGTGTACCGAGCGTCCAGCATTTCAAGCGCGGATCTTCTGTACCCCGAGCGGCGAAATTTTTCTTCTTCTGCTCCAGTGCAGCGGGCAAGTACGGAATGTATTTGCCGTCGATCACGCCCGCGCTCGGCGGCGCGTCGGCCCGGCCGGAATGTGGCTCCAGGTCGTACTCGGCGGCACTGGTGGTTTCCCAGATGCCGGAGAAATCCGGCTTGCCGCTCTTCAGTCGCGGAATCTTCGGCGCAGCCGTTGCCATTGAAGTGGCAAGCAGGCCGCCGATCAACAGCGCCGCGACACCGGTTTTCATCACTGCGGGCATCGTCGCTCTCACTGAATCAGGCTCGCGGTTCGGGCCGAGGGTGCATCCTGTGCACCGCCGGTCTGGAACTCACGTCCATCCGGCAGCGTGACGATCACCGAATAGCCGTACGGCCCGCCGTTCTTTGCCAGATAGCCCCGAATGTGAATTTCGGTGCCCGGCGCGACGTCGGTCTTCTTCAAGCCGATCTTCGCCAACTGATTCGGCGCGCCGAATTCCACGCCCCAGTTGGTCACTGTGCCCTTGGCGTCGGTCACGTCGAAGTACAACCAGCTGTGCGGATTGACCCATTTGATCTTGGTGACCTTGCCTTTCAAGTCGATGGGCTTGTCGGCATCGAACTCGGCCGCGAACGCATGATGCGCCGAAACCTGGCTGGATCCCGCCAGCAGATAGCTGGCGGTGAGCACCGATAGGAACGTCTTGCTGATGGCTTTGCTCATGGCTGCTGCTTCCGATCAGAACGAGAACGTCACGCCGCCCTGGATGAAGCGGCCCGCCGCGCCATTGGGCGCGATGAACGAGTACGGATTGATGCCGCTCGAGCGGTTACCGTTGACGTACTTCTCCGGGTACTTGTTGAACACGTTCTGCACCAGCAGGTTCAAGCGCAGGCCCTGCAGCAGCTCGTAATCGAAGCCCAGGTCGAGATATGTCTCCGGCGAGAATTCCTGATCGATGTTGCCGTTCAGGGTCGCCTGGCCCGGCACGTCGCCAACGTTGTAGGTGTAGCTGTCGTAGTACGTCCCCGTCAGCTCGAGCGACCATGGGCCCTGGCTATAACGGCCATTGAGAATGTATTTGCTCTTCGGCACACCGGTCTCGGCATCGCGAATACGCGAGTTGCCGATCACGACAATGTTCGTACCGCCGACGTTCACCGAGCGATTCACGCCTTTGACTTCGGTGTCGAGGAAGCTTGCCGCCGCCGTGAGATCGAGCGTGCCTGCGAAGACGTTGAGTTGCTGCCGGCCAACGAGATCGACACCCCGCGTGCGCGTGTCCCAAGCATTCAGGTAGTACGTCGCCTGCGTGTATCCATTCAGACCAATGGCATTGAACGCCGACGCAACAGTCGCGCCCTGCACGGTGTCCGTGATGGTGATGACATCGTCCACGTCCAGCTGATAGGCATCGATGGTCACCGAGCTGGTGCTCGTCGGACGCAGCACCAACCCCAACGAGATCGTGGTCGACTCTTCCGGATTCAGCGGTTTGGCGCCGAAGCCAGCCGCTTGCGGATCGCTGGAGCGGAACAAGCGCGTGCGCCCCGGCGTGAGAACGCTCTGACCGTTGTTGGTGAACGTGCTCGTGTAGCCCGTGGACTGCTGGCCCAACTGCGCCAGACTCGGCGCATGGAAGCCGCTGCTCAGCGTGCCACGCAACGCCACGGCGGGCACGAACTCATAGCGGCCGGTCAGTCGATAGTTGGTCGTGCTGCCGAAGTCGGAGTAGTCCTCGAAGCGCGCGGTCAGGCCCAGATCCAGTTTGTCGAACACCGTGAAATCCAGACCGGCGTAACCACCGTACACATTGCGCGTCACCGAGCCTGCATCGAGTGGATTGATACCTGCAGTCGACGAGCCCGTCACCGGAACCACCGAGGTATCGGCGGCGAAGTTCACGCTGGGGAACAGCGAGGCGTACTGGTTATAGATGCCACCCGGCCCATACAACGAAGCGACCGTGCGTCCCCCGAGCGGACCGGCGGTGTAACCCGCTGCGTCGCCCAGATCCGCCACGCCCCAATACTCGTGTCGATACAACACACCGGACGACAGCACCGATGACTGCAGGCCCGGGATATCCAGAGTCTTCGTGTAATCGAGAGTCACGCTGGTGGTGCGACTCTTCCAGGAGCCGAGATAGAACTTGGTCGGGCTGTCCGGGCCGTAGCTGGGATTGATGGTGTTCTCGGTGGTCCGCCCGGTCTCGTTCTGACCGAACGACACCGCGAAGTCGAGATTGCCCAGCGCGCCACCGTCATAGCGCACACCTGCAACGGCCGCGAAGTCCTCGGCGTCATAGGTCATGAACGGCTGGTAGCCATTCGGATACACCGCAATGACTGCGGTCTCCGAGACGCGGGTCGGATCGGTCGCGGAGGCCGAGCGAGTATTCGCTTTGACGATACGCTCGGGATTGACGTAGTTCAGCGCCGACTTGTCGGCATAGTTGGCCCAACCGTAGGCGCGCACGCTGTCGCTCAAGCCGAGCTCTGCATTGATCAGCGCGGTCCAGTTGTCACGGGTCGACTGGCCCCACTGGCCGTATTTCTTGTTGAATGTTTCATTGCGAGGATCGCCGTTCGGGAACAGCTGACGCCAGTCCGCCTCGCTGCGATCGACGTTGTCGTTCTTCAAGCGATCGATGCTGATATTGATGAAGCCGTCTTCACCGAGCGAAGTCGCGACGTTACCCAGCAACTGATGCGTGTCACCGCCACCGTCGCTGTATCCGCCATAACGTCCGCTGAGCTCACCGCCCGAGGAATCTTTCCGAAGCACGATGTTGATGACGCCCGCGATCGCATCGGAGCCGTATTGGGCCGCGGCGCCGTCGCGAAGCACTTCGACGCGCTCGATCGCATTGACCGGAATGGTGTTGATGTCGACGACCTGCGCCGCCGGCCATGGATCGGTGCCGGACAGCTGCGCCGACAGATGACGACGTTTGCCGTTGACCAGCACCAGCGTGTACGCCGGGCCCACGCCCCGCAGCGATGCCGAACGTACGCCCTGCCCCTTCACCGCGTTCTGACCTTGCGGGAAGTTGAAAGACGGATGCAGCTTCGAGAGCGCCTGATTGACGGTGACCGCACCGGTCTGGCGTAGCTGTTCGGGCGTGATGACATCGACCGGCGCAGTACTGGTCAGTGCCGTGGTGTTTTCACGTGCGGTACCGAGCACCACGATGCTATCGATGACACCGGCATCCGTGCCTGCTCCATTTGCATCCACATCCTGCGCGTGCAATGTCGAAATCGGGTTGACGCTCAACAAAGAAACAAAGGCCGCAGCAGAAACGCGACGCATGATGGCAATTCTTCCTTCCAAACCTACGGGCGGCGCAATCTAGCGACGCGCGCTCAGGCGGCGAAATGCCGTGTCGTTATTTGCATTGCATGGGACCGTATGTGATCGATTTCTAACTCGGCGACGACCGAAACCGGGTCGGATAGTGACCGGTATCACCGTCGCCGCGACCTTGTGACCCGCCTGTCACTGACGACCACGGCCTCGTTACCAACGAATCGTCGCCGCCCGATGGGAATCAGCCCGCGCCTTGCGCAAGGCACAGCCCTGTCATGCCGCTGCAATCTTTCGCTGGCTCGTCACAATTCAGTAACAAATCGTTCATACACTGCGACGCGTCACCGACTAGCGAATGCACTCGATGAAGAGACAGTCCACCCCGCTCACCCACGCCGTCGCCGTTGCCGCAGCTGCCCTTTCGCCGGGTGCGCTCGCCGAGACGCTCGAGCTGTTCAGGGACACCGAGACCGGGGCCCTCTATGCCGAACCGGGTCCGAATCGCGTGCCGTTGGGGAAATTCAAACCGGTGGATGAAGCCAAGTCCGCGGATGCAGCCAGGCCTGTAGATGCGGCCAAGCCCGTGGACGCAGCCAAGCCGGCGGATGAGGCCAAGCCCGCGGTCGCCGCCGATGCCACGCGTAGCCCATTCAATAGCCGCTTTTCGATCCGCGGCTACCTGCAAACCCGATACACGCAAATGCTGGGCGGCGATGAGGGCATCAATCTTTGGTCGGACCGTTCCGTGGGCGATGAGCATTCCCTGGGCGATGCGGACAAGAACTATCTGATCCGTCGTGCGCGACTGATCTTCCAGGGCGACTTCGGTGACCGGCTGTCCTTCTACATTCAACCCGACTTCGCCAGCAGCGCCGGCACCACCGGCAACGTTGCCCAGTTGCGGGACGCCTACGGGGACGTTTATCTGACCACGGACCGCGTGCATCGCCTGCGTGTCGGTCAGTCCAAAGTGCCGTTCGGTTGGGAGAACCTGCAATCCAGCTCCAACCGCCTGGCGCTCGATCGCGCCGACGCGCTCAACAGTGCGGTCCGTGACGAGCGCGATCTGGGCGTCTTTTATTATTTCACCCCCCGGCACGTGCAAAGCCGCTTCGATGAGATCAACAAGCAGGGCCTCAAGCACAGCGGCAACTACGGCATGTTCGGGCTCGGCTTCTATAACGGTCAGGGTGCCAACCGCGGCGACCGTAACGATGGTCAGCACATCGTTACGCGACTGACTTATCCGTGGCAGTTGGCGAGCGGACAGTTCTTCGAAGCCGGCGTGCAGGCGTACAGCGGTGAGTACGTGCCGAGCACCGGTGCCTATCGAGCGCCCGGCGACGTGAGCCGCACCCCAATCGTCCCCGATCGATACGAGTTCGGTTACCTGGATGAGCGCGTGGGTGTGAGCGCCATCTGGTATCCGCAGCCATTCGGTGTGCAGGCCGAATGGAACTGGGGCACCACCCCGGGGCTCGACCTCGCCACCAATACGATCGTGCCGACGAATCTGTATGGCGGCTATGTGCAGGCGATGTACAAGCTCGATCATCGCTTCGGCACCTTCCTGCCATTCATCAAATGGCAGTACTTCGACGGCGCCAACAAGGCCGAGACCAATGCGCCGATGAACCAGGTGAACGATTGGGAGATCGGGGTGGAATGGCAGATCGCCGCGTCGCTGGAACTGGCCGCCGTCTACCACCGGATGAATCGCAACAACCTGGTGACCGGCAACCGGGCGGGCCGGCTCGACTATCAACATTTCAAAACCGACGCATTGCGCTTGCAACTGCAAATGAACTTTTGAGGGGGCGCGCTCGCCGTCATCGAGCGTGTCCCGATGCGCGGCAAGAATCAGAAGCTGGAGCGCAGAATCACGCCGACGTAACGACGCGGGCCGATGCCGTCGTAGCCCACCGGTGCGCTGTTGCTGAAGTCGTTGACGCTGGTGGTGTACTTGGTGTCGAGCGCGTTCTTCGCGACGATGCTCAGCTCGTACCTCGCTGAGGCCGTCTCGTGCGTGATGCCTGCCCCCAGATCCGTGAGCGAATAGCCCGACTGCTCGCCATACGGCGACAGCAGCTGCTCCAGGTTGTGCCTGGAGCGATAGACATGGTTGCCGAAGAAATGCGCACCGAAGCCCGATGCCAGCGGCAGCTGATAGTCGAAACCAACGATGCCGCTCCAGCGGGGCGCACCGACGATCTGACGGCCGGTGTTGTTGCACACTGCCACTGAAGTCGGGAACGAGCGTGGGCACGTGGCCGTCGACCAATCGGTGTACTCAGCCTCGTTGTATGCGCCACCCGCGGTGATCTGCAGGTTCTCGCTGACACGAACCGCGGCGTCGAACTCGGTGCCAACCGCGCGAATCTCGGGGATGTTGCCGAGCCGCGAGCTGAAGCCCGTCGGCGACGTTGCATCCGGCTCGCTCGTCACGTTCTGATAGTCCCGCACGCGGGTGTAATAGACGTTGACGTTCAGCGTCAGCAGGTCATCGAACAGCTGGCTCTTCACCCCCGTCTCGAAGTTCAACGACTTTTCCGGCTCGACGTTGGCGATCCTGCCGTTGTTGTCGAACGCCACCGCCCCGGACTTCTCACCGGCACTCGCAGATGCATACAACAAGACCCGGTCGGTCAATTGGAAGCTGGGATTGATCAGCCAGGCAATGGAATCATCCTTGATGCGCTTGCCCTGGAATGTGCCGTAGTCAGCACCGGTCTGCGCCGCGCGTATCGCATCGGCGGTAGCATTGCCCGTCGCAACCAGCGGCGAGCCATCGAGCAACGTCGTGCGCCGATAGACCTCGTTAGTCTTGTACTCCCAGGTCTGGCGCAAACCGAGGGTCAGACTGGCGCGCTCGGTCAAATGCCAGTTCACCTGACCAAACACTGCGGCGCTGTCCGACACCGGCTTCTGATTGGTGACGGAGAACACGTCACGCAACGAGGCTTGCAGGAGCTGGCGCCCGGCGACGGTATTCAGCGTGCGATACTGCGAGTCGCTTGCGTAGAACGCACCGGCATCCGCTCCATAGGTATTGCGGCTGGTGGTATCCGTATCGATATTGAACAGATAAATGCCGGTTTGATACTCGATGCGCTCGTTGATGTCGCCCGCAAGACGAAACTCCTGCGAGATCTGCCGCGTGTCGACCAGCGTGCCGCTGCGGGCGACTGCAAACCGCGTCTGTTCCTGATCGTTCTTCGCATCGAAGTGAAACCAACGCGCGGCCGTGATGGATGTGAGCTCCACCGAGCCCGCATCCCAAGTCACGACCGCGGATACACCGTAGTTGTCGGTAATCAGCGGCCGTGCCATGTCCAGCTCGATTTTGTCCCACGAGCCAATGATGGGCGTGTAACCCCCGAAGTAGTCGCGAGCCAGACGGGTCGTATAAGTCGTCGCGCGCACCGAGCCGTCGTTCAACGTCGTCGGGTCGACCATGAACGGTTTGGTATTGCTGTTCTCGTGAGTGAAGGCGCCATCGAGATTGAGTTTCACGGATAGCGCATTGCTCGGCTGAAGCAGAAATTGCACGCGCCCGCCGTAGCGATTGCGCTCGTGCCAATGCCCGCCGTTAGCGACGTTCTCGATATCACCTTCCTGATTGTCGACAAACGCGGACGCACGAAATGCCAGTAGATCGTCCACCAGCGCGTTGGAGTACGAGCCGCGCGCCTTATAGGACTCCCTGCTCAAGCCGCCTTCCAGCTCGAGGCTGGCCTGCGGCGAGAACGATGGCGCACGACTGGTGTATTTGATCGCACCCAGCGACGTGTTCTTGCCGAGCAAGGTGCCTTGCGGGCCGCGCAGGATCTCGACGCGCTCCAGATCGGTGAAGTCCTGATAGGTCATGCCGACGTGCCCCAGGAACACGTCGTCGACGATCACGCCGACCGCCGGCTCCATGTTGTCGTTGCCGCTGGTTTTGCCGATGCCGCGAATGGAGATGCCCGAGCGGCGCGCATTCGGTGTGGTTGCAGTCAGACCGGGCGCACGCTGGCTCAACTCAGCAACGGTAAAGGTGCGATCGCGATCGAGCGTGGCGCCGCTCACAACGGAAATCGGAATCGGCACTTCCTGCACCCGCTCCGAACGGTTGCGTGCCGTGACCACCACCTCTTCCAGCTTGCGCTCGACCGAGCCGCTGGCATCCTGAGCGAACGCCGGAACATTCAGGGCCACGCTGCCGCCCAGCGCCGTGACCCACCCCAACCAATGTTTCATTTGATGAGACCGCATGCCGCGCCCTTCCCTTCAGGCGGCTGCAATCTATGACCGGGACGGTCAACAGGTCAGTCACGATATGGTTGTGACAGAGTCATCGACCGGGCACCAGCGGTGACCGACGGCCACGGAATCCACCGTTGCCGACCCGGTCACGCCGGTAACAGTGTATTAATAGATAACGAATTGGTCGGAGGTTACGAGTCGAAAGGATCGAGCGGCAGATACGCCAGCGGCGGGCCACCATTCACGTCCACCAGCGCCGTCCAGAACCCTTTGCCATGAATGGGCAACCAGCGCAGCTGTGATTCAGGTATTTCGAGCTTGGCGGCCGCGACCAGTTGTTTGGCCTCGGGGTGATGTTTGTAGAGCGCCTCCAACGGCTGCGAACGCTGCTGAACCTGCTCCTTGACTGCCTCGTAAGGAACGTAGTAACGAGGAAACATTTGCAGGTCCTTACCATCCAAAACGGCCAGGGTGAGGTCGCTGCTTTCTTTTGGGTCGGTGGGACGCTGTGTGCCGACCAGCTTGGGACCCCATTTGGGGCGGGTCCGGTACGGGGCCTGGGCGTTCAGCAGATCCTTGTCGTCGATATCTCGCGCCGACACCACTTCAAAGCGATCCACCGCGAACGCCACATACACGGGACGCGCACTGGCGATCGACATGACTCCATACACGAATGCCGCCAGCTGCACCGCTCCCACGATGCTGTAGTCGGTGATCAACTCGCGTCGCGACTTCTTGCTGTTGTAAATGACCAGCGAGATCAGCGGGCCGAGGACCAGATCGCACACGCTGATCAGCACAAAGAGCGCGACGCCGCCCTGCATGACCTGAAAGGGGTCCGGAAACCAGACCAGGAAAATCACCGCGGCGGCGAACGCTGCCATGGCCAGCGTGACCAGGAAATGCAGCAGCATCGCACGAAACTTTTCGCGCCAGGCAATCATGGGACGATGGAACTCCGACAACACGCCAGGCACGAATTATCCAGCGCTCTGCCGGCGGCTGCCAAATCCGTGGCTGCCGCAGTCGAGCAGCTTGTGCGATAGATCACATCTTGCGCCGTTCAGCTCGCTGTCTGTGCTTTGCGGCTGGCGATCGCGATGGGCACGCCGATGCCGAAGGCGTGCACGATCAGGCTGGTAATGACCAGGATGGGCACGAACTTGACCTGGCTCGGAAATGCCGAGAGCGGCAATACCACCAGGTTCATGACCCAGTAAACGAGAAATCCATACAACGCCCCCCAGCCGACGGGGTGTGTCACGAGGAAACGCAAACGGGTGCTCGCGAAATAGAAGATCGCGGCGATGATCATCATCAGCACGAAGTGCAGCACCAGCCCGAGGGTCGCGGTGGCCGCGCCTCCCTGATACGCAGGCGAGCCCAACAGGCCGCTGGCGACCGACTGGAGAATGCGCACTGGCGGCACACCGCGCGTCGCCGAGAAGCCGACCGCGTATGTGATATCGATGAGTCCGGCGACGAGGCCACCCCACAAAATGGCGTAAGCGGCGCGATTGCGCGACATGCTCTGTCCCCCATCCTACGGCGCGTCAGCGCCTGCTTGTGCCTGCATCGGGCTCGTTATGCGCGCAATCTAGCGAATTAGCAGACAAATGTCTGCGGTGGCCTGCGGTATCTTGCGATCAGCACAGCCTGCGGTCTGCGCTATGCTGCTCGTTGAACTGATTCGGACGATCTCGATGGCGAAGATACCTCCTGGCGTTGGCCCGCGTTTTCCGCAGGTCGTGGTGCTATTTGGTGCAACCGGCGATCTGGCGCGGCGCAAGCTGCTGCCTGGCCTGTTTCATCTGACCAGTGCCGGCTTCATTCCCGGCTGCCGCATCATCGGCGTGTCGCTCAACGAAATGAGTCCGGACGCCTTTCGGGACCTGGCCCGTGAGGCGCTGAAGGAGTTCTCGGCGCGGCGGGTAGCCGATCCGGAATGGCAGGACTTTGCAGACAGTCTGGACTATGTGCCGCTGAGTGCCGGACCGGCAGCGCTCAAGGCCGCAGTCGAACGGGCCGAGGCGACCTTCACCGGCGAAAGCCGGCGCCTGCACTATCTCAGTGTGCCGCCAAATGCCGCGTTGTCGGCAGTGCGTATGCTGGGCGAGGCCGGGCTGGTCCCGCGCTCCCGCATCGTCATGGAAAAACCGTTCGGCGTGGACCTGCCGAGCGCCGTGAAGCTGAACACCGAGCTGCACGAAGTGTTCAGGGAAGATCAGATCTTTCGCATCGATCATTTTCTCGGCAAGGAGCCGGCGCAGAACATTCTCGCGTTCCGTTTCGCCAATGGCTTGTTCGAGCCGATCTGGAATCGCAACTTCATCGATCACATCCAGATCGATGTGCCCGAGAGCATCGGCCTGGCCACTCGTGCAGCGTTTTATGAGGCGACCGGTGCGTTTCGCGACATGGTGGTCACACACTTGTTCCAGATTCTGGCCTTCGTCGCCATGGAGCCGCCGACCTCGCTCGAGCCGATCCCCATCAGCGAGGAAAAAAACAAAGTGTTTCGCAGCCTGCTGCCGATCGAGCCAAGCGACGTAGTGCGGGGCCAATACGCGGGCTATCGGTCCGAGGAAGGTGTGAACCCACAGTCGGAGACCGAAACGTTCATCGCGCTGAAGTGCGTGATCGATAACTGGCGCTGGGCCGGCGTGCCCTTCTATCTGCGCACTGGCAAGCGCATGGCCGAAGGCCAGCGCATCATTTCGATTGCGTTTCGCGAGCCGCCGAAGAGCATGTTTCCAGCCGGCTCGGGCATCGGCGAGCGCGGCCCCGATCATCTCACCTTCGACCTGGCAGATCAGTCGAAGATGTCGCTGTCGTTCTACGGCAAGCGGCCTGGCCCGGGCATGCGGCTCGACAAGCTCAGCCTGCAATTCGCCATGCGCGACACCGGTCTGATCGGCGACGTGCTGGAGGCTTACGAACGTTTGATTCTGGATGCGATGCGCGGCGATCGCACGTTGTTTACGACCGCCGACGGTATCGAGCGACTGTGGGCACTGTCGACCACGCTGCTGGAGAATCCGCCACCGATCCGGCCGTATCCGCAGGGATCCTGGGGACCGAATGCAATCCACCAGCTGATCGCGCCACGCGCCTGGCGATTGCCCTTCGAGCGCGTCTGGCGCGATCCGGACAAAATGGGCAGTTAGGCGCTCTTGCGGCGGCGGCTCGCCAGCAGACCGAGCCCGCCGATAGCAAACAATGCCATCGTGCCCGGCTCGGGAACGTTGGCGGCGTCGACCACGAGATTGTCGAGGAAGAACTTGCCGTCGCCGCGGATGCCGGGAATGCCGGAAATGATCAGCGTGTCCATGATGCCCAGACCGAGGCCATCGAAGCCGAACAACCAGCTCTGCCCGCCAGCCCACGCAGCGTAGTTGGAAGGGTCGGCGGCCGGAAAATAAACATCCGACGTCGCAGTGATCACGCCGTCCAAATAAGCATCGAAGCGCAATGACATGCCGTGATTGTTCAGGCCACTGAGCAAGTCGACGCTGTTGAGCGTGAACTCGCCATTCCGCCGTGATTCTGCAGCGGACCGTTAAGCAGTTTCAGCAGACCCGAAACCGTTTTTGATTCGCGCGATCGGACAACAGCGCGTCCGGATAGTCCTTCGCATAGTTGGTTTCGTACGTGCACAGCGTGTCCGAAGAGATGGCGACCGACGAAGCGCCGTATGAGCGCGCGCACTTCTGCCACTGATCCATCGAATAACCCGCGTTCTCGTAGTTGGCATAGGAGAAATCGGGCGAAGCATCGAAATCGTTGAATCCAACCGTGACCAGTCCGGCGTGAGCCGTGCAAGCGAAACCGGCAGTCAACACCGTTGCCATGACAATACGCTTCATCGAGTGCTCCCTTGAACCGTCAACCAGCCCGCTGCTCGAGCCGGGCGCACTATGTCCCGGCAAGTTATGTCGCGCTAGTGTCGAGTTGCTGTACAGGGCAAACACTGACGTTGTCACAATCGTTCTACTGAATATCGTCGGTGGCCAGCGACAACTGTGACGTCGCGCACCGGGCACGCCGATCGATATGTGACACGAGTCGCAGTATGACAGCAGCCAGATCGACTAGGCCGATTCGAGCGACACGCCGGGCCTGCGGCGGCCTGCGCAAAAATGTATACCGGCCGGCAGCGTCCGTCCCGGCCGCCCGCCCCTCCTTGTCGCTGGGCCGCAGGTTGGATATATGTTCCTGCCAAAGCCAATCTGGCGCGGGTGGAAACCAATAATGCTGTCGATGAAGAGGATCTTCGGGACATCGCTGCGGGGTTCTTTGGGAATGGTGGCCACGCTGTCCATAGCAGCCGGCGCCGTGCACGCAGCCGACGAGCCTGACACTCGGACACTGAGCGAGCTGCGCAGCGATCTGGACTCCCGCAAGACCACCTCGGTCGAGCTGGTCGAGGCCTTTACGCGACGGATCGAAGCCATCGACCGCAATGGTCCGCAGCTGCGGTCCGTCATCGCCATCAATCCCGACGCGCTCAAGCAAGCGCGGGCGCTCGATAAGGAACTGCAGACCAAGGGGCCGCGCGGCCCATTGCACGGTATCCCGGTGCTCCTGAAGGACAACATCGAGTCAGCCGATCCGATGCCAACGACCGCTGGTTCGTTGGCGTTGATCGGCAACCTGACCAAGCGGGATGCACCGATCGCAGCGAATCTGCGGGCGGCGGGCGCCGTCATCCTGGGCAAGACCAACTTGAGCGAGTGGGCGAACTTCCGCTCCAGCAGCTCGACCAGCGGCTGGAGCGCGGTCGGCGGCCTGACCAAGAACCCGCACGTGCTCGATCGCACGCCCTGCGGATCGAGTGCCGGCAGTGGCGCGGCCATCGCCGCGGCCCTCGCGCCGGTCGCTGTAGGCACCGAAACCGACGGCTCCATCATCTGCCCCTCGGCCATGAACGGCATCGTTGGCCTGAAGCCGACCTTGGGCCTGCTCTCCGGCAAGCACATCATTCCGATCGCGCACAGCCAGGACACGGCGGGCCCGATGACGACCAACGTGAAAGACGCTGCGTTGCTGCTGGCCGCGCTGGTCGGCGATGCGCCCGCGTGCGATCCACCGTCCGCCGGCTGCGCCAAGTCCGATTACACCAAGGGCCTCGTGCCGACCGCGTTGAATGGCAAGCGCATCGGTGTGCTGCGCTTCGAGCCGGGCCGAACGTCCTATGTCACGCCGGTGTACGAGCGGGCGCTGAATCACTTGAAAGACGGCGGCGCCACGCTGATCGAGATCAAGCTGCCGCAGCTGGACGGGCTGGGTGAAGCCGAGACCCTGGTACTGCACGCCGAGTTCAAAGCCGATCTGAACGCCTATCTGACCGGCTCGCCGGCGAAGATTCCGGTGCGCTCGCTGGAGCAGCTGATCGAGTTCAACAAGAGGACGCCGGCGGAGCTGGCGCTGTTCAATCAGGACACCTTTGAAAAAGCGAACGGCATGCCGCCGTTGAGCGATGCGAAATACCTGACCGCGCGTGCCGATGGCAAGCGCCTCGCCGGCGTTGAAGGCATCCTGAAAATGCTCGCCGAGCACCAGCTGGACTTGATCGTCGCACCGAGCACCGGCGTCGCGCCGCGCGTGGATACGATCAACGGCACGCGCTCGCCCGGCTCCTTCACTTCCCTGCCCGCTGTGGCCGGCTATCCGCACCTCACCGTGCCAATGGGTGAATTGAAGGGTCTACCGTTGGGCATGTCCTTTATTGGCGCGCCGTGGTCCGAAGACGTGCTGCTTGCGGCGGGCTACGCGTTCGAACAACGAGCGAAGGCACGCATCACGCCGAAGTTCCTGCCGTCGGTCGAGGGACAGGAACGCGCGTTCGCCCCGGCGGTGCCCTCACCTTAACTTCAGGCACCGCTGACCCCTGCCATCTACGCGCAGGTAGAATGCGCGTCATGGCAACGCCCGAACCCACTTCCGCTCCCCGCCCCCGCGCCTCGATCAGTGTCATCGTGCCCAGTTACAACTGCGGCACGCGGATCGGCGAGGCGCTCGATTCCATCCTCGAACAGACCGTAGGCGTCGAGCAGATCATCGTCGTCGACGACGGCTCGACGGATGACACGGCCACGGTGGTCGGCCGCTACAAGAATGCGCGAATTCAGTACATCCAGCGGCCGCACGAGGGCATGGCGAGCGCGTGCAACGCCGGTCTCGATGCGGCTCGCAGTGAGTTCGTGACTTTTCTGTATGCCGGCGATCGGTGGAGCCCTGCGTTCGCCGAGCGCATGCACGACTATCTCACCGCGGATCCAGGCATCGCCTGTGCCTTCAGCAATTTCGTGCACCTCGATGACTCGACCGGCAAGATGCTCGGCGATCAGTTCAGCCACTATCCTGAGATCAAGCGTCCGGTGCTGCTGCGTGACGCGCCCAATGCGCACGGCCGCATACCGCAAGAGCGAGCCTTCGGGGCATTGGTGAGCTGTAGCGACATTCCGGCCTACCTGCAGGTCATGATGTTTCGCCGAAGTGCGATCGAGAACCTGCGGTTCGAGCCCAGTCTCGGCCCCGGCGCGGACACGAGCTTCGCGCTGCAAGCTTTCATGCGAGGCATGATCGTGTTCACGGACGAAGTTCTGGCGCTGGTCCGCAACCCCACCCGCGAGGACGCACTGAGCGAGGGCGCGCTGCCCGTTCACACGCTGAATGGATTGAAAGCTCTGGCGCCGCATGTCACTCGCGAGCGCGACGTGACGCCGTACCGGGAACGTCTGAGCAAAGCGCACATCGATGCGGCGTTGTCGTTGATGAAAGCCGGCCAGGCACGCGCCGCCCTGCGCACCTATCGCGGAGCCTTTCAGTTTCCAGGCTTGCGCATGCGCAAGTTTCGAGGTTTCTTGCGCTTGCTCGTAGGATTGCCTCGGGGCTTGTTGAAATAAGTTCGCGCTCACCCGCCGTGCAACTTCCAAGGCGGCGGTGCGTTCCATCTTAGCGGCGCTGGTAGCGATGCGCGCCGCGGAGGTGGAGATGGCTTTCAATCGAGCAGTGCTGCATCGGGATTGGAGCTCCGGATCTCCTGCGGGTGAATGGGTCGGACGGCTCTGGCGATGGCGCCAGTGGGCACTGTTGCTGCTGGCTGTGATCGCGGGCGCCATGGCGACCGTCAGCCTGGTCAAGAATCCGCCCGATAAGCCCCCAATGAGCACCAGCTACCTGCCGGAATCGCAAATCGGCTCGCCGTAATCGCTGCCCTACCCCTTAAGCGGGATCCTACACTGTTACAATTCGCCGACACCGGGGCAGGAGTACCGAAAGTTGGCAGATTGGCGCGTTCCGCTATCCGTGCTGGATTACGGAGTCGAGGAGGCAGATGCCGCACAGCGCGTCATCGCCAGCAAGTGGCTCTCCATGGGCCCCGAAGTCGCGGCGTTCGAGCGCGAATTCGCAGAAATGCAATCGGCGCGACACGCCTACGCGGTAGCAAACGCAACCGCCGCTCTGCATCTGGCGATGCATGCGATCGACATCGGCCCCGGCGACGAAGTGATCCAGCCCGCCATCAATTTCATCGCTTCCGCCAATATGACCTTGCTCGCGGGCGCCACGCCGGTATTTGCCGATATCTGCAGTCTGGCCGAGCCAACCCTCGATCCCGCTCATGTCGAGCGGCTCATCACGCCGCGGACCAAAGCCATCGTTCCCATGCATTACGGCGGCAATCTGGCGCGCATGAGCGAGCTGGTCGAGCTGTGCAAGCGACATGGACTGGCCTTGATCGAGGATTCGTGCCACGCCGTCGGCGCCGCCTATCACGATGCTCAGGGTCGCGCGCCGCACGGTGTGATGGCCGGCAGCATCGGCGACCTCGGTACATTTTCCTTTTACGCGAACAAGAATCTGGCGTGTGGCGAAGGCGGCATGCTGGTGACGAATCGCGATGATCTGGGCGATCGCATCCAGATGCTGCGCAGTCATGGCATGACCCGCTCTTCCTGGGAACGTCACCAGAGCCGCGCCGGCTACGACATCGCGCGTCCCGGCTTCAACTATCGGCTCGACGAGCTGCACGCCGCGATTGGCCGGGCGCAGCTCGGCAAGCTACTTGCTGGCAACCAGCGACGACGCGACCTATTGGCGCGCTATCGCGAAGGATTACAGGGTGCCGAGCGCTGGATCATGGTATTCGCCGAGCAGATCGAGCATTCCTCCGGTCACCTGATGGTCGTGGTGGCCGATTCGACCGAGATGCGCGCCAAGGCAGTGGAGACCCTCCGCGAGTCAGGCATACAGACCAGCATGCACTACCCTTCCATCCTGGAATTCAGTGGCTTTCGCGATCGCTTCCGCACGCCGCTCGAGCTGACTCAGGAATTTTCGAATCGTGCGATCACGCTGCCTTTGCACCCCGGATTGCGCACTGAGCATGTCGACGAGATCACGCACCTGCTGCGTGCGATTCAATAGCGCAGCCTCACGGACGGCGCGGCGATGAGAGTCACCCTGTTTGCCGCACCTTTCGGACAGGGCGGCCAGATGCATATCCACTGCAGACGTTACGTGCGGCTGTTGCAACTGGCCGGGTGCGACCTGACGCTGGTCGAGCACAGTGGCTTTCAGTCGCACCCGATCCCGGGCGTCGTCCATCGCAAATATCCGCGCCGCATGCGCCGGCTCGATTCGTTGCTAACAACGCACGCCCTCTCGTCCCTGCACAAACGCCGCCTCGAGCCGTTGTTGCGTTCGACGAACGCGGATCTGTGCCATGTGCAGTGGGTGGATGAACGCGTGCTCGATGTGAGTATCGCGGGCGGGCGTCCGCTGGTAGCAACTGCCTGGGGCAGCGATTTGAACGTGCCGGCGCAAGCGGCACCGACCGATCCAGCACGCCAACGCATCGGCGCCGCGCTTCGCGCCCTCGATTTGCTCATCGTCGATTGCGACGACAGTGCCACCATGGCGAACCTGTTGGCCGGTACTGAAGTACCCGTCGCAGCACTGCCGATCGGCATCGACACCCAGCTGTTTCATCCGGGCCTGCCGCAAGAACGAGCCCAGTGGCGACAGCGATTGCAGATCGAGCCCGACGCCCGCGTTTTCCTGTCAGCGCGGCAACTCGGTGCAATCTATCGACCCGCCGAGATCATCGCAGCCTTTGCCGAAATGCCGGCCGCAGCTCGCGAGCGCTCGTATTTGATCATCCGAACCTTCGGACACAGCGTCGGTACGTCGTTGCGCTCGCTACAACAGAAGGCCGAAGCGCTGGGCATCGCTCAGCGTGTGCGCTGGGTGGGCAGCATGCCTTACGAACAGCAACCCGGATTGTTCGTGGCCGCCGACTTCACCGTGAATTTTCCACACATGGACGCCTTCCCCGTCACCTTCCTCGAAAGCCTCGCGTGCGGCGTGCCGGTGCTGACCAATCCGCTCAAGGCGTATGAATCGAACGGCGCGACGCCGTACCTGACATTCGCCAGCGAAGACTCCGTAGCCGCGCTGAGCGCGACCATGACAGCAGCGCTCGATGATTTAGAAAGCTTGCACGCTCAGGCCGCACGAGGACGCGCGCACGTCGTGAGTCATTTTGACGAGCGCATCAGTGCCGCACGCCTGAAAGAAATATATGACCGCCTGCTCCTGCGCCATTCCGCAGGGAACCGTGGGAATGCCGACTCGTTTGTTCCTCAGTAAGCTGCGCTCGACATCGCAGCCGTCGGAAAACCACCGAAGAGCGAGAGGACACGACCATGGCATTGAGAGACTTTTTTCGGGGCCCCCATCGCCGCGATCACGATGAGCGCACCCGCTATCCGCTCGATCCGCTGTCGCGGGAATCGTGGAACGAGGAAGCCGAGGCACGCTACGGTGAGCAGGTCTATCGTGATTTCGATGACGAGCGCCGCAGCTTCAACGATCGCTGGCAGGACTCGTACAGCAGTCCGCGCCGACGCTCCAGAGACACGAAATTCCAGTATGGCGGCTCGAGCAGCAATCCTTTCTACGGCGAGCGTCCACTGACGCGCGCCGGCGGCACCTACGACACGGATTACTTTGGCTCCAAGTTCGGCCTCCCCACCACCCAGTGGCGACGCGACGACAACGACAGCCAGCAGTTCGACGATCTGGTGTACGGCGGCCGCAACGCGCCTTCGCCGATGCGGGGCGAGTTCAGTGGTCGCGGGCCGCGCGGCTATCGTCGCTCCGACGATCGCATCCGAGAGGATGTGTGTCAGTGCCTGACTGACGATGACCACATCGATGCAAGCAACATCGAAGTCGCCGTGAAGGATCGCGAGGTGACGCTGTCGGGCACGGTGACTTCGCGCATGCAGAAGCGCCATGCGGAAGACCTGATCGAGGGCTTGCCCGGCGTGCACGACGTGATCAACAGCATTCGCGTCGTCAGCGAGACCCAGGGCAATCTAGGTGCGCATCAATCTACTCGTATGGGTGGACAGATCCGCTGACCTCGTCGTCGTAGCGGCACGCAGCGAGGCGTGCCGCTGCGAATCATTTTTCGTAACCACTCTGAAATGGACAGAGCGCGTCGACGCGGGCAGCATGCGGGTTTGTTTACCTCAACGACGAGGGCCGTCGCATGCATTGCTGGCTTCTCTTTCATCGGGAATTGCGGCGCGGTGTGCCCGAAGCGGCGGAAGTGTTCCGTTTCCAGCAGTCCGCCGCGCAAGCGGGCATCCGGCTCGATGTGCTCAATCCGCGTGATTTCGAGCTCATTGTCGATTCCACCGAAGGCTGGTCCGCGGTCTATCAAGGCCGCAAGCTCGCCAAGCCCGACCTGATCATTCCACGCACCGGCAGCGAGACCAGCTATTTCACGCTGGCCGTCTTGCGACATTTCGAGCGCCAGGGCATCGCGATGGTCAACAGCCCAGCGGCGGTCGAAGCGGTTGCCGACAAGCTGCAAACTTTGCAAATCCTGTCGGGGGCGGGCATTCCGATTCCCAAGACCATCCTGGGCAAATTTCCCGTCGACGTGGGCGTGATCGAGCGCGAGCTGGGCTTCCCCGTGGTCGTGAAAACTTTGCGTGGCACGCGGGGCAACGGCGTGCTGCTGTGTGCGAATCGCGAGCAGTTCAACGATCTGGCCAATTTGCTGGATGGCGCGCAGTCCGGCACCGATTTTATTTTCCAGCAGTATGTGCAGGCGAGTCACGGCCGCGACGTGCGCGTGCTCGTGATCAATGGGCGCGCCGTCGCCGCGATGGAACGCCGCTCGACCGACGGCAGCTTCAAATCGAACATCTCACTGGGCGGCGTCGGCACGGCATTCGAGCCGCCCCCGGACATGGCCGAGCTGGCGGTGCGCGTCGCGAATGTGCTTGGGCTCGATGTCGCCGGTGTCGATATCCTGCTCGATTCGAACGGTTATCGCATCTGCGAGGCCAACTCCTCGCCTGGCTTCCAGGGGTTGGAGAAGGCCTGCCACATCAGCGTGCCCGACGCGATCTTCAGCGCCATGCGCGATCGACTCGGCTTGCCTACGAGCGTCCGTCGTCGCAGTTCCTGGCAAACGTTTTTTGCTGGACTCGCTACGCAATCGCCGTGCGTATGGACAGTCGCCCACCCCTAGTAGCGCAGTGCGCGAGCCTAGTTAGCCTCTGTAGCAGCCTCTGCAGCCCTTACACGCAGCAGCGGCCAGACGCT
>NZ_LSRW01000058.1:0-92015 GCF_003104955.1 Steroidobacter cummioxidans | reverse complement strand
GACAACGTGCGATCCACTGCAAATCCTTGTTGAGCGCCCAGAGCACGATCGGCGGCTCGACATCTTCGCCGCGCAGTCCTTCCAGGACGCGCAAGGCTCGCGCCGCATTGCCTTTCATGGCCGCGTCACCGAGTTGCAAAACATCGAAGCGCGCGCTGTCGGCGACCGCATCGATGATCGTGTCGGCGCTCACGGGGCCTGGCGGCAACAACAGCGCCAGTTTTTCGACTTCCTGGTGGGCGGCCAGCAGATTGCCTTCCACTCGCTCCGACAGCAGCGTCGCCGCTTCGGCATCGGCTTTGAGATTTTGTTTGGCGAGGCGATCGCGGATCCAGGCGGGCAAGCGGGCCAGCTCCACCGGCCAGATCTGCACCACCACGCCATGCTTTTCGATGGCGCTGACCCAACGCGAGCCTTGCACGCGACCGTCCATCTTGCCGGTGACGATCAGCACCAGGTTGTCGGCCGACGGCTCGGTCGCCAGCTCGATGATGGCATCGGCGCCCTGCTCGCCCGGGGTCGGATTGGTCATCCGGATCTCGATGATCTTGCGCTCGGCGAACAGCGACATTGCCTTGCTGTTGGCGAGCAGCGCCTGCCAGTCGAAGCCACGCTCGACCACATGCAATTCACGCTCGGTAAAACCCTGGCTGCGGGCACGCGCACGCACGGCGTCGGCCGCTTCGTTCACCAACAGCGGTTCGTCGCCGGAGATCAGATAGATCGACGAGAGTTGTCGCGACAGGCTGGCCGCGAGGTTGTCGCCGGAGAGTTTCACAGCGCGGCGCCGGAGCACCGGCTTGAAGTTGCGGCGGACACGGAGGAAACGGTCAAAAACACTCGCGCCAAAATGATTTAGGTGAGGGCTGGGGTCTGATTGCGACGCCGGCGATTATGGCCCAAGCCGGTCCGCCAGCGCCAGTTGCGCCCTTCCCCCAGTGCCCGATCTGCTCAGGAACGGGTCGGCAACAGGGGGGATTGTGCTTGGCAAGAGTTGGGGTCCTCCGTTAGCTTACGTGGCTGAGGTGCCCTGGTCCCCTCATGGTTCCGACTGGCGCTATGCCCATCTGCCACTTCGCAAGAAACCCGCCAGCATGGCTGCGAGCTGCGCTCGTCTGCCTGCTGCTGGCGTTTGCGGTGGATTCGGTCGCCCACGTCGTCCACCAGCACGATGCGGTCAAAGCACTCGGCGCCCATGGGCCGGCCTGCGGCTACTGCGCCGCCTTCGACGGCCTGATCGACGCCCCAAAGCAGAGCTTTGCGGCAATCAGCGCCGTCACCGTCACGACTTATGTAGCGCCGGTCGCTGAAGCTTCTGTTTCCTTCCGTCCCGTCGTCAGCGCGCAACCGCGCGCGCCTCCTCGATAACTCGCAACTCGTAGCCCATTCCTCACCGAGCTGCCGGTGAGGCTATTTTTCGTGCGTCTGAAGTCCACTGGCGGACCGCCGTGCGAGTTCGCTGTAGTTATTCAGGATGTTTCGTCATGCGTCGTTCTCATTCGTTGCGTGTAGCGGTGGCTGCGTTATTGGTGAGCCAGGGCGCCTGGTCTCAGGAATCCAAAACCGAGGAAGTCGTCGTCACCTCCTCGGCGCTACGCGGAAAAAAACCCGCTCGAAAGTCGCGCAAACCGACCACGGTCGTGGCAGGTGATGATTTGCGTCGGCAGATCGCCAGCAGTCTGGGCGAGACGTTGTCGAGCGAGTTGGGCGTCAGCTCCACCTATTTCGGCCCGAACGCCAGCCGGCCAGTGATTCGCGGACTCTCCGGCGACCGCGTGCAGGTCCTGCAGGACGGCCTGGCGTCGCTGGATGTTTCCAGTCTGAGCCAGGATCACGCCGTCACGCTGGAATCGGTCGTGTCGCAGCAGATCGAGATCATCAAAGGGCCGGCCGCACTGCTCTATGGCAGCGGCGCATCGGGCGGATTGGTGAACGTCGTCAGCTCGCGTGTACCCACTGAAGTGCCCGCCAAAATAATCACCGGCGCCGCCGAAGTCCGCGGCGAGACCGCCACCGAAGAACGCACCGGCGCGGCCAGCATCGATGGCGGCACGGGCAAGTTCGCCTTCCACGCCGACTACTTCAACCGAAAGACCGAAGATGTGAAGATTCCCGGCTACGCGCAATCCGATGCCCTGCGCCGTGAGCTGATCGAAGCAGGCGAAGAACCGGACAACGTCCGCGGCTACATTCCAAACTCGGAGGGAGAAGCGAGCGGTGGCGCGCTCGGCGGCTCGTTTATCGGCCAGAACGCGCTCGGGGGCCTATCCTATAGCCGTTACGAAACGACGTATGGCATTCCCGGCGAAGCAGAAGCGTTCATTGCCATGAAGCAGAACCGCCTCGACGGCAAGGCCGAGCTGGATCTGCAAGGTGTAGTCAACAAGCTGCGTCTCACCGGCGCGTACAACGATTACACGCACACCGAGTTCGAAGCACCCGGCGAGCCCGGCACCGTGTTCAACCAGGACGCGTACGAGCTGCGCTTCACTGCCGATCACAAGCTCGGCAGTGGCTGGCGCGGCACCACCGGTCTGCAATACGTCGATTTGGATTTCGAAGCCATCGGCGAGGAGGCTTTCGTGCCCAGCTCCAAGACGCGGGCATTGAGCGTGTTCGCGTTCGAGGAGCGTCACTTCGGAATCTGGACCGTCGAGCTGGGCGCGCGCGCCGAGCAGCAGAAGATCGACGTCGCAGCCGACTTACCTGGTTTCAACAAGACTGCCGTGAGCTTGTCGGCCGGCACGGTATGGGACTTCGCGAAAGATCACGCGCTCGCCTTGAACCTGACGCGAACCCAGCGCAATTCGCAGCCCGCCGAGCTGTACGCCGACGGTCCGCACATCGCTGCGCAACGCTTCGAAATCGGCGATCCAAACCTCAAACAGGAAACATCGGTGACCGCCGACCTGTCGCTGCGACATACCGGCGACGGTATCAACTGGACCTTGAGCGCCTTCTACAACGACTACTCCAACTACATCTACGCGTCTCCGACGGGTGATATCGAAGACGATCTCCCGGTATTCGTCTATCTGCAGAACGGCGCGAAATTCCACGGCTTCGAAGCCGAATTGAACGTGCCGCTGATCGACGACGGCAAGCGTCATCTGGGCCTGCGCCTCGCCTCGGACTACGTGCGAGCCAAGCTCGACAACGGCGAGAGTCTGCCGCAGATTCCGCCGCTGCGTTTCGGGGCGGGCCTGCATTACGACCGGGACGAGTGGCACGTGGGCGCACAGGCGTTCTACTACGCCAAACAGGACAAGATTGCTGAGCACGAGCTGCCGACCGACAGCTTCATCTTGGCCGAAGTGGATGCCAGCTATCGCTTCCCCGTGGGATCGACCAGCGTGTTCTTGTTCGTGCGCGGCACGAATCTGCTCGATGAAGACGCACGTCAACACGCATCGCCGCTGAAGGACATCGCGCCGCTGCCGGGCCGTTCCTTGCACATCGGCGCGCGCGCGGAGTTCTGAGGAAGAAAAGTGGGAGTGAGGGCTCGATGGAGCCCTCGCTACGCATCGGTTACGCAGCATGCGCACCTGTGCCCTCGACAGACCACGACTGGTACCTCGATAGCGTATAGACTCCGCGCATGCGTTTTGACCTGACCGATCTCAAGCTGTTCCTGCACGTTGTTGAAGCCGGCAGCATCACCGCCGGCGCGGAGCGCATGCATCTGGCCGTGGCCGCTGCCAGCACGCGAATCCGCAACATGGAAATCGAGCTGGGTACGCCGTTGCTGAACCGCGAGCGCCAGGGTGTTCACCCGACCCCAGCGGGCCGCACGCTGGTTCACCATGCACGTCAGATGCTGCAACAGGCGGAGCGCATGCGCGCCGAGCTCGGCGAATACGCCGACGGGCTCAAAGGTCACGTGCGGCTGCTTTCCAATACCAATGCGTTGACCGAATTCCTGCCCGAGCCGCTCAGTAATTTTCTGACATCGCACCCCCAGGTGAACATCGACCTGGAGGAGCGCCTGAGTGACGAAATCGTCGCCGCCATCGCCGATGGCAAGGCCGATATCGGCATCGTCGCCGGCACCGAAGATGTCACCGGCCTGGAAGTGTTCCCGTTCCGCGTGGATCGTTTCGTGCTGGTGACCACGCCGACTCACCCGCTCGCGCAAAAGTCCAAGATTGCGTTCGTCGAGGCGCTCGACAGCGACTTCGTCGGCTTGGATCGCGCCAGCTCGCTGCAGCGATTTCTTTCCGACAAGGCCGAGCGCATCGGCCGGCGTCTCAAACTGCGCGTGCAGCTACGCAGCTTCGATGCTGTGTGCCGAATGGTCGAAGGCAACGTCGGTGTCGGTGTCGTGCCGGAAACCACTGCGGCACGAGCCATGCGCACGATGAAGCTGCATGTGATCGAGCTGAGCGATGAATGGGCGCTGCGTAATCTGATGATCTGCGTCCGCAGCCTGCGGGATCTGCCGATCTATGCCCAGGATCTGGTGAAGTCGCTCGCGCAGCCGCTCGATATGGAGATGTGGGTCGCGAAGGNNGCCCTAAAGCGGGCAAACCGCCACCGGGCGCTCCGAGCGGCTGGTGATCCATACGCCCAGCATCACCACCAGACCACCGAGGATGGCGCGCGTCGATAACGGCTCGCCGAGCACGATCACGCCCGTCAGCACGCCGACGATGGGAATCAGGTTGGTGTAGACGCCCACCTCGCTCGCGTCCAGATGACGCAGCGATGCGTTGTACAGCAGATACGCCATGCCCGATGCGATGGTCCCCAGATAGAACAGCTCCACCCAGCCGATCAGCGGCAATGCCGGCAAGCCGTTTCCCGCAAGATTCGCGGTGACGATTTCGTATCCGGCCACCGGCAACAGCAGCAGCGCGCCGGTGCCGGTCACAGCAGTCGTTATCACCAACGAGTCGAAGCCGGCAGCGCGCTTGGCCAGCGCTGTATACAACCCCCAGCAAACCACCGCAGCAAACATCAGAAAACTACCCAGCAGGCTCGATTGCCCACTGTCCGAACCGCTGCCCGAGAAAACGATCAGTACGCCGCCGACCGACAACGCAATGCCCAACCAGCGCATCGGCGACGCGCGCTCACGCAGCCAGAGCACAGCCACCAGAGCGGTCATCGCAGGAATGGAAGCCTGCACTAGCGCGCCCTGCGACGCCGACACGTACACCATCGACGCGTTGAACGCGAGGTAGTACAGGGCCACACCGATCAGCCCCATCAACCAGACGGTGCGCCACGGCAGATGATCCCCTCGACGATGCCGAAACCACGCGAATGGCAGCAATACCAGCGTGCCCAGCGTGACACGCACGAATGCCAGCGTGAACGGCGGCCACAGAGCGATCAGCTCCTTGGTAACCATGAAAGTACTGCCCCACACGGTCATGGTGAGCAGCAGCAAGAGCATGGATCGAGTGTGGCTCGGCAGTGGCATAGCGCTCATTGTGGCATGCGCGGCGCTTCCCTATCTGCCCACGAGAGCCGAGAATTCATAACTTAGGGTACATGGATGGACCCCGCCGCCACGGGCGGCGAGCGAGCGGGAAAAGTCGCGCCTTTTGCCGCTCGCGCGCGGGGCGTGGCAGGATGCCCGATCCCGCGCTTTTATAATTTTCCGGGAGCTTAGATGGCTACGAAGAAGCGTAAAACCACCCGTCGCGCGGCCCGCAGCGCCGCCCCCGCCAGCAAACAACGCAATCACGCCCGGCATGCCGTGCTGGCCAAGCGCAAACGGCCCGCCAAGACGCAGGCCACCGGCGGATTGCGCACGTTGTATCCAGCCATCAAACCCTACAATTCCGGGATGCTGCGTGTTTCGGACAGCCACGAGATCTATTACGAGGAATGCGGCAATCCCAAGGGCAAGCCGGCGGTATTCGTGCATGGCGGCCCAGGCGCCGGTTGTGACAATCGCGCCCGCAGTTTCTTCGATCCCGACGCCTATCGGATCATCCTGTTCGATCAGCGCGGCTGCGGCCGGAGCAAGCCGCACGCCAGCCTCGAGGACAACACCACCTGGCACCTGGTCGAGGACATGGAAAAGCTGCGCAAGCACCTGAGCATCGACCGATGGCTGGTGTTCGGCGGCTCGTGGGGCTCGACGCTCGGCCTGGCCTATTCGCAAACGCATCCCGAGCGCGTCAGTGAAATCGTCTTGAGAGGCATCTTTACGCTGTCGCAGTTCGAGCTGCGCTGGTTTTATAACGAGGGCGGCGCCAGCGCGCTGTTCCCGGATCACTGGCCGAACTACGTCGCGGCCATTCCGCCCGCCGAGCGGGGCGACATGATCGGGGCGTTCTACAAACGTTTGACCAGCGAAGATCGCCAGACTCGCGTGCAGGCGGCACGTGCCTGGTCGATTTGGGAAGCGGCCACCAGCTATCTGCACATCAACGAAGAGAATCTGCACAAGTGGAACGAAGAGGACTTCGCGGTCGCGGTCGCGCGCATCGAATGTCACTACTTCGTCAATCGCGGCTTCCTGGAAACGGAGGATCAGCTGATCCGCAACGTCGAACGCATTCGTCACATTCCAGCGGTGATCGTGCAGGGTCGCTACGACGTGGTGTGCCCGATGCAGACTGCCTGGAAACTGCATCAAGCGTGGCCGGAAGCGGAATTTCACGTCGTGCCCGACGCCGGCCACTCAGCGTTCGAAGCGGGCAACACGCATCAATTGATTACGGCCACGGATCGTTTCAGATAGCTCTCTTGCGCCAGGTCGGCCGCGCGTCATGATCGATGACGCCGCGGTCTACCAGCCAGGCGCGTGCATCATCGGCATCCTGCTCGAACCATGCACGCGCCGAGCCGAGCCGGAACGTGTAGCCCCATGCATCCATGTCATGAAACATGCGCTCGCGACCGACGCCCGGCAGCTCCCCCGCCAACACGATCTGCAAGTAACAGACGCCGTTTTCTTCGTCGTAATCGCCGCCCGCGTCTTTGTTCAACTGCTCGCGGCGCTCGTCGCTCATGCAGATGAAATGACCGGCTTCGTGCAACAACGAATGCAGCGGCGTGTCGGTGCGCCAATAGATCTTCGAGCCGACCAGTCCGGCCTCGCTGTCGCCCCAGTAGGAACCCGGGATGGTTTCGTCGGCGCCGAGTGCCACGCATTCCATGCCATAGCGCTCGAGCAGACCGGTCACGACATCGACTCCGATGTCCGTGACTTTCAACACTGCCGCCATTACAGCGCAGCGAGACGTCGTACGACTTGACCCGCCAGGTCGCGAGCGAGCGCTTGACGCAGAATCGACTGTTCCTTCTGCTTCGCGAGCACGGCCGTTTCGTCGTAGCTGTACTCACGAGTGAGCTCGATCTTCTCTGGCTCGATCAGCTCCTCGGTGCGGCCGTTGACCGAGTATTCGATGGTGTAGAACACCTCGTATTCCTCGGGTGTATTGCGACCGGACACGGTGAGGATGCGCTGGCCGCTCTCATCTCTGATGATCTTCACCACCGCGGTCGCTTCGCTCTCGACGTTGGTCAGCCGCGCGCCCGAGGCCTGCAAGCTCTCCCGCAACGCGCGGTTGAAATCAGTGTAGCGATCCCTGGTGTCGATATAGGTCGTCGCCATGACCGGTGACAGCTTGGCCGTGCCCTGCAGGCGCCAGCCGCAGCCCGCCAGCACCGAAGTCAGGCAGACGGACAGCAGCAACCAGCGAAGCCGGGCGGAAACAGAAGGCGTCACAGATGACACGCTCGCGAGGCCGAAATGGGGCCGCCATGTTCGCGGGCCCCGCCCTCGCGGTCAATGTGTCGGGTCAGAAGTGGGTCAGCGGGCGGCAGTAAATGGCTGGATGGCGCGCATCGCAGCCGGACTTTTGAGCACGCATTCGCTGTCCACCACGTAGCCGTGACGGCAGACGATGCCGGCATGAGTGGCCACGCTGCGCTGAACGGCGGCCAACTGCTCGTTGCCTGAATGCCCCGGACAACCCCGGCAGTGCTCGGCCACATCGAGCATTTCGCTCGCCTCGACCAGTGCGCTGTCGGTGCCATCCCTTTCCAGCCCCGCAACTCCGTAGCTGAAGACGAGCGGCACGGCAACGCTGCTGGCATAGCGGCTCAACGCCATCATCATGCGCTCTTTGATGAGCGGCACCTCGGTGATCCCAGCCTCCGGCAACACGACGCCGAATACCGCGCCCACCGGCGCCTCCAAGCGACCGATCCAATCCACATGCGCGCGCACCGAGGCGTCGATCGCCTGCACCACACATCTCAATGTGGTGGCATCGGGAGCGCAGTCATCGGCGGGCTCGCCTTCAACCCGCACGCCCACCGTCATGACCGCCAGCTGACGACCGTAACGTTGTCCACGCCGGATCTCCGACAGCAGGCGGGTCTGCAATTCACTGTGCGAGAACGCGCCGGATTCGACATCGATGCTCACCGACTGCTCCATCACCGCTTCCTGCGCCTCTCGCAACGAGCGGCGCAGCGCCAGCGTGTTGAACGCGGCATAGATGCGAGCGAACAACTCGGGATCGGAAACCCTCTTGGTGAGGTAGTCGTCGACGCCCGCGACATAGCCCTGCTCGAAGTCAGTGCTCGAGTCGCGCATCGTCAGCATGATTATGTAAGTGTCTTCGGCCCCGCGCGCGCGCAACGTCTGGGTGAGCGCGAGGCCATCCATCACCGGCATGTGCCAGTCGGTGACTACCAGCGGATACCACTGGCGGTCGAGCGCTTCGAGCGCCTCCTGACCGTTGCTGGCATGCTCGACTTCGAAACCGGCGGCCGTCAGCCGCCGCATGATCAATTCGCGATCCTGTTCGTCGTCATCGACTACCAGAATGCGTGACGGCAATGCACGCTGCAGCACCGACAGCCGCGTTGCCATGACACCCGCTTTCATCCGTGGTTCTCTTGAGACCGTACAAAATTTGCACTACTCCTGTTGCTTTATCATTCGGGAATGCAGGTGGCAACCGCGGTTTGTACAGCTACTCCCTGTAACCCGGATCGAGACGGTCCATTTTTCGCAACAATGCAGGCCACACCAGTCCGGTGCCGGCACCGCGCGTCACCTGTTTCATGTACTCGGGCACCGTCGCCAGCACCGACTCGGGAATGTCGAGCAGCGGGGTGCCGCCCGCTTGCGCCATGATCTGGATCTCACACGCCCGCTGCAGGCTGTACATCATCATGAAGGCGTCGGAGATGGTGCGACCGACCGTGAGCAATCCATGATTGCGCAGGATCATGTGACGTGTAGTGCCGAGATGGGCCTGCAAGCGACCCTTCTCTTCCGGGTTGAGCGCAATACCTTCGTAATCGTGATAGGACAGGCTGAGCAGAATGAACGTGGCCTGCTGCGAGATCGGTAACAATCCGTCGCGCTGCGCGGAGACCGCGATGCCGGCCATCGTATGAAGGTGCAACACGCAACCGGCGTCCTCGCGCACCTCGTGTATGGCGCTGTGAATCGTGTAGCCGGCCGGATTGATCTCGTAGGGACTCGGCAATGTTTTATTGCCGGCGAGGTCGACGCGCACCAGGTTGGACGCGGTGACCTCTTCGAACATCAAGCCATAGGGATTGATGAGAAAGTCATGCGTGCCCGGCACGCGGGCCGAGATGTGAGTGAAGACCAGATCGTCCCAGCCAAAATGCGCAATGAGACGATAGCAGGCCGCCAGATCCACTCGCGTCGCCCATTCCTCGGCCGACACCTGAGCACGCACGTCTGCTACGGCACGTTCTGCAGCTGACATCTGTAGTCCCCCGATGAGTGTCATCGGAGGCTAACGCTGCTGCAGCAGGCCGGGCAAGCCTAAACGACGACGTTGACCAGCTTGCCCTTCACCACGATCACTTTGCGGACCGGCTTACCCTCGATCCACTTCTGCACAGTGGAGTCCGCCAGCGCCGCTTCGCGAATCTGCTGCTCGGTGGCGCTCGCTTCGACGGTAATCTGACTGCGCAGCTTGCCGTTTACTTGTATGACGACATCGATGCTGTCGCGGACCAGCGCGGCCGGATCCGGCTGCGGCCAGGGATGATCGATCAGTGGATCCGAGTGGCCGAGCGCCTGCCACAACACGTGGCCGGCGTGCGGCACGATGGGCGACAACATCTGCACGACGAACTCGAGCGCTTCCTGGCGCACGGCGCGACCTTGCGGCGACGAGTCCTCGAACTTCGACAGCGTATTCATGAATTCCATCACCGCGGCGATCGCGGTGTTGAACACGCGACGACGACCGAGATCGTCGGTGACTTTCTGCAATGTGCTGTGCGCCGCGCGCCGCACGTTGCGCTGCTCGTCGGTCAATTCACCGGACACCTGGCCGCTGACCGGGCCCGCGGTCACGTGCTCGTTGACCATGCGCCACAGACGACGCATGAAACGCGACGCGCCTTCGACGCCATCATCCGACCATTCCAGCGTATCTTCCGGCGGCGCCTTGAACATCATGAACAGGCGCACGCTGTCGGCGCCGTACTGTTCGACCAGCTTGGTCGGATCGACACCGTTGTTCTTCGACTTCGACATGGTGCGCATGCCTTCCCAGTCGACCGGCTTGCCGTCCGTGCTCAAAGTCGCACCGACGCGTGCGCCCTTCGCATCGACCTGCACGTTCACATCGACCGGGTTGAAATATTCGATCGCGCCTTCGCCGGTGCGACGTGAATAAATGTCATTGAGCACCATGCCCTGCGTGAGCAGGTTCTGGAACGGCTCCTGCACTTTGAGCAGGCCCATGTCGTGCATCACGCGCGTCCAGAAACGCGCATACAGCAAATGCAGAATGGCGTGCTCGATGCCGCCGATGTATTGATTGACCGGCGACCAGTAGTCGGCGCGCTCATCGACCATCGCCTTGTCGTTCTTGGCGGAGGCGAAGCGCAGGAAGTACCACGACGAGTCGACGAACGTATCCATCGTGTCCGTCTCACGCCGCGCGGGGCCGCCGCACTTCGGACATTTGCAATCCAGGAACGACGGCGTCTTGTTGAGCGGATTGCCGCTGCCGTCGGGCACCAGCCCTTCGGGCAACACCACCGGCAGATCCTCTTCCGGCACCGGCACGACATCGCACTTCGGGCAGTGGATCAGCGGAATCGGGCAGCCCCAGTAACGCTGACGCGAGATGCCCCAATCGCGCAGACGCCACTGCACGTGCTTCTCGCCGTAGCCCTTGGCCTTGAGATCGGCGGCAATGGCATCGATGGCCTGGCTGTAATTCAGTCCGTCGTACTTGCCGGAGTGGATCAGCGTGCCGTACTCGCCGTACCAGCCGTGCCACTCTTTATCGGTGAACGGCGGTTCCGCGCCCGCAACCTCGATCACTTGTTTGATCGGCAGGTTGTACTTCAGCGCGAACGCGAAATCGCGCTCGTCGTGCGCAGGCACACCCATCACGGCGCCTTCGCCGTAGGTCATCAGCACATAGTTGCCCACCCACACCGGCACGCGCTCGCCCGAGACCGGATGGTTGACGAACAGGCCGGTCGGCATGCCCTTCTTTTCCATCAATGCGATCTCGGCTTCCTGCGCCGTGCCGCGTTTGCATTCTTCGATGAAGGCCGCGAGCTGAGGATTGGACTGCGCTGCATACGTTGCGAGCGGATGCTCGGCCGCTACGGCAACGAATGTCACACCCATGAGGGTGTCGGCGCGCGTGGTGAACACGCTCAACAAACGCTGCTCGCCCTGCAATTCATACGGGAAGCTGAGGCGCACACCTTCGCTGCGACCGATCCAGTTCGCCTGCATGGCGCGCACGCGCTCGGGCCAGCCGGGCATGTCGTTCAACGCATCGAGCAGGTCCTGCGCGTAATCGGTAATGCGCAGGTAGTACATCGGAATCTCGCGCTTCTCGACCAGCGCGCCGGTGCGCCAGCCGCGGCCGTCGATCACCTGCTCGTTCGCGAGCACGGTCTGATCGATCGGGTCCCAGTTCACCACGCCGGTCTTGCGATAGGCGATGCCCTTTTCCAGCATCTTCAGGAACAGCCACTGATTCCAGCGGTAGTACTCGGGCTGGCAGGTGGCGAGCTCCCGATCCCAATCGAGCGCGAAGCCCAGCGACTGCAGCTGGCGCTTCATGTAGGCGATGTTCTCGTAGGTCCACTTGGCCGGCGGCACGCCGTTTTTCATGGCGGCGTTCTCGGCCGGCAGGCCGAAGGCGTCCCAACCCATGGGCTGCAGCACGTTGTAGCCCTGCATACGCAAGAATCGGGTGATTACGTCACCGATGGTGTAGTTGCGCACGTGCCCCATGTGCAGCCGGCCGCTGGGGTACGGGAACATGCACAGGCAGTAATAGCTCTGACGGCTGGGATCTTCCTTGACGGCGAAGGCGCGGCGGTCGGCCCAAAAGGCCTGCGCCTGCGCCTCCACGACGGAGGGTTCGTATTGGGGCTGCATCGTTGTAGCGGTATGGGGCCCGCGGGCCCGGGTTGAAAGGCGCGAAGGATACCAGGGATATCCCCATTTCCCAGGATATCAAGGGACATCTTTGGGGAAGATGTCCTGCCAGCGCCTCAGTCCATCCCGCGCAGCGTAAACCGGAACTCCGCCCCCCGGCCGGGGCTGGCTTCGGCCCAAATCGTGCCGCCGTGGCGCTCGACGATGCGGCTGACGGTGGCCAGGCCGATGCCCGTACCCTCGAATTCGTCCTGCCGGTGCAAACGCTGGAACACGCCGAACAGCTTGCGCGCGTAGCGCATGTCGAAGCCGACGCCGTTGTCTCGCACGTAAATGTATCGTTCACCCGGCGTGGCCGTGGAACTGCTGTCGCCCTCTTTCACCACGCCGGTACCGATTTCGATCACCGGTTTGGGCCGCGGCCGCGAATATTTGACGGCGTTGCTGATGAGGTTCGCGAACACCTGTTGCATCAGCTCGGGATCGCAGCTCATCGCCGGCAACGGATGCAGACGCCATTCGATATCGCGCCCCTGCGCCTCCTGGCTGGCACGCTCCACGGCGTGCTTCACCATGCTGTCCAGCGTGCACGGCTCGCGGCGCATCTCGACATGACTGACTCGCGACAAGGCCAGCAGCCCGTCGATCAGCGCACTCATTTCCTTGGCACCGCGCTGAATCTGTTCCATGTGAATGGTCGGCTCGCGCGCGCCCGGTGGCCCCTTGTGCTCGCGAAGCATCTGCACGTGGGCATGAATCAACCGCAACGGTGCACGCAAGTCGTGCGCGACCGAATATGAAAACGCCTCGAGCTCGCGATTGGCGATTTCCAGCTCGGCGGTCCGCTCGGCGACCCGCTTTTCCAGATCCTGATTCAGGCGCCGGATTTCGCTTTCCATTTCGGCGCGCCGGTCGATTTCATCCTGCAGTGCCTGGTGCTGAAGCGCATTTTCGTAGGCCACGGCGACTTGCACTGCAATGGCACGCGCCACCGCCAGATCTTCCTCGGTGAAGCCCGGCAGGCCGATGCGATTCAGCACGCACAGATAGCCATACGACTTGGTGACCGACGCGATCGGCACCCCCAGCATGGAAACGAATTCGCCGCGTTGAGGCACGTCGCCGTGCGCCACCGATTCATCCGGCGACATGGGGTACAGCGCCGAGCCACCCGTTTCCAGCGACTGCACCAGATCGCGATACATACGGGAGCTGAGCAGACGCTCCATCTCCTCGCTGGACAGGCCACTGGAGGTCGTCGCCTGACGTGCGCCGCCTTCGGTCACGATCACGAGCTGCGCCATCTGGGCGAGCAGAATGTCGCGCGCAGCGTCGCAGGTGGATTCCAGAATCACCGCGGGCTCGGTCTGACCAAATACGCGGCGGCTGAATGTCACCAGCGCACTCAATCGCTCCTGGGCTCCCCCGTTCACCGACAGCGCCGGTGGCTGGCTCGTGCCCGCGGGCAACTTGGTCGCAAGCGCCGCAGTCACTGTCTCGCGGACGATCTCCAGATCGTACGGTTTGGACAGCGTGCTACTTACGCCCAGCGAGCGGGCCATCTCGCGCACCTCGCGCTCGTGGTAGGACGCTGAACAGAAAATCACTGGGGTGCCGGACATGCTTTCGTCCTGACGCAGCTTGCGGACCAGTTCGTAACCGTCCATGCGCGGCATGACGATGTCGGTGATCAGCAGATCGGGATGCTCGGTGCGCAATAAATGCAGCGCCTCGATCCCGTCGGCCGCTTGCAACAGGTCATAGTCGCCGTCCGCGAGCGACATCATCAGCAGCTCGCGCGCCTCGGCATCATCTTCGGCGACCAGTATTTTTCCGCCTTTCGCCACGCAATGTTCCCCGTGGCCAGACTTGTGCGGCCATCGTTGAAATGAAAATCGCCACAAGCTGGCGTCCCTTCTCAGGGAACGCAATCAGTACGTTTCACTGCACAACCGCGTTCCTAATCTAATCCTCTTATACGCGGATAGGGCAATCCCTCAATGATGCCGGATCGTGAGCCCGTTCACTTTCGGCCGGGCCTGTCCCAGACCGTTCTACTCTGGCGCGGGCCAGCCGCCTACAAGGCGCCCGGCCGGACCGTGGCTCAGAAATCCTGCCAGGCGCTGTCGTCGCCGCTGGCCTTGGCCAGGGGCGCCGCAACGGGTCGAGGCGCAGGCTTGGCAGCTGAACGCTTTGTTGCCGGCCGGGAGATAGAGCGCACCGAGGCGCTCGGCTTGCTGGTTATGACAGTCGTCGCCCGCACGGAGTGGTTCGCCGTACGGAAGAATGAAATCTCCGCGGCCAGCCGTTCAGCCTGCTGTTCCATGGACTTGGCCGCCGAGGCTGCCTCTTCCACCAGCGCGGCGTTCTGCTGAGTGGTGTCGTCCATCTGTGTGACGGCATTGTTCACCTGATCGATGCCCTGCGCCTGTTCTTCGCTGGCGGCGGCGATCTCGGCGACGATGTCGCTGACCTTCTTGACGCTCTCCATGATCTCGCCGAGCACCTTGCCGGACTCGTCGACCAGTGCGCTGCCGCTGCGGACCTTCTCCACCGAGTCGCCGATGAGACCCTTGATCTCTTTGGCGGCCGTGGCGCTGCGCTGAGCGAGGCTGCGGACTTCGGAGGCCACCACGGCAAAGCCGCGGCCTTGTTCGCCGGCACGCGCCGCTTCGACAGCCGCATTCAGCGCCAGCAAGTTGGTCTGGAAAGCGATCTCGTCGATCACACTGATGATGTCGGCGATCTTGCGGCTGGAGTTGTTGATCTCCTCCATTGCGGTCACGGCGCGCGACACCACATCGCCGCCGCGCTCGGCCTGGCCGCGAGCACCGCTGGCCAGCTGATTCGCCTGGCGCGCGTTGTCGGCGTTTTGTTTCACCGTCGCGGTCATCTCTTCCATGCTCGACGCGGTTTCTTCCAATGCCGAGGCCTGCTCCTGCGTACGCTGCGACAGATCGTCATTACCGCGCGATAGCTGTGAAGCCGCACCGCCAACTGCATCGGAGGCGCCGCGCACGCTGCCGACGATCTCGTGCAGTTTTTCATCCATGCGGTGGAGCGCACCGAGCAACATGCCGAATTCGTCCCGGCGCGTCGCATCGATCTGATGACCGAGATGACCATCGGCAATCTCCTCCGCGACATTCATCGCCGCGCCCAGACCGGACATGATGGCGCGCATCAGCAACATCGCGAACACACCCGCCAGGCACAACGCAGCGAGCATCGCACCGATCGCAATAGCGCGGCCGCTGCGGAAATCGCCCTGCGCCGCTTCCAATGCCTCTTCAGCTCGCTTGAATTGATGTTTGGTGGTCTGGTCGAGCGCCGCACTCAACACATCGAACTCGGGATCGAGTTTGTCGACGATCAGCCGCCCCGCCAACGCATCGTCATTCGCGGCCAGCGCTGCATCGATCTGGTCAAAGGTGGCCTGCAGGCTGTCATGCGCCTGCTTGATCGCCTGGTAGTAGGCCTTGCCGTCCTCGCTGACCTGCATTTCACCGAACTTTTGCAACAGGCGCGCGGCTTCCACCTTGGTCTGCTGTAGCTGCTGCTGATACTTCGCGATGGTCGTGGGATCGTTTGCCAGCACCGTCAGCGAAACCAGCGCCTGACGATCCAGCTCCTTGGTCTTGAGCTCGCCGAGCTCGCCCATCACCAGCACACGGCGCTGATACATATCGTCGAGATCGTTGACGATGCTATTCATTCCATACAGGCCGAGTCCGCCGACGATGAGCAGAGACGTCGCCAGCACCAGCAGTGTGCCGACGATGCGCGCGCGAATACTAAGAGACCCCAAATTCATACCAACTCTACTAATGAGTACCAGCCACGAGGTCTATCGACCTTGAGCCAGCCTCGATGAATGTCGGAATGTACGAATCAGGGCGGGCCCAGCTCGTGGCTGCGAGTTGCCCTGAAACTTTGCAACCCGCTTTCCCCGTGCAGCATTGTCATTTCCAATCCGCCAACGAAAACGCCCGCCGGTTCGTCGAACCGGCGGGCGCCGTGGGCCAAATAATATAACTTGGGTTAATCGCCGAGCGCTGTGCGCAGCGCGCTGATCTCTTCCGCGCAATCGCGCATCACATGCACGCACTTCTGGTTATCGAGACCCAGACGCCAGAACGATTTCACGCCCTGCATGTTCAACTCCAGATCGGCCTCGTGACCGAAGAAACCGGCCATCATCACTGCCACGGTCAGCACGTCGGTCACGTCGCGCTCGTCATTGACGCGCTCGATATTCTCGTGCTCACCGATGGCTTCGGCGATGTGATCCGGGAAACCCCAGTTCTCGACGATGGCCTTGCCGACGTTCGCGTGCCAGTCACGCAGCAACTGCTGCAGCGTCGCCGGCTCTTTGAAAAATGGATGTTTGTGCGCGCGCGCCAGGATGTAGATCTTGCCCACGTTGTGCAGCAGCCCGGCAAGCATCGACTCGTCGGCGTTCACGCTGGTGCGCGAGGCAACTGCATAAGCGAGCGCCGCCACGGTGGTCGCCTCCTGCCACAGCCCCTCCAGCTCCTTGGAGATATGTTTCAGCTCGCTCGCCTTGCGCAGCTGCGCAATCGCGAACGACACCGCCGCAGTACGCACGTTATTGTGACCGATGCGATTCACCGCAGTCTTCAGATCGGAGACCGAGCGACCGCTACGATTCAAGGCCGCCGAATTGGCCAGGGTAAACACGCGCGCCGCCAGCCCTGCTTCGGAGCCGACCACGCGGGCGATCTGGTCGTTGGAAACATGCTCGTCGGCCAGCACCTTGCGCACGCGCACGGCAACATCCGGGAACGACGGCAGCTCCACCTTGCCGGTGGAGACTTCCTGGGCCAGCTCGCCCACGAACGCAAACGCCGCGGCGTGATCGGAGACCTCGGTCATTTGGGCCTGCTGGGCGGCCTGATAGGCGTTATGAGGAGTGCTCATGGTCGCGGTTCTGAGTCGTGCGGAATCTGAGCAGACTCTACTGCGACGTGCTTCTCACGATCTGCGGCGCCGTTGGCATTTCTGAACACCGCTGTACATATTCGCCCGGTCCAGCGGCAGCTCAGGGTTTAGCCGTGCGCCATCTTGCCGTTTGGATGATCGGCGGTCAGGTGCAATACCTCAGCGGCCACCCGATGCAAAGGCAACACGTGCTGGGCGCTGCCCAGTTTCACGGCGGTGCCGGGCATGCCCCAGACCACGCTGGTCGCCTCGTCCTGAGCGATGGTCGGTGCGCCCGCCTCTGCCATTTCCTTCAGGCCACGAGCGCCGTCATCGCCCATACCGGTGAGAATCACGCCCACGGCGTTCGGGCCGACGTTTTGCGCCATCGAGCGGAACATCACATCGACGCTGGGCCGGTGACGATTCACATGCGGGCCGTTGCTCAGTCGACAGCGGTACCGCGCACCGTCGCGCTCCACCAGCAGGTGCTGATCGCCAGGCGCGATGTAGACGTGGCCCGGAAGAATGTATTGGCCATCGCTGGCCTCGCACACCGACATGGCCGAGCAGCGGTTCATGCGCTCGGCAAAGGCTTTGCTGAACGCCGCCGGGATGTGTTGAGAGATCACCACGGCCGGCGCGTCTGGCGGCAGCCCTTCGAGCACCTCGCGAATGGCTTCGGTGCCACCCGTCGACGCACCGATGGCAATAATTCGATCGGTCGTGCGCAACACGCGCTTGGCGTGCGACGCCGGCAACACCGCATCGGCGCTGTGGCGCTGCTCCATATTCAACGACTGCAGCACCGGCGGCTTGCGTGACGCCGGCCGTGCGCTCACTCGCGCACTCGCTGCCACCTTCACCTTGGCGATCAATTCTTCGGCGTAGTTGGCAAGACTGCCGGCGACGTCGATCTTGGGCTTGGTGACGAAATCGATCGCGCCGAGTTCCAGCGCGCGCAATGTGACATCCGCGCCCCGCTGCGTCAGCGATGACACCATCACCACCGGCATGGGCCGCAGACGCATCAGGTTCTCGAGGAACGTGATGCCGTCCATGCGGGGCATTTCCACGTCCAGTGTGATGACGTCGGGATTGAGCTGCTTGATCTTCTCGCGAGCGGCGTACGGATCGGTCGCCGTACCGACGATCTCGATGTCGCGGTCGTTGCCGAGCATTTCGCTCAGCAGCTTCCGGACCAGGGCCGAGTCGTCGACGATCAGGAGTTTGATGGCCATGATGCGGTCTGTCCTCAGAACAGATCGATCTCGCCGGCCACTGGCGTCTTCTCCAGGCCTTTGAGGAATTGCTGTTCTTGCGAGGCCACGTCCCTGGTATGACTCGAGGTCAGGTGGCGCACGCGCACGCGGCCAGTCAGCGGAAAATACTGTATGTGGCGCGGGCAGGTGTCGCCCACGTCCTCGGAAGTCACGCGCAGCCCTTCCTGCTTGAGGAACTCGCGCACGAAAGTCACATTGTGATCGCCGACATCGGTCAGCGTCTTCAACACACGACCGCCGCCGAAGATCTTCACTTCGAGATCGGCGCGCGTGCCGCCGGCTTTCAGAATGCGGTTGATCAGTTGTTCCATCGAGGCGCTGCCGTAACGCGTGGCGCGGCCAGTGGCACCCGTCTCCCACGTGTCATGACCATTGCCGCTGGGACGCGGCAACATGAAGTGATTCATGCCGCCGATGCCGAGCTTCGAATTGCGGATGCAAGCCGACACGCACGAGCCGAGCACCGTATCGAGCACTTCATCGTGGGTGGTCACATAGAAGTCGCCCGGCAGCAGCTTGGCGATTACCTGACCCTGCGGATTGGTGTAACGACGGATGTTCTCGAAACCGGGCAACACCCTGGCCAAGGCTGGTTTGTCAGCCATGGGCGCCACCGTTGCGGCGGTAGATGGTTTTGCCGACGAGCTTGAAGGGCGCACTGCCTGCATGAATGGATTCCGAATGGCCGATGCACAGATACCCGCCGGGCGCCAGCATTTCGCTGAAGCGGTGCACCAGCTTCTCGCGCGTCGGTTGGTCGAAATAGATCATCACGTTGCGACAGAAGATCACGTCGAACGGGCCTTTCATCGGCCACGCATGCAGCAGGTTGAGCGTGCGAAACGTAATCATCGACTTGACGTCATGGCGCGCGACCGCACAGCCTGCGTGCTCGCCGTGACCTTTCTGGAAGAAGCGCTTCAGGCGCTCCGGCGACACGCTCGACATGCGATCCAGCGGGTAGATGCCCGAGGACGCCGCAGCGATCACGTCGCTGTCGATGTCGGTCGCGAGAATTTTTAAATCGTAGCGCGGCGAGGACGGCAACGCTTCGGCAGCCACCATCGCGATACAGTGCGGCTCTTCACCCGTCGAGCAACCCGCCGACCAGATGCGCAGGCGCCGGGACGCAGCGTTGCGTTTCATCGCTTCGGGCAGCATGTACGAGCCCAGCGCCTCGAAGTGATGGTTCTCGCGGAAGAACGAAGTGACGTTGGTGGTGATCGCGTTGATCAGGCCGACCAGCTCTTCGGGCCCGGCGTCGCGCAGATATTCGCAGTAAGCCTCGTAGCTCGGCAGCCCGAGCTCGCGCAGACGCCGCGCCAGACGGCCCTGCACCAGCTGGCGCTTGTTGGGGCCCAGCACGATGCCGGCGTTCTCGCCGACCACGTGGCGGATGAAATTGAACTCGGTGTCACCGAGCTGAGGTCCATGGTGCGCGGAGTCGGCGGGCGAAGCGGATGAAGCTGGAGTCGGCATTGGACGGATTTCGCGTGTGATCAACGGCTCGCAAGGTGGCCCTCGCGAGCCGTTACTCACATCTCATCGATTAAGCTGCGGGATTGAGCGCCACTCCCGTGACGTCCGCACCGATCAGTTGATCGATGTCGAGCAGCATCACCATGCGGCCCGACACAGCAGCCAAACCTTCGATGAACTCAGTGCTCACGTGCGCGCCGAACTCCGGCGCCGGCTTCACGTCGTTGGCCGCCACATCGATCACGTCGGAGACGCCATCGACGACCACGCCGAAATCGCGACGGCCGATCGGCGACTGCACCGACAGCACGATGATGACGGTGAGCGGGGTGTATTCCGCATGCTGCAGGTTGAAGCGCATGCGCAGGTCGACGATCGGAACGATCGAGCCGCGCAGGTTCAGCACGCCGAGCACGTGGCTGGGCGCCTGCGGGATGCGCGTGACCGGAGACCAGCCACGGATTTCCTGCACTCGCAGGATGTCCACGCCGTAAGTTTCGTCACCCAGGGTGAAGGTCAGCACCTGGTTGGAACCGGCAGCGGCGGCATCGATCTGCGCGGCAACTTGATTGGTCATGAAACGAGTCTCCTACTGTCTGTCGGTTTCGCCGGCGACCGGCCTGCGTCAGCGACAGCGCTCAAATTATTTATCGGCGTCGTTCTGAGCAGGATGAGTAAGACATTTGCTGCATCAGTCGTGCGCCGGCGCCGGGCGCCCCGCTTTGGGGCACCCGGCGCTGACGATTAGAAATCGCTCCACTGGCTGTCGTCACCGCTGGCGCGAGCCAAAGGCGCTGCGTTCGAGGACGCTGCAGCCCGCGGCTTGGTGGCGGCGAGGCCAGCCTTGCGGACAGCCTGCGGACGCGGACGAGTGACCGGAGCCGCGGCGCGAGCGACTTCAGCAGCCGCATGCGAATGCGCATGCCCGCCCGAGCCCGCAATGCCGCTGCCATCGGAGCGACGGAAGTAACCGATCTGCGTGACCAGCGTGCCGGACTGCTGCTCCATGGACTTGCTGGCCGCAGAGGCCTCTTCCACCAGCGCAGCGTTCTGCTGCGTGACGTTGTCCATCTGGCTCACCGCGTTGTTCACCTGCTCGATGCCCGCCGACTGTTCTTCGGACGCGGCCGCGATTTCGGCGACGATGTCGGTGACCTTCTTGACGCTTTCCATGATCTCGGAGAGCGTCTGGCCGGACTCATCCACCAGCTCCGAGCCGACCTTGACCTTGTCGACCGAGTCGTTGATGAGACCTTTGATTTCCTTCGCGGCGCTGGCGCTGCGCTGGGCGAGATTGCGCACTTCGGTGGCGACCACCGCGAAGCCTCGGCCCTGTTCGCCGGCACGCGCCGCTTCGACGGCTGCATTCAACGCCAGCAGGTTGGTCTGGAACGCGATCTCGTCGATCACACCGATGATGTCGGCGATCTTGCGGCTGGAGTTGTTGATCTCGCCCACAGCGGCGATCGCGCGCTGGACCACGGCACCGCCGCGCTCCGCCTGTTCGCGAGCACCCACCGCCAGCTGATTCGCCTGGCGCGCGTTGTCCGCATTCTGTTTCACCGTCGCAGTCATCTGCTCCATGCTGGAAGCTGTTTCTTCCAGGGCAGCAGCCTGTTCCTGGGTACGTTGCGAGAGGTCGTCGTTGCCATGTGACAACTGACGAGCCGCCGCACCGACCGCGTCCGCGCTGCCGCGCACGTCGCCGACGATTTCGACCAGCTTGCCGTCCATGCGCTTGAGCGCCTCGAGCAGGCGGCCCAGCTCATCGGTGCTCTCGACGCGCACGTCGTTGCCCAGTTCGCCGCTGGCGATGCGGTCGGCGATGCTCACCGCCGTGTTGATGGTACTGACGATGGAACGAATGATCAGCAGACCCAGCACTGCGGACAGGGCGATGCCGACCACGATGGCGCCGATGATGAACGCGCTGGATTTCTTGAAGGACGCATCCGCCTCGGTGCGCATCTTGTGCGCCACTTCGATCTGCGTCGTGAGCAGGGTGTCGCCGGCGGTGGTGATCTTCTCGTAGGCCGGGCGGGCCTTTTCGATCAGCGTGCTTTCAGCGACGCTGAAGTTGCCAGACTGCGCGGCGAGCAGCGCTTCCTGCACCAGGCTGAGCAGTTCGTTGCCGTGAGTGCGGAACTGACCGACGATCTCGCGCTCCTTATCGGTGAGATCGGTGGCGTCGAGCTTCTGCATCAGCTCCTTCACCTGGCCCTGACGCTCCTGGAGCAGATCGAGCGCACCTTTGACCGCGGCGCCATCCTGACGGATGACCACCTCTTCGGCCTTCTCGAGCACCGTGCGCTCGCTCGTCTCGATAGCGCCGACCCAGCCCGTGGGCATGAAGCGATTCGAGAAAATCGCATCCAGATCAGCATTGGAGGATTTGGTGCCGCTCAGGCCGATGACGCCGACCAGGATCAACACGACCCCCGCCAACGCCAAGGTTGCGAACAGCTTGGCCTTCACCGAAATATTCCACGTGTTCATAACATCGATTCCTTAGCTCGCTTTGTGAGCCCCAACTTGCTCTTGTGAACCCCAAAAAACATTCAATGCGCGCGCCTGTGCAATCCGTTCAGGCGCGGGCGCCCTCGTGCTGCAAGGGCACCCGTGTCGGTCGATCTGCCCGCGAGCCGCCTGGCCAGGCGGGTGCAAGCCGGCTGCTTCATGCAGCCAGTCTTTGCGTCGCGACGCGGATCAATCCCGGCACGTCGAGAATCAGTGCCACGGCGCCATCCCCCAGGATCGTTGCGCCCGACACACCGTCGACTCGACGGAAATTCGTTTCCAGCGATTTGATGACCACTTGCTGCTGGCCGAGCAGGTCGTCGACGAACAAGCCGACTTTGCGGCCCTCGCCTTCCACGACCATGATCAAGCCCTCGTGCAGCTGAGTCGTGCGCGGCTCCAGGCCGAACACTTCATGCAAGCGCACCACCGGCACGTAACCATCGCGGAACCAGAACACTTCGCCCTGGCCGGCGACGCGATTGACCATGCCCTGCTTCAACTGCAGCGACTCGATGATGGTGATCAGCGGCACGATGTAAGTTTCGGTGCCGACCGCCACCGACTGACCGTCGACGATGGCGAGCGTCAGCGGCAGCGTGATGATGAAGCGCGAGCCCTTGCCATACTCCGAGCGCACTTCGATCGTGCCGCCCAGCTCCTTGATGTTCCTGCGCACCACGTCCATGCCGACGCCGCGGCCGGAGATGTCGGTGGTCTGCTCGGCGGTCGAGAAGCCGGCCATGAAAACCAGCTCGTAGATCTGCTCGTCGCTCAGCACCTCGTTGGCGCCGATCAGATTGCGCTCGCGCGCCTTCTTCAGGATCTTTTCCTTGTTCAGGCCACCGCCGTCATCGCCCACTTCGACGGTAATGCTGCCGCCTTTGTGATATGCGTTGAGAAACACCGTGCCGTTCGGCGTCTTGCCGGCGGCCTTGCGCGCCTCGGGCATTTCGATGCCGTGGTCGACGCTGTTGCGTACCAGGTGCACCAGCGGATCGCCGATCTTCTCCATGACCGTCTTGTCCAGCTCGGTCTGGTCGCCGGTCATCTTCAGTTCGACGTGCTTGCCCAGGCGCTGACTCAAGTCGCGCACCATGCGCGGGAAGCGGCTGAACACGAAGCTGATCGGCAACATGCGCACGCGCATGACGCTTTCCTGCAGTTCGCGAACGTTTCTTTCCAGCGTCGCGAGACCCGAGCGCAGCTGCTCGGCAGCGTGGCCGGTGAACTTCGTGCCGAGCTGCGTCAGCATGGACTGCGTGATGACCAGCTCGCCGACCGTGTTCATCAGCTCGTCGATTTTTTCGGTGCTGACGCGGATCGAGCCGCCGTCGGTGGCGCCCGCCTTCGGCAGTGCCTCGGCCGCGGCCGGAGCATGTGCCGGCTCGGCGCTCGCCTTCGGCGCTTCGGCAGGCTTGGCATCTGCGATGTTCACGACGTTGGAAGGCTTCGCTTCCGGCGCCGGAGCGGCGACGGCCTGCGCCACCGCGGCGGCGGGCACGGCCTCCTCTTCAATCTTCAGATCGCAATCGCCTTCGGCCCAGTCGAACACGCCATTGACGGCCGCACGATCGCCATCGGTGTCGAGCGTCAGATCCCAGGCGAGATAGCAGCTCTCCGGCTCGAGCTGTTCGAGCGACGGCAACGCATTGCCATCGAGCTTGACGGCGAGCTCACCGAGTTCACTCAACTCACGAATCATGCGCAGCGGATCGTTACCGTGCACAAACAACTGCGGATATGGGCGGAAGCTGATGCGCCAGCGATGCTTGAAGCCCGGCTTCGCCGTTTCAGCAGCTGCGGGAGCCGGAGCAGCCTCGACGACTGGAGCGGGCGCCGGCGCGGCAGCAGCCGGCTGATTCTTCTGCGCGATCGCAAGTTCGAGATCGAACTGCAGATCGGCGACTCTTTGCGCGTCGATCGGCTCCTTACGCTGCACCGATCGCAGCATCTCGCGCATCACGTCCACCGACTTCAGCAGCAGATCGGTGACGTGACGACTCACCTGCATGCGATTGGCACGCAGCTCATCGAGCAGGGTTTCGCAAGTGTGCGTGAACGAGGCCACTTCGGAGAAGCCGAAGGTCGCGCTGCCGCCCTTGATGGAGTGAGCAACGCGGAAGATCGTGCCGATCAGCTCAGGCTCGGGCGCACCCGGATTGAGCTGCAGCAGGGCCGCTTCCATCGAGTCGAGCGCTTCGAAGCTCTCCTCGAAAAACGCTTCATGGAATTGGGCGAGATCGATGGCCACTGTCGTTTACCTCAGCACGCGATGCATGGTCGCCACGAGTTGTGCCGGATCGAATGGTTTGACGATCCAGCCCGTGGCCCCGGCGTCCTTGCCTTCTTTTTTACGGTCCGGGCCCGCTTCGGTGGTCAGCATCAAAATGGGGATGTGGCGATACGCCGATTCGGCGCGCAACGCGCGAATCAGCTGGATGCCATCCATCACCGGCATGTTGACGTCCGAAAGCACCAGGTCGAAACCCGATTGACGCGCCAGATCGAGCGCTTCCTGGCCGTCGCCGGCGGAAGTCACATCGAAACCTGCGCTGGTTAGTGCGATGCGCACCATGTCGCGCATCGAAGGGGAATCGTCGACGGCCAGAATCCGCGTCATGCGGCAACTCCTTTTGTCTCGAGACCGAGCAGTGCACCGACGCCGAGCAAGCGCACTGCATCCTGCAGAGCCTGCGACTCGCCGCGCCAGCTGACACTTTGGTTGCGACCGCTGCGGTCACGCACGAAGGCGCACAACAGCTGCATGGTCGCGGTATCGACACGTTCGACGGCGCTCACATCGAGAGTCACAGCGTCGCCGTGATTCGAGAAAGCGCAAAGAGAAGTCTTGAGCGCAGCGGCATCTTTCACGCTGCAGTTGGCCCCGAGCACCACGACCGGCTCGCCGACCACGACGGGCTCGGCGGTTTCAGCGACTGCCGGCTCGGCGACCGCTTCAGCGGCGGCTTCGGTCGTTTCGGTAGCGATCGCGTCAGCGACGGCCTCGACGAGGACAGTTTCCTCAGACGCAGTCACCGGTTCGGCGCCTGCCTCGGCGGCCACTTCAACAGCCAGCTCGGTAGAAGCATCGGCGGCCTGCTCGACGATGAGTTCAGCCGTCTGCTCGATAACAACATCGGCGGCCGGCTCGGCCACGACTTCCGCAGCCTGCTCAATAGAAACGTCGGCGACCGGCTCGACGACGAGTTCAGCCGATTGCTCGATACCGACATCAGTGGCCGACTCGGCCACGACTTCAGCCGCCTGCTCATTGGAAATGTCGGCAGCCTGCTCGGCTACGACTTCCGCGGTCTGCTCAATAGAAACATCGGCAGCCTGCTCGGCTACGACTTCCGCGACCTGCTCAATAGAAACGTCAGCAGCCTGCTCAGCCTCGACTTCCGTGGCCTGCTCGAAAGAAGCGTCAGTGGTCTGCTCGGTTACGACTTCCGCAGCCTGCTCAATAGAAACATCAGCAACCTGCTCGGCCACGACATCTGCAACGACCAGCTCAGCAGCCACTTCAACAGCAGACTCGGCGATCGCCTCGCCGCTCGACTCGATCGCCTGTTCAGCAATCGGCTCGGCGACCAGCGCTTCGACAGCAGCGGGGCTCAACTCGGCGACCGGCTCGGCGACCGGCTCGGCGAGCGTCTCGAGCGCCGGCTCAACGGCGGCCGTCAGTTCAGCGTTAATAACGTCCGCGCCCACTGTCTCCATGACCGGTTGGGCTTTGGCGGAACGTTTACGCTTACTTGTTTTCATGACGTAGCTTGCAGGCTCGTAGTACTGATTTCACAGATTCGGGATTCATATCGGCATATGAGGGGTCAGCTTTAGGTGAGCCACGTCGCACTACTTAACCTCGGCCCGCTCAAGCTCCGGGATTCCCTGCCGTTAAATTGGTGAAGCAGTTCACGTTGCAACTGCACGTCGCACGAGTGACTCATTCATGCGTATCGACCTGGTGGACTTTCGCAGTACCAGCCCGGCCGGGAGCAATAGCCCGAGCCTGCTGTCGGAGTGGCGCGTTGGCGCGCTCCTGCAGGTCATTGCTGTGCGCGACGCTGCCAGCGGTCAGCTGTGGCTCGATATCGGCGGTCAGCGCCACAACGCCCGCCTCGCCTCCGGCAACAGCGCCGGGCCGGCCAACGGCGAGGTGCTGAACGTCCGCGTGCTCCGTAACAGCCCGGTGCTGGCATTGGAGACACTTTCTTCTTCCACGGCCGCGGCGGCGGATGCCGAAGCAACCGTGGTCGCCGATGCCATGCGTCGTTTCGTGCCTCGCCAGGAAAGCCCTGCGCTCATGCTCGCCAATCTTTCCTGGCTCGCCCAAGGCAAGCATGGCGCGGAAGATTTGCCCAAGGCCGTGACGCAAGCCGCAGCACAGCTGTGGCAGGCTTTGCCGGATGCCGATTCGCTCGGCGACCCCGAAAATCTGGCGGGCGCCCTACGGCGCTCCGGCGCTTTTCTCGAAGCGAATCTCGCCGATGCGTCACGTGGCGCAGCCGATCCGAGAGTGCTCGCAAATGATTTGAAAGCGTTGATGCTCGCCTTGAGCCGCACGCTGCGAGAGAACGGCGCACGTCCGAACGCCGCTCATTCAGATACTGCGATGAATGCAGCGCCTCCCACGGCTCGCGGCCCACTGACTGCGCTCAATGCAGCGCCGGCAACGTTCTCGATGATCGAAGGCGCCGAGCAGCAGCTCAATGAACTGGCACGCCAGACCGAAGGTGCACTCGCGCGCCTGACGACCACACAGATCACCAACACGGCGGCAGATCCATCGGTGCAATCGATGCTGGTCGAGCTGCCGGTGCGACATGACGATCGTGCCTCCACGCTGCGGCTGCGTGTCGAACACGATGAATCCCGTAAGCACCAAGGCAGCGGCGATTCGTGGAGTGTCGAGGCCGCGATGGATCTGGGTCAGGTCGGCGCGTTGCATGCGAAAGTGACCTTGACCGGCCATCGCATCGGCGTGCAGCTGCGGGCCGAGTCGCCCGCCATCGTCAATGCATTATCCGCGCGTGCCGGCGAGCTCGAAGCCATCCTGCGTGAAGCCGGGCTCGAGATCGACCGCATCGTTTGTTTGCATGGCATGCCGGTTGGCGACACCGGCGCACGTGCCGCGCGCCTGTTGGACGTACGAGCATGAACGAACGTCCTCGCGCACCGATCGCCGTCGCGCTCCACTACAACATCAACGGTGGTGGCGCACCTCGGGTCGTCGCCAAAGGCGGCGGCGAGATCGCCGAAAAAATCATCGAGACCGCTCGCGAGCACAACGTGCCGCTGCAAGAAGATGCAGCGCTTGCGGGCGCGCTGTCGAAATTGGATATCGGTCGGGAGATTCCGAAAGAGCTCTACGTTGCCGTTGCGCACGTACTCGCTTTCGCCTGGTCGATCGCTGGCAAGAACCCGCCGCCGGCGAGCTCGCCTCGTCCTGAAGAACAGACCGCCAGACTACCGGCGCTGAGCTATTCGCCGTCGCGATGGTGACAGGCGAAGGCGGCCGCGTTCCGTGCGGCCTGTGAGAACTCGAATATCCGCTAGCCAACCACGCTCAACAGCGAGCCACGCTTGCGGCCCGTCGACTGCGGCGGCTGCTGTTGCGGAGCCTGCGCAACCTGCTGTTGCTGAGCTGCTTGCTGGCGAGCCTGCCAAGCGGCCACTTCCGGCTGCGACTTCGCGGCGTGCAGACGGGTCAGTAGCTCGGCTTCGTGGCGAGTAATGCCGCAGTTCGCGACGAGATCTTCGGCGGCCGAACCGTTCTTGGCCATGCGCAGCGCCAGGTCATAGCCGCGCGCTTGACCGGTGGCGACAACCGCCGGCAGCTGCGGACGGCGCGAATCCGTCTCGGCGCGTTCGCTCATCGCTTCGATGCGCGCGCCCATCACCGCCACGGTCTCGTGCAGGCTGCGCATTTCGTTGAAAGCACGCTCGAGCTGGTCGCGCAGCGCCTGAGAATCCCGTTCGTCAGCGCGACGCCAGCGCGTGAACGCCAACGCGAACACCCAGAATGCGCCGATCAGCAGCACGGCCCGGCCCGCGATCAACACGGTCTCGAGCGAGGGATTGGGCAGAATTTCAAACATCGCGACTCCCGTCAGATGGCGTCAAACCTTTGGCGCGAGCCGCAGGTCCCGACAGGATAGGAGCAGGATGCGTGCCACCGGCTGGCACACCGGCCCAGCCACAACGGCACCAGCACGCGCTTTTGCGAACGGGTTAACGTTCTGGGGGTTACTGCTTGGCCGTTGCGCCGGCCTGATTGAGTGCGGTCCGGGCTGCAGCACGTGCCTGATGCAGCTCCCGCCGAATGAAAGCGAAACTGGACGTGCCGCCGTGCTCCTCCAAGTGAGCCAGGGCCGCGTCGGTCAGCTCGATGGCGCCATTGAGATCGCCCATGCGGCGCTTCAGATGCGCACTGTCCAGGGCCAGCTGCAAGTAGTCGAAATCGAACTCTGGGGGAACGTCCAGCGGACCACGCTGCGCCAACACGCCACGCGCCGTGGGCAGATCGTCATCGGCGAGAGCGACATGGATGAGTGCCGCCAGATAACAATCCGACTTCTGCGCCGGCACGCCATAGAACGCCGGTAACTCGGCCACGTGCTTCAGCTCGGCTTTGGCAGCCTCGACCTTGCCCTGCAAGGTCAACGCACGGGCACGCACGGCGAAGTACTGCACCCCATTGGGAACGAAGCGCTTGCCGAGCTCCAACCAATTGTGGGTATACGGCTCGAGCACGGCCAACGCTTGCGCGGGCCGCCCTTCCTCCAGCAGACCGTGCGCCTTGTAGACGGCGGTATCGAACTCCACCGCCGTCGGATTCGCGACGTGCTCGGGCGTGAGCACCAGATCGAAATACTGGTGCGCCTGCTCAATCTTGCCTGCCTGATGCAGCGCCTGGCCATACAGGCCGAGATGAATGCGCGTGTACACGGAAACATCGCCAGCATGCTCACGCAGCAGCTTGATGCCCTTCTCGTAGTTGCTCAGCGCCTCGTCGACCCAGCCAAGCTGCATCTCGCAGAAGGCCGCCCACGCATAGCTCGAGCCCAGATCGCTGTAAGCCTGCAGACCTGACTGTTGAAACACCTGGCTGGCGGCTCGGAAATCCTTGACGGCGGCGTGCATGTCGCCCTGGGTTCGGTGCAGCTGACCGAGCGCAAACATCGAATTGAAATAGCCGGGATCGTGCGGATAGCGCGTTTTGAATAGCTCCACGGCCGCGCTCATGAGCTCGATCTCGTGCAGCGGATCGGGGGAGAATTGCGCGATCGTCGTGCCCAGCGCTCGGGCACGCAGCAACGATGTTTGATCGTTGCGGGCATCGAGCACGCGCAGTGCCTCGTCACGCGCCGCGGCCGCCTCCTCGCCTCGCCCCAGCAATCGGCCAGAGAAAGCGACTCCAATCAAACCTTCGATGTAGCTGTCGCTATTCGTGAGTTGCTGCTCGCGGGCGATCTTCACCGATTCCCGATACAGAGTGCCGGCACGATCAAACTCATTGATATCGATCAGCAGTGTCGCGACCGTGTTCATGACCTCCATGCGCACCGCCGGCGTGTCGGTGAGCTCGTGCAGCACTTTGTCGCCGGCCGCAACCAGCAGCTCGTACACGGGCATATTCCGGGCCTTGAGCGCATCTGGCTGCAAGCGAGTGTTCTTTTCGAACAGCGCAGTCATGAACGACTGCACTGCGCGCGTCTTCCTGACTTCCTCTTGAGCGATGCGCGTCTGCTCGGCGGCGATGCGAGCCTGCCAGGTCGTAGTCACTATGCCTGCAATGAGGGCGAGCACGCCCAACGAGGCGGCCGTCACTGCATATTTGTGACGACTGATGAACTTGGTGGTGCGATATTGAAACGAATCGCCGCGCGCCCGCACCGGCATGCCATCGAGATAGTTGCGCAGGTCTTCGGCGAATTGATCGACGCTCGCATAACGGCGCTCGGGCTCCTTGCGCAAGGCCATCAGCAGCACGTTGTCGAGATCGCCCTGCAAGGCGCGCCGGGCTCGCTTGCGCGCGAATTGCATTTGCGGCGTCGATTCACCCGCAGCGGTGCGGACCCGCGTTTCATTCACGGCCGTGCTCGGCTTGCTCAGCGGCGAATCGCTGAGAATCTCGACGGCCCGCTCAGCTGCGTTGTCCTCACGATAGGGACTGCGACCGGTCAACAGTCGATACAGCACCACCCCCAGCGAATACACATCGCTCGCCGTGGTGATGGGGTCGCCGCGCACCTGTTCCGGGCTCGCGTATTCCAACGTCATCACGCGGACGTGAGTCGCCGTCATATCGGACGGCGTGGTGACCGGCTCGGTCTCGAGCAGCTTCGCGATACCGAAGTCCAGCAGCTTTACCGTGCCTTCGGCGGTCACCAGAATGTTGCCCGGCTTCAGGTCCCGGTGCACGACCAGGCGCTGATGCGCGAAGCTGACCGCCGCGCACACCTGCAGGAACAGGCGCACCCGCTGCTCGACGCTGAACTGACGCTCTTCGCAATACACGTCGATGGACTGACCGGCGATCAGCTCCATGACCAGGTAGGGCACGCCCTCCTCGGTGGCACCGCCATCGATCAGACGCGCGATGTTGGGATGTTCCAGCTGGGCCAGGATCTGGCGCTCGGAACGGAACCGCCAGGCGACGCGGGACGCATCGTGATCGACACGCACCAGCTTGATGGCGACGCGCGAATGATAGTGATCGTCGGCGCGCTCGGCCTGATACACCTCTCCCATGCCGCCACGCCCGATCAGCTCGATCAGGCGGTAAGGCCCCAGGCGTGAGCCGATGCGGAGCTTGGGAAAGGTGGGCTCGGTCGACATACTGTTGGAATGGCGGACGGCTGCGCCAATTCTGGCATGAGTTGCTGGCACTCCTACGCAGCGCACCTCAAAAATTGTCCGGGTCATCGCCGGTGGCAGCGGAACAAGAAGCCAGCGCCGGTTTTTTTTACGTTGCCCTCGACGTATTTAGGGTATCCGCCTAACAGCCGGCCTCGAGCCGCTCCTGTCGGAAAGGGCTGTACAACTTTGTTGGCCAGCGGCCGCGCTCTTGGAATCCAGTCATGACTGCCCCCAGCGCATCCAGCGGTGCTTCGGTCGACCTGACCAATTGCGACCGCGAGCCCATTCACCTGCTGGGTGCCATCCAGCCGTTCGGCTTTCTGATCGCGGTATCGACGCCGGATTGGTTCGTCCAGCGCGTCTCGGCCAACATCGCCGCCTGGTTGCAAGTCGTGCCCGCCGACATGCTCGGGCGGTCACTGCTCAACTTCTTCCATGCCGAAGCCATCCACACGCTGCGGAATCAACTGCACATCGTGAATATGGCGGGCACGACCGCCCGGCTGTTTGGCGTGCACATCGACGACTCGCCTCGCCGCTTCGACCTGGCCGTGCATGCGCTGGACGGCCTGGTCATCATCGAATGCGAGCCCACCGTCGCCGGCAGTCCGGTGAACGCGAGCGCGCTGGTTCGCGGCATGATGAGTCGCGTGCAGGCCATGCGTGACCCGTCGGCGCTGAGTCGTATGGCCGCACGGGAGCTGCGTGCGCTGACGGGTTTCGACCGAGTGATGGTGTATCGCTTCGCGCACGATGAGTCCGGTGAAGTCATCGCTGAATCGACTCATTTTGGCGTCGCATCCTTTCTCGGGTTGCACTATCCGGCGAGCGACATTCCCCGCCAGGCGCGCGTGCTGTACGAACGCAATTGGTTGCGAATCATTCCTGATGTAGCGGCAGTCCCCTCGCCCATCCAGCCGGCGCTGGATCACGCGGGCAGGCCGCTCGACCTGTCGCAAAGCGTGTTACGCAGCGTGTCGCCCATTCATATCGAATATTTGAGGAACATGGGCGTGCACGCTTCCATGTCGGTGTCGATTCTCAGGGAAGGCCGGTTGTGGGGGTTGTTCGCCTGTCATCACTACTCGCCGCTGCACGTCAGCTTCGAGCGGCGCACGGCCGCGGAGCTATTCGGACAGATGTTCTCGCTGCTCATGGAGAATCGCGAGCGCGAAGCCGAGAGCGGTTACGAGAATCGCGCTCGTGAGCTGCACAGCCGACTGGAGCAGGAAATGGCGACCGCAGCGGTCCGAAGCGACAGCATCGCTGCACATCTCGGCGAGATTGCCGGCCTGGTGGCCTGCGACGGTGCCGGCCTGTCGCTCGATGGTAAAGTTACATTGCACGGCATGACGCCGGATGCACAGCATTTCGCGGGGTTGGTCGAGCACGTCCGCAGCTCGGTTGCCACATCGAGCAACTACGCGTCCAATGAGATTCGCGCCAGCTATCCGCCCGCTGCGCAGTTTCAGCAGCACGCCGCGGGAATGCTGGTCATACCGCTATCCAGGCTGCCGCGTGATTTTCTGATTTTCTTTCGACGCGAATTGGCACACACGGTCGATTGGGCCGGCGATCCACACAAGCCGGTGACGACCGGCCCGCTTGGCGCTCGACTGACGCCCCGCAAGAGCTTCGAGCTATGGCGCGAGACCGTCACGGGACAATCGGCCCCGTGGTCGGCCGCGGACCTGCGTATTGCCGCTGCTTTGCGCGTCAGCCTGCTCGAAGTGATCCTGCGTCTGTCGGATCAAATCAAGGAAGAGCGGCGCCTCGCGATGCTGAGACAGGACGCACTGATTTCCGAGCTCAATCATCGCGTGCGAAACATCCTGGGTCTGATTCGTGGCCTCATCGACCAGAGTCAGGATCCGAGCTTGTCGTCACTGCAGTTCATGGACGTGGTGAACGTGCGTATCAAGGCTCTGGCGCGCGCGCACGATTTGATCGCGGCGGATCGTTGGGGGCCGGCTCTGTTCAGCACGTTGCTGGGCAGCGAAGCCCGTGCCTCCTTGAACGGCGGCGTCAAGCGTCTGCAGCTCATCGGTCCCGACACGCGTCTGCAGCCGAAGGCTTTCAACGTAGTCGCGCTGGTGATTCATGAGCTCGTAACGAACGCGGCAAAGCACGGCGCGCTGCAAGCTCGACAAGGCAGCGTTACTGTTGAGACGCAGCTCGATGAGTCGGGTAACTTCATCCTCCACTGGCGCGAGCACGGGGGTCCGCCGGTACAGGCACCCGAGCGTCGCGGCTTCGGTCTGGCCGTGATCGAGCGGACGATTCCTCACGGCCTGGCAGGCGAGGCCAGCATCGATTTCGAGCAGACGGGCGTGCACGCGCAGTTCCTGATTCCGGCAGACTATGTGCGCCGCGTGGATCGAGCGCAGCCGGCCGGCCCCATCGAGCCTCAGCCCACGAACTCCAGCGCGAACAGCTTCACCTGATCGCGTTCCGCCATTTCGATGAAGCGCTGGAAGTGCATGCCGCACTTCTGTAGCACCTGGATGGAGCGCTCGTTGTCCGGCGATGTGATGGCGAGAATGCGCGGCAGGCGATGCTCGCGATGACCGTATTGGAGCACGGCGGCCGCCGCTTCCAGCGCGTACCCCTTGCCCCAGTGCTCCGGCAGGAAGGCATAGCCGATATCGGGATCGGGCAAGGTATCGCGCTTGAGCAGGCCGCACGAGCCGATCGCTTCGCCGGTACTCTTGAGCTCCACCAGGAACATGCCGAAGCCGAAGCGCTGGTACATGTCCATTGGCCCGGTTCGCAAATAGTTACGCGCATCGTCCAGATTGCGCACGTGCTTGTCGCCGATGTAGCGCAGCCAGGCCGGCTCGTTGACCAGTCTAAAAATGAACTCGGCGTCGTCGAGCGTCAGCCGCCGCAACACCAGCCTGTCGGTTTCCAGAACGCGCATGGCATCCCCCGCGGATAGGTGCAGTTGCGAACTGCACTAGGGGATGATGCTACAGGCTTTCCAGAACGCGCAGCAATTCAGCCGCGGTATGCGTCCAGGTGAATTGGCTGGATCGCTCCAACCCGGCCGCGATATTGGCGGCACGCAGCTCCCGGTCGTTGAGCAGGCGATCGATGCCTGCGGCAATCGCATCCACCGACTCCGGATCGACCAGCAACGCCGCGTTGCCCGAGATCTCCTTGGTGCCGAACCGATCGGAAGTGAGCACGGGGCAGCCGCATGCCATGGCTTCCATGATGGGCATGCCCACCGACTCGTACAGTGACGGCAACAGCAGGCCCTCGGCCATTTGATAGAAGCGCCCGGCAAANAATTCTCGGTTTCTCGAATCCAGCCCGGCCACTTCACCCACTCGGTGATGTTCTGACGCTTGGGCTCGTCCAACTCGTGCTCGGACAGATAGCGGTTGCTGCCGCCAGCGATCACCAGCGGCACGCCCTGCGCCGGGCCTACCTTGGCGTAGGCCTGGATCAATCGGGTGAAATTCTTCGGCGGGTAAACTGCACCACAGTACAGCAGGAAGCGCGGCGGCAACGAGAAGCGCTGGCGAACCTGTTCGAGCTGCGCCGGGGACAGGCGCGTGCGGAAACTGTCGCTCAATCCGGAATACATCGTGTGGATCCGCTCACGTGGCACCTGCAGGTACTTCTGCAAGTGATCGGTCGTGACATCGGACACCGAGATCAAGGCATCGGCCTTGGCTGCGTAACGCGGCACGAGGAACTTATGACTGAGCCGATCGAGGAACGCCGACGCCTGCGGCATGGCGTACCAATCCATGCCATGACATACCCATGAGGTCTTGCATTTCGCGCGCAGCGGAATGGAGTACTTGGGATTGAACAGCACGTCGATGCCGAGCTTGTCCACCGCGCGCGGCACCTTGACCTGATCCCAATACAGGATGGAGCCGCCTTCCAGCAGCACCTCCTGCACGCCATCGACCCCCTGGTAGGTGCCGAGCCGCTGCCGGTTCCGAAACAACAGCACGATCTCATGCCGACGATTGAGCTCGATCAGCGAGTGCACGATTTCGCGGGTGTAGACCTTCACCCCGCCCTCGTGCTGATCGAAGTGACGCAACATGATCCCTAAGCGCATGGCATGCCACTCATCACGTGCTCAATGGCCACGGAAAGTCGTGAATTGCTCGCGATACTGCGGCAACGACGTCGCATAAAACGCTTCAGCGTAGCCTCGCGAGCCCGGTGGATTGATCAGCCCCGCCGAGCGGTGTGCATTCAAGCCAAGACTGGCGTGCAGGTAGTCGCACTGTTTGAGCTGGCTGGCATATTCCTGCAGCGCCTGCTTCTTGGTCTCCACCGTGCTGTCGATCCGCACCAGACAGTTCGGAAACAACGGCGTCCACACCTCGTAGCCCATGCATTGGAACTGCAATGACGTGCCGTCCACCGCATCCAGCAGGACCCGGCTTGCGGCCCGATGATCCGGATGTTCTTCCAGATAGAACGGCAGGTAGACGAGGTCCGGCCGCTGTTTCAGCAACACGTCGCGGAGCTTCTCCGCCGCCCACTCGCATTTATCGAGTGCGCCATCCTCGGCATCCAGACAAATCATTCGATTGACGCCGAGCCGCTGTAGTGCCGCCCGTGCTTCAGTAGTTCGCAATTCGATGAGCTCCTGCTGTTTGCGCTCGCGCTCCTCGCCGTACAAGGTGTTTACCTCGCTGCTGCCGTTGCGCCCATCCGTGAGAAACACCACCGTGATCTGCGCTCCTCGCTGTGCGTGCAGGACTAACGTTCCACCACAGCCAATCGTTTCATCGTCCATGTGAGGCGCCAGGACCACGATTTTTTCCGCGCCGGGCTGCCACACCATCGCCGAATGGTTGTAGACCCCCGAGACTTGCAGCAGCCCCGACGATTGCAGATAAGGGCGCGCCGCGCGGCTGAGTCGTTTCAACAGGACTTTGGTCAGCTGTTTCATGTCGGGCCCAGTTTCAAATCCGGCCGGAGCGTTCTCCGGCGCAGCGTGCCGAACAAGTTGCCGAAATAGAGCAAATCCACCAGCAGATAAGAGCCCACCAGCGCCGCAATCGTGGCGTGGATGCCAAACAAAGGTGTAAAGCCGACCGTCAGCAGGATGCAGACCAGGGTGCCCAAAGTGATCCGGACCGCGCGGGCCACATTCAAGTTCGCCGCCAGCATCAGTCGGCCGAGGACGATTTCTATGCCTTGCGCGAGCACGATGGCAGCCATGACCGCGATGATCGGCTCGGCACCGGCGAAGCGCTCGCCGAGCACCGGCACCAGCAGGGGCGGCACCAGCAGATACATCGCCAGGGCGAGCACGGCTGCCAGCCCGATGCCGATAACGAGCCCCTGCCGTGTCAGTCTTTGAAATTCCAGCGGATCCGCGAACGCCTGGCACAAGCGTGGATACGCGGCTACACCGATGAAAACGAGCGGCAGACAGGCCACCTCGACCAGCTTCAGTCCCGTCGTATAGATGCCGGCGGCAGCCGAGCCCACTTGCAGCGACAGCGCGATCACGCCGATGCGATTCAACAATTGGCCCAGCAGGCCGACGGCAGCGAACGACCACAACCTGCGCGTGCCTTCGAGCACATTGCCGGTGCTCAGATTGGGCAGCAGATGCGCCTTGAACGAGCTGGCCGAGCGCAAGGCCAGTACCAGCATCATCACACCGCCGCACGCAAACGCGATCGAGGCCGCGTGCAATGACCAGTCGAATATCCAGATCAACAGGCCGGTCACGACGAACGCGAAGCCCCGGCCCAGCAGATTGATGAACGCCGGCGGCAACATCTGCTGTTCGGCCATCGCGGGCACGAACAGCGTTGCCGAAAACGCCGCGCCCAGCTGATAGATGGTCATCGAGCCAATGATCAGCAGCATGTGGGGCACGGGACGCGTGACGGCCAGATACGCCAGCAACACCAGCATCACGACGACGGCGATGCTGAGTTGCGCGCCCAGCAGATTCGAAATCAACGTCGGGCGACGCTCGGCAGGCTGGCGCGAGTACTCGCGTATGCCGTATTCATCGATGCCGAGGGTCGCCGAGTAATAGACCAGGCCGGCCAACGCGAAGGCGTAGCCATACTCGCCCATGCCCTCCGGGCCGAAGCGTCGGGACACGACCAGGAACAGCAGAAAATTGAGCAGGTCCGCCCCGATCCGGCAGGCCAGCAGCGCGAACGCATTGCGCCCGGTGTTATGCCCCAGCGACTTGGGGGAAGAAGGTGGTGTCATGGACCCGCTGTGCCTAAGGCGCTGGGGCGCCTTATCCGTTTGTTCCGCGGCTAAGCAACGCGGATTTCGCAGTTAACGCACCGCATTGGCGGTGGTTCCAGCGGCGGGTTACGGAAAGTTCATCTGCCGCCCGACGCGGGCGGCAGCGGCGCCGTTGTGATCGCAGGCGTTGGCTCTGTGGTTTGAGCGGTGGTGACTGCGGGCTGCGGTTGTGCTGGTGGCTGCGGCTGCGAAGTCGGCATGATTTCCGGCTGGCCACGCTCGCCGGCGTAGTCGCCCTCGGGATTGCCATTGCCGCTCAAGATCACCAGCAGCACGCGCCGATTCAGGTTGCGGTTCTGCTCGGTGTCGTTCGGATAGGCGGGCCGATACTCACCCAGGCCCACGATCGCCAGGCGATGCGGATCGATGCCGGTATCGGTGAACAGGTGCACGACGCTGGCGGCGCGCGCCGCCGACAGCTCCCAGTTCGACGTGAACGCGGCCGACTTGATCGGCCGGTTGTCGGTGTGCCCTTCGACGCGAATCGCGTTGGGAAACGGCTGCAACGTCAGCGCCAGCTGCTTGAGAATGTTCTGCGCGTCCGGCGACAGCCTCGCGACGCCGCTCGGGAACAGAATGTCGGTGCGGATCTCGACTTCCACCCACACGCCATGACGCCGCACCACGATCATCTGATCGCGGATCAGCTCGCTCATCGCGGCCTCGACTTCGGCGGCGACGCTCTCCAGCTCCGCGATGGCCGCGGAACTATGTTCAGCCTCGTATGCATTGTCCGAGGCGTGCCGACTGCCCTGACTGACCACATCGGACACTTGCAGCGGGGACGGTTCGAGCATGCTGCGCGGCTGCCCTTCGAGCATGGCCTGCTGCACGATCGTCATGTTGATATCTGCACCGGAGCCGACGCTCTTCTCACCGACTTGAATCGGCTGCAACGTGCGCGGCGAGCCACGGAACGCGGCCACGAGCGAGTCGGAAAGAATTCGATACTTGCCCTCGTTGACCGAGGACATCGCGTACATCACGACGAAGAACGCCAGCAGCAAGGTCACGAGGTCGCCATAGGGAATGGCCCACGCCTCGTGGTTGGTGTGTTCCTCGTGCTGATGTCGGCGGCCCATGGTGTTTCTTGGGCTCGCTTAGTGCAGATAACCCTGCAGCTTGGCTTCGATGCTGCGCGGGTTCTCGCCCTGCGCGATCGAGATCATCCCTTCGATCACCATCTCGCGCGTCTGGCTCATGCTCTGGATCGAGACCTTGAGCTTGCTAGCCACCGGCAGGAAGAACAGATTGGCGAAGCCGATGCCATAGATCGTGGCAACGAACGCCGCGGCGATGCCCTGGCCGAGCTTGGCCGGATCGGCGAGGTTCTGCATCACCGCCATCAGGCCGAGCACTGCACCGATGATGCCGAGCGTCGGCGCGTACACCCCCATGCCTTCGAATACTTTTGCGGCTCGAGTGTCCGCCTGCTCGCGCGTGTGCAAGTCCACTTCGAGAACGTTGCGAATGATCTCCGGCTCGCTGCCGTCGACCACCAGCTGCAAGCCCTTGCGCACGAAGTCATCGCGCTCGCGATCGATCAGCGACTCCAGGCCCAGCAGGCCTTGCTTGCGAGCCGTGTTACTCCAGTCGACCATCTTCTTGATCATGGAGTCGCGCTCGACCACCGGCGGGGCGAATACCCACGGCAGGATCGACAGCGCACGCTTCATCACGTGCAAGGGAGTCTGCACGCAAATCGCAGCGACAGTGCCGACGATCACGATCATGAAGGCCGCGCCCGACAGCAGCGAATGGATCCCGGCGCCCTTCAGGACGGCGCCTACCAGGATCGCACAGGCCGCGAGCACCAGGCCGATGAGCGAAAGAATATCCATGGGGCGAGGTCGTCTTCCTTCTAACTATGCGTCGCTACGGTGCCGACTGATCGCCCTTGAACAGTCAGCGCCACTCGCTACATTCCGAGTCCGGCGAGCAGCGAGTCCACGTCATCCTGGCTGCTGGCCGAGGGACCGTTGTCCACACCCGGCACCGCCGGACCGAAACCGCGAGACATGCCGTCACTCGCAGGCTTATCGATCGGCAAAGCGCCCGGGCCCGTGCGCGACAGGCGCACCAGATCCACCAGCGCCGTCTCGAGCTCGGCCACCAGCTTCATCACGCCGCGGATGATCTGACCCGACAAGTCCTGATAGCCCTGCGCCATCAACACTTCGGTGAGATTGCCCCGCACCTTGTCCATGTCGGTGCGCGACTCCACGAGAAACGCGTCGAGCTTGTGGATCATCACGCGGAATTCGTCGATCTCGATCTTGCGGGCGCGAAATTTGGCCCACATGTCGGTGATGTCGCCGGCGCTGCGAGCGGTGCGCTCGGCGAGCGGGCCGCACTGCTCCACCAGGTCCATGGTGCGATGAGCGGCTTCATCGGTCATCTTCAACACGTGATCGAGGCGCGCACGTGCATCGGGTACTTCCTTCTCCGCCAGGTCGACCAGCCGTGAGTCGACGCTGAAACGATCCAGCGCGGACTGCAGATCGCCGGTCAGCTTGCGCAGCTCGGAGAACAGCGTGCGCTCACGCTTGTGCACGAGCAGGTCCAGTTCGGAAAGAAACAAATGCTCGTCACCGGCGGCGAGCGCACCGGCCAACGTCGCAATGCTCGAACCGTAATCGTTGCGTAGCGCGTCTATGCCTGAAGTCATGATTGGTCAGCTCAATGTTCGCAAGTTGCGTGCACGTAGAATCAGGCTGCACGCTGCTCCAGGATCTTGTCGATCTTTTCCTTGAGCGTCACCGCGGTGAAAGGTTTGATGACATAGCCGCTCACGCCGGCCTGCGCCGCTTCGACGATCTGCTCACGCTTGGCTTCCGCGGTCAGCATCAGCACCGGCAGCTTCGCCAGCTTCGGATCCGAGCGCACCGCCTTGAGCAGATCCAGGCCCGGCATGCCCGGCATGTTCCAGTCGGTGACCAGGAAATCGATGCCGCCGGCCTGCAGGATGGGCAGCGCGGTCTGGCCGTCGTCGGCCTCGGTCACGTTCGCATAACCGAGATCGTTCAACAGGTTCTTGATGATTCGACGCATGGTCGAGAAGTCGTCGACCACCAGGAACTTCATATCTTTGCTCACGTACGCCTCTCCTACTCTCAAATCCGGCTCTCGACGCGGTCACGCCAATCCGACAGTCGAGCCTTCAAACGCACCAGTGCTTGTCCGTGCAGCTGGCAAACCCGCGATTCAGTCACCTTCAACACCGCGCCGATCTCTTTGAGATTCAGCTCGTCGTCGTAGTACATCGACATCACCAGGCGCTCGCGCTCCGGCAGCTCCTTGATCGCACCAGCGAGCGCCACGCGAAACCCTTGCTCGGTCGCATCGAGGAACGGATCGGCGCCCTCGTCTTCCACACGACCCAGCAACGACTCATCCTCACCGCTCGAGTCATCCAGACTCGTGACCCGGCAGCTCGCCGCGTCCTGAGCGATGCGGTGGTACTCCTCGAGCGACACACCCATCTTGTCGGCGATCTCGCTGTCACGCGCTTCGCGACCGAACTCCGCTTCCAAATCCCGCACCGCTGCAGCCGCCGCGCGAGCCTTGCGATGAACCGAGCGCGGCGCCCAGTCGAGCTTGCGAAGCGCATCGAGCATCGCGCCACGAATGCGAATGCCCGCATACGTTTCGAAACTCGCGCCGCGATCCGCCGTATAGTTGGATGCAGCTTCCAGCAGGCCCAGCATGCCGGCCTGGATTAAGTCTGATACTTCGACCGAAGCCGGCAGACGCCCCGCCAGGTGATAGGCGATGCGTTTGACCAGCTCGGCATGACGGACGACCAAAGCGTCGGTGTTGTTCGAGGGCGCGGCACCCTTGTAAGCGCGCAAACCGCTCATTTCACCACCTCCAGGCGGACCTGGGGACGGCGCACCAATCGCTCCACGAAGAACTCGAGGTTGCCTCGCGGACCCTCCGGCACAGGCCACTTATCGGCCTTGAGCGCCAATTTCTTGAATGCACGCGATGCCGGACAGGCTGGGAACGCACTCACGACGGGACGCTGTTCACGAATCGAACGGCGCAAATAGGGGTCTTCAGGGATCTCCCCAACGTATTCCAGGGTGACATCCAGGAAGCGACTGGTGACTTTCTGCAGCTTCTCGAACAAACCCGCCCCTTCGCCCGGCGCACGGGCCATATTCGCAACGACCTGGAACTTGTTCACACCGTGGTTGCGGCTCAGCACCTTGGCCAGCGCATATGCGTCGGTCATCGAGGCCGGTTCGTCACACACCACCAGCAGCACGTGCTGCGCAGCTTGTGTGAACTGGACCACACTATGAGCAATGCCCGCAGATGTATCGACGATCAACGTATCGAGCCGAGTGCTGAGGGCACTGAACGCCTGCACCAGGCTCAGATGCCCCGCGGCTGAGAGATTAGCCAGCTCGGCCACGCCGGAGGCACCAGGCACCACCTGAATGCCATGCGGCGATTCCAGGATAATTTCTTCCAGCGTGCGCTCGCCGTTCAAAACGTGAGCCATTGTGTAGCGCGGCGACAAACCCAGAAACACATCGACGTTCGCCAGACCCAGATCGCCATCGAGCAACATCACACGCCGACCGGTGCTGGCCAGTGCGGTCGCAAGGTTCACCGACACGCTCGTCTTGCCGACGCCACCTTTGCCGCCAGTGACCGCAATCACCTGCACCGGCCCGGGATTCGCGGCACGCTGCAGACCGATTGATTGAATGGATTCCATAGTTATTAGATCAGCAATGAAAAAATGAAAAGTTCGTCTTGGCTCAAGCGATGGCGTGCGCCACGGTGCCGAAACGGCGACGTAACAAGTCCTCATCCGCTGAGGCGCCCGACTTCCGGGATAAATCAACGGCACGCGCAATCAACTGATGCGCACGCGCGGGAGTCAGGTCTTCCGGAACGCGCTGTCCTTCGCTGACGTACGTCACCGGCAGGCGCGCGCGAATCAAAGTGGAAATCGCACCACCAAGGCTGGTCGCTTCATCGAGCTTGGTCAGCATGCACGTGGTGGGCTGCGCCGGCGCGAAACGCTGCACGGCCTCTTCGATCGCACCAGCCTGCGCGGCGGCAGACAGCACGAGCGTGGTTTCGATGCGCTTGCTCGCGGCCGCAAGCAATGTGAGTTCCTGTTCCAACCGCGGATCGCGCGGGCTCAGGCCGGCGGTGTCGATCAGCACCAGACGCTTGTCGCCCAGGTGATCGAGCGCATCCGCAAGCTCGGCGGCACCATCGATCGCATAGGCCGGCACACCGAGCAGTCGACCAAGCGTTTGAATCTGTTCCTGCGCACCGATGCGGACGGAGTCCGTCGAGATCAGAGCGATGTCACGCGGGCCATGACGCAGCACCCAGCGAGCAGCGAGCTTCGCAATCAACGTGGTCTTGCCCACGCCAGTCGCACCAACGAGCGCAACCACACCGCCACCATCCATCCAACGTTCGCCGGTTGTTTGAATCTTGCGCGCAAGCAAGGCAAGCGCGAGACGATTCGCCTCAGCCAGTTCCAGACGCGTCGGCATCTGGGTGACGATTTCGGTCGCCAGATCCTGTGCGAGGCCGAGCTGAGTCAACTGCTTCAGCAACTCAGTCTGAATGGGCGAGCGACGCGACAGATCGTTCCATGCGAGCGTCGCCAGCTGCGTTTCCAACATGCGGCGTAGCGTGCGCAGCTCTTCGTTCACATCGCTGTTCGCGCCGATCAGATCGATCTGTGACAAGTCCACATCGCGCGCAGGCTCGGCTTCGACGGCGTAACGAGTGCGGTCGTTCGAGGGAGCGCGATTGTTTGATGACGTGTTCCGGGACACGCGACCTGCACGACCATCAACCGGATACCGGCTGGCGAGGTGGCCCTCCGCATCGTCGTCCGCCGCCATGTACTGGTTCGCCACCTGGCTGCGCTCATTCACCTGCTTCTGAGCGGCTTGGCTGCGCTCGCCTGCGAACTGCCGGGTCAGTTCGGCGCGCTCGCTCATATATTCATTCATCGGCACGCTACGCTCGATCGCAGCGGCGCTCTGAGCCGGCGCACGGCTCTTCGAAACACTGCCGAACAACGCCGGGTCGTGCTGAGCGCGCACGGACGCTGGGCTGGCAACTTCACGATCGCTCTGAGCCTGCGCTGCGCGGCGGTCCGCGCCATAAGTATCGACCAGCCCGCTCTGCGCCGACGACATGCCTGCAGCGAGCTGCTCTGTCGCTGCGTCCTCGCCGTCATAGTCGATGGCGGCGACCACTTCGACGCCGCCCGGCACGCGACGGCTCGACAAAATCACCGCGTCGGGACCCTGAGCATCACGCACCTGGCGCAACGCCGTCCGCATGTCAGCCGCACGATAGTGTTTGATCTTCATAGTTTGCTAACTACTCTCAGCGACCCACCGCAGTGACCAGGCGCACCTTGCGGTTGTCCGGAATCTCGTTCCACGCGAGCACGTGCATGTTCGGCACAATCGAGCGCATGAAGCGCGCCAGCGTCTGGCGCAACTGCGGCGGCACCAGCAACACCGCCGGCTCGCCCGTCAGTTCCTGACGTTGCGCGGCTTCCGCCAGACGACGCTGCATCCGTTCCGCCAGGCCTGGCTCCAACCCCGGCGTCGCGGCGTTGTTACCCGCCAGCGAATTCGTCAACAGCTGCTCCAGATCCGGCTCGAGCGTGATGACCGGCAGCTCGGTCGACATGCCGGCGATGTCCTGCACGATCTGACGACCGAGCGCGACGCGAACATGTGACTGCAGCTGTACCGGGTCCTGCGTGCGCGCAGCGTGCTCCGCCAAAGTTTCGACGATGGTGCGCATGTTTCTAATCGGCACACGCTCCGACAGCAGACCTTGCAAGGTGCGGACCACAGTGCCGAGCGGCAGCAGCCGCGGCGTAAGATCTTCGACGAGTTTCGGCGCAGTCTTGGCCAGCGTGTTCAACAGGTGCTGCACTTCCTCGTGACCGAGCAGCTCATGCGCATGCGTCTGGATGACGTTGCTGAGATGCGTCGCAATCACAGTGCTCGCATCCACCACCGTGTAACCGAGCGTCTGCGCGTGATCGCGCATCGAAGGCTCGATCCACACCGCTTCCATGCCGAACGCCGGATCGCGTGTCTCGATGCCGGTCAGACGGCCAAACACCTTGCCCGGGTTGATGGCGAGCTCGCGCTCCGGATAGATCACCCCATCACCCACCGGCACGCCGGCGAGATTGATGCGATAAGAGTTCGGCGCGAGATCGAGGTTGTCGCGGATGTGAACTGTTTGTACGAGGAAGCCGAGATCCTGCGTGAGCTTGCGGCGGACGCCACGAATACGCGCCAGCAGATCGCCGCCCTGCGCCTTGTCCACCAGCGGCACCAATCGATAGCCGACTTCCAAGCCAATGATGTCGACTGGCTGCACGTCGTCCCACGTGAGCTCCTTCGACTCCGACGCGGACGGCGGCGGCGCGGCCGCGGCAGCCGCCGCAGCGGCCATTTCCTCTTCGGACGGCTGTTCCTTCGCGCGCTGGGTCAGCAGATAGGCGCCGCCACCGCAGATCGCTGCCATCATCAGGAACGGCAGGTTCGGCATGCCTGGGATGAGACCCATCACACCCAGCAAGCTCGCAGCGATCGCCAACGCACGTGGCTGACCAAACAACTGCTTCGACAACTCGCCGCCCATGTCCTGCGCGCTGGACACGCGAGTCACGATGATCGCAACGGCGGTCGAGAGCAGCAGCGCCGGAATCTGCGCGACCAGGCCGTCACCGATCGCGAGCAATGTATATACACGAGCGGCGTCGCCGAACGACATGTCGTGAGCCATCATGCCAATGGCCAGACCGCCCACCATATTGATGATCAGAATCAGGATGCCGGCCGTCGCGTCACCGCGCACGAACTTGCTGGCACCGTCCATCGAGCCGTAGAAGTCCGCTTCCTGACGCACTTCGGCGCGGCGGGTGCGAGCATCTTCCTGCGTGATCAAACCGGCGTTGAGGTCGGCGTCGATCGCCATCTGCTTGCCGGGCATCGCGTCCAACGTGAAGCGCGCCGTCACTTCGGAGATGCGGCCCGAGCCCTTGGTCACAACGATGAAGTTGATGATGGTGAGAATCGAGAACACGATCACACCGACGGCGTAGTTGCCGCCGATCACGAACTCACCGAACGAGGCAATCACCTTACCGGCTGCATGCCCACCGGTGTGACCGTGCAGGAGCACGACGCGCGTCGAAGCGACGTTGAGTGCCAGACGCAGCAATGTCGCGAGCAGCAGGACCGTCGGGAAAATGGCGAACTCGAGCGGCCGCTGCACGTAGAACACGACCATCACGACGATCATCGACAACGCGATGTTGAACGTGAACAACACATCCAGCGCGATCGGCGGCAACGGCAGGATCACCATTGCCAACGTCGCCAGCACGCCCACCGGCACTCCGATACCGGAGCGCAGCAGCGCCATCAGGTCGAGCTTGGAAGCGGTTGCAGTGGCTGTAGCCATTCGTCGTCGTCAAAAATCCGTTGTCTGGGCCTGGCGTCGGTATTCCGGCGCACGCCCTATAGGGTGCAACTCCCGGACCACGGGCCTGCCCGCCCGGCGGGCGTTGGTCACAGTTTGGAAAGGAGGCGCTAAGGGGACGGCCTAGTGGGCCGATAGCGGGCGCCGCGGCCGAGGGGGATGTGTGAAGCCAATCACACGGCCGGGATTGCCGGCCTGGCGGCTCGCACCAGCGACCTGGTGCATTAAGTCTTGGTCAGGGAATCAAACCGGCGCCGAAAAAGGCCATCTTCGCGCCACACCCCGAGTGTTCGCGATTGCAAACTCACAACTACAACGATCTTTGACAAGGACCACCTCATGATTTCACGACGCGATTACCTCCAACTTTCCGCGCTCGCTGGCGTCTCGCTGGCGGTCAATCCCACCGCGTTGCTGGCCGCCGGTCAGCGCTCGCTGATTACCCGAGCGATTCCGGGCACGTCCGAACAGCTACCGGTGGTCGGCTTGGGCAGTTCCGCCTCGTTTGCCCGCATTGCCGGCGCAGGCGATACCGCAGCAATCAAGGCACTGCTCGATGCCCTGTCGAACACCCCGAATGCCGTGTTCGACACTGCGCCCAGCTACGGTTCGGCCGAAGAGGTCGCTGCCAGCGTCGCGCGACAGAACGGGCACAACAAGAAGTTGTTCTGGGCCACTAAAGTCAATGTCGCCGGGTCGGGCGGCTCTGCCGATCCAGCGGCAGCCCGGGCGCAACTGGACCGCTCAATCGAACGGCTGGGAAAATCGCCGGTGGATCTGATCCAGGTCCACAACATGGCCGACATCCCCACCCAACTTGGCCTGCTCAAGGAGTATCGGGATGCGGGTCGCGTCCGCTACATAGGCGTCACGACGACCAATGCCGGTCAATATGAGCTGCTCGAACGCGTCATGCGCGAGGAGAAGCTCAATTTCATCGGCGTGGACTATGCAATCGACAACCGCACCATGGAGGAACGGATCTTCCCGTTGGCGAAGGAACGCGGCATCGGTGTTCTGGTATACCAGCCCTTCGGTCGAACCCGCCTGTGGCAGAAGGTCGAGGGCCACGAGCTGCCCGGCTGGGCGGCCGAATACGACATCGCCACCTGGGGTCAGTTTTTCCTGAAGTTCGCGGTTTCGCACCCGGCCGTCACCGCTGCCACGCCGGCGACCAGCAGCGTACGCAACCTGGCCGATAACCTGGGTGCGGCCACTGGCCGACTGCCCGACGACGCAGGCCGCCGCCGCATGATCGCGCACATCGAATCGTTGTAGCGCTTTGCGCCCGGGCGTCGAAACAAAGGGAGCCCACCCGTCACGGGGGCTCCCGCCCCGAATCAACCTTCTTTCGGTACCCCGCCCCAGCTGAGCGCATTGCACAGTCGATCATCGTCCTGCGCGGCCAGCGCATACTGCTAGATAGCGATTTGGCGGCGCTATACGAGGTCGAAACCCGCCGGCTCAACGAGCAGGTTCGTCGTAACAAGAGCCGATTCCCGCCGGACTTCATCTTCGAATTGACCGAGGATGAGTTCGCCAACTTGAAGTCGCAATTTGCGACATCAAGTTGGGGCGGCCGCCGCAAGCGGCCATTTGCGTTCACTGAACACGGAGCCATCATGGCCGCGACGGTGCTCAATAGCCCTCGGGCCGTCGCGATGACCATACACATCGTGCGTGCCTTCCTGCAGTTGCGTCATCTGCTCGCATCCAATCGAAGGCTTGCGGAGAAGTTCACGCAATTGGCACGGAAGGTCTCATCCCATGATCAGGCGATAGTGGGCATTCTCAAAGCCATACGTGAGCTCATGCGCCTGCCCGAGCCCAAGAAACGGCCCATTGGATTCACCGCCAATCTCGACGAGTAGACGGGCGCCGACTCCGCCATAGGTGATTGGTGCACCACGGCACGTCATAACTCGAAAATATTTCAAATAACTGACCCGTTGTGCGAGGGAAAACTGTGACCGTTGTCGCTTTATCAATTAGGAACAGCAGTTCTACAGCGGATGTCGATCTGTTGTTCCAAGGAAGCGCGAGTCGTACAGGGACGCACGCGATGGTCATGAGCCGACATGGATTTGGCTCATGACCCATCGCCGCTCAGGAACGGGCGGGCTCGCGAATCTTCCTGAAGTCGATCACTCACCACTCCCCGGCTGTGTGACGACTTCTCACACAAGGACAGTGACAATTAACAAGAACAGGAAGAACACCGGGTGTGCACGTCACGCACGGGCCAGGGAGGCACAGGTGGCATGTAACCGTACTACTCAACTTGAGTCGCGCCGCGGGTCGCAGGGAGCCAGCCCGCGGCGATTGCATGCCCGAGCCGCCCCCCGCGGGGCCTGAACTGACTTACTCTTCGACCGTCACATCCGGCCGCGGCGGCGGCTGAAAGCCGGAGCGCTTGGCCACGCGCAGCTGGAACACATACGTCAAAACCTGAGCGACGGCCTGGTATACAGCCGACGGAATTTCGCCGCCGATATCGACGTTTCGATACAACACACGCGCCAGCGGCGGTGCTTCGAAGATCGGCACATTGTGCTCCGTCGCGATCTCACGGATACGAGCAGCCACGAGGTCGACGCCCTTCGCAACCACGATCGGCGCGCGCATGCGCTTTTCGTCGTAGCGCAAGGCGACGGCGAAGTGCGTCGGGTTGGTGACGATCACGTCGGCCTTCGGCACGTCCTGCATCATGCGCCCGCGAGCGAACTGCTGCTGCAACTGACGAATGCGGCCCTTCACTTCTGGCGAGCCCTCCGCTTCCTTGTGCTCTTCGCGGATTTCCTGGCGGCTCATCTTCAATTGCTTGGCATGCGTATACAGCTGATACGGCACGTCGATGCCCGCGATGATCAGCAAGCCCGAGGTGATGGCGATCAACGCCTTGCCAGCCAAGCTGATCGTGTGAGCGATCGCTTGGTTGAGCGGCTCGTGCCCAAGATTGAGCAGCGTCGTCACGTCGCTCCACAGCACGATCACGGCGATCGTGCCGACGACGCCGAACTTCGCCAGCGCCTTGACCAGCTCGATCACCGCGCGACTGGAAAAGATGCGCTTCACGCCTGACAACGGATTCAACCGATTGAACTGCGGCGCAAGTGCCTGAGTGCTGAACGACCAGCCACCGAGCGCCAGCGGCGCAAGAATCGCCGCAAGGCAGATGATGCCGAGTACCGGCGCGCATATCTTCAAGCCATCGATGGCCGCGCTGGCCAGCGTTGGAACCATCTGCGACGAGTCCAACGCCTGTTCCCGGCTCAGCGTCAGACTGCGCTCCATGAACTCGTACATCTTGCCGGCGATTTGCCCGCCCATCATGTACAACGCCGCTGCGGCCGACATGGTCACCGCCGCCGCGCTCAACTCCCTGGATCTGGGGATTTGGCCTTTGCGCCTCGCTTCCTCGAGGCGCTTGGGAGTTGCACTTTCGGTTTTTTCTTGTGCGTCATCACCCTCTGCCATGAGTCACTCCTATGGCGCGATACGCAGCAGCGTACGGATGACTCCGAACGCCGCTTCGAGGGATTGATTGAAAGCGGTCAGCACCGAAGGCAGACCGATGTACATGATGACCAGGCCCGAGATCAGCGAGATCGGGAAGCCGACCGCGAACAGATTCAAGGTCGGCGCCGCACGGCTCATGACGCCGAACGCGAGATTCACGATCAGCAGCGCGGCCATGCCCGGCAGTGCTACGACCAATGCGCCTGCGAACAGCTGCGTGCCCCATTCGGCCACGCGCCAGATCATGTCGCTGTCCAGACCGGTCATGCCGACCGGCAACGTCGTGAAGCCCTGCACGAGAATGTCGATGAGCACCAGATGACCGTTGATCGCCAGGAACGTCAGCGTCACCAGAATCATATAAAGCTGACCGAGCACTGGCGTGCTCACACCGCGCAACGGATCGACGTTGAAGGCAAAGCCCAGGCCCATGGTGTTCGCCAGCAATTGGCCGCCCATGGCGAGCGCGTCGAAGATCAGTTGCAGGACGAACGCGCTGGCAAAGCCGATCAGCAATTGATGGATGGTCACGATGACCGCGGCGAACGAGAACACTTCCACGTTCGGCGCCGGGATCAGCGGCGCGACGATGAACGTGATCGCGCCGGCGAGAAACAAGCGCACCCGCGGCGGCACGAAGCCGGCGCCGAAGATGGGCGCCATCATGAAACAGGCGCCGATGCGCAGGAATGGCCACAGGTACTGCGCCAGCCAGACTTCGAGCTGCCCTGTGGTCAGATTGATCATCGCCAGCAGTTCAGCCGATCAGACCCGGAATGCTCTCGAACAGCTCGCGCGTATAGCCGACGATGAGCTTCAACATCCACGGGCCGGCGATGACCAGCGTCGCCGCCATGCCGAGCAGCTTCGGAATGAACGACAGCGTCATTTCATTGATCTGGGTCGCGGCCTGGAATACACCGACCAGCAAGCCGATCGTCAATGCGGCGAGCAGCAGCGGCGCCGCCAGCAGCATAGTGATCTCCAGCGCGTGGCGGCCGATGGTCATGATGGTCTCGGGCGTCATGTATAGAAGCTCGCTGCCAGCGTGCCCATGATCAGGCCCCAGCCATCGACCAGCACGAACAGCATCAGTTTGAAGGGCAAGGAAATCAGCACCGGCGACAGCATCATCATGCCCATGGACATGAGCACGCTGGCCACCACCAGATCGATGATGACGAACGGAATGAAGATCAGGAAGCCGATCTGGAACGCCGACTTCAGCTCGCTGGTCGCGAACGCCGGCACCAGAATGCGCAGCGGCACGTCCTCGGGCTTATCGAAGCCCTGGCCGCCGGAGATGCGCACGAACGTGGCGATATCGCTTTCGCGCGTCTGGTCGAGCATGAATTTCTTGAGCGGCTCCACGCCCGTGTTCATGGCCGTGGTCGCGTCCATCTTGCCTTCCATGTAAGGCTGCACGGCCTGAGTATTCACCTGATCGACGACCGGCCCCATGACGAACAAGGTGAGAAACAACGACAGGCCGATCAGCACCTGATTCGGCGGTGCCTGGCCGGCGCCCAACGCCTGACGCAGGATGGCCAGCACGATCACGATGCGCGTGAACGCCGTCATCATCAGCACGATGCCCGGCAACAGCGTGATTGCCGTCATCAGGATCAGGATCTGCAACGTCAACGAATACTGCTGACCGCCGCCCGGCGCCGTCGAAACGGTGACCGCCGGAATGCCCTGAGCGAAAGAAATAAACGGCGCGAGCAGCAACAACGCCACCAGCGCATACCGCGCGAGCCCCCGGCCGCGCAGCTTGTCGAGAGCGCGCGTCACAGGCCGAGGCTCCGCTTCAGGATGGACTTGAAATCGGTGGGATGCTGCGGAGTCGAGCCGTCCGCAGGAGCGACTGGCGTACCGGGAGTCTGCGGAGTCACAGGCTCATCGAGGACATGCAGCGTGCTCACGCGGCCCGGGGCCACGCCGATCAACAGCTGCTGCTTACCCACCTGCACGAGCACGACGCGCTCTTTGGTGCCGACGCCGATCTCGGTGACGACGTGCAAAGCGCCGTTACCAAACTTGCCGAAGCCACGCAGGCGGCGCGTCACCCAGGCGGCCGCGAACACGACACCCAGCACGAGTAACAATGACAGCGTCACCTGAGTCAGGCTGCCCGCGCCGACGGCAGCAGGCGCTTGGGACGCTTCGGGGGCCGCGAATTTCTCGGCGGCGAACACCATCGGAGCGGCTAAACACAGTGCGCAGATCGCGGCCGTAACGGCCAGACCTCGAATGGCCACGCCACGAATGACGGACAGCATCAAGGTGCGCGGCAGGAGAACTTTGGCCTGACTCACTTCGACGTCAACTCACTTCAGCTTGCGGATGCGCTCGGACGGCGAGATCACGTCGGTCAGACGGATACCGAACTTCTCGTTGACGACCACGACTTCGCCGTGCGCGACCAGCGTGCCGTTGACGAACACGTCGAGCGGCTCGCCCGCGGCGCGATCCAGCTCCACCACCGAGCCCTGATTGAGCTGCAGCAGGTTGCGGATCGGAATGCGCGTGCGGCCCACCTCCATGGACAGCGTGACCGGCACGTCGAGAATGACGTCCAGATTCACATCGCCAGGTGCGCCGCTCGGCATGCTGGGCTCGGGCGCAGCGGCGGCGGCGCGCTGACGCTGCTCCTGCTCCAGCAGCTCGGCAAACTGGGCGGCCTGGGCCGCCTCCATCGCTTCTCTACTCATGCTCATGGGTTCAAACCTTCGCGTTCAAAACGTCCAGCAGCCGCGGACGCACCCGGGAAATCCGCTCTTCGATCTGCACGGCCTGCTGGCCATTGGAAACACCGAACTTGCCTCTGAAGATGGGCACGTCCTCGGCCATGATCGTGGCGCGGCCGTTGAAGTCGCACGGCAGAATGTCGCCCGCCTTCATATCCATCAGCTGGCGCATCGTGAGCCGGGCGCGACCGAGCAGCGTGCTCAGCTCCACGTCGGCATCTTCCATCTCTTCCTTCAGCGCGCTGACCCAGCGCTCATCGTGCTCGACACGGTCGCTCGCCACGCCGGCATCCAGCAGCTCTCGCAGCGGCTCGATCATCGCGTACGGCATCGTGATGTGAATATCGCCGCCGCCGCCGTCCAGCTCGACGTGGAAGCTCGTGATCACGACGATTTCCGTCGGGCTGACGATGTTGGCGAAGTGCGGGTTGATCTCGGAGTTGATGTATTCGACATCCAGCCGCTGGACGTGCGACCAGGCTTCCTTCAGGTCGGCGAAAATATGTTTGAGCAGCATATGAATGATCCGCTGCTCGGTCGCGGTGAACTCGCGGCCCTCGATCTTCGCGTAACGGCCGTTGCCGCCGAAGAAGTTGTCGACCGTGGTGAACACCAGCTTCGGATCGAGCACGATCAGGCCGGTGCCTCGCAGCGGCATGATCTTGATCAGATTCAAATTGGTCGGCACGTGCAACGAGTGCACGTACTCGCTGAACTTGAGCATCTTGACCGGCGCGACCGCGACTTCCGGCGTCCGGCGCAGCAGGTTGAACAGGCTGATGCGGAACAGGCGCGCGAACCGCTCGTTGATCATCTCGAGCGTGGGCATGCGCCCGCGCACGATGCGAACCTGATTTGAGAAATCGTAGCTGCGCGCCTCGCCGGGCGCGGCGGGCGCCTCGGTCTTGACGGTGCCGCTGTCTACACCGTGTAGCAGGGCATCGATTTCATCTTGATTTAGAATGTCACTGCCGGACATGTCTCAATCTCTGTAGTTTGATGGCGCCGCGAGTTACTGCATCACGAAGCTGGTGAAGTACAGCTGCTCGACCTTCTCGGCCTTGCCGCCTTCGGCCGCGATCACGTCCGCCACAGTCTTCAGCGCCTCGGTGCGCAGCTGTTCCTTACCCTCGCGCGAGTTCAAGGTCTCGAACGTCTGGCCACCCAGCAACATCAACAAATCGTTGCGCAGCTTCGGATCGTGCTGCTTGAGCATATCGGCGGTCGCCGCATCCCGGGTCATCACTTCGATGCTGACCTGGAGAAAGCGCGTCATGCCCTTGTTCTGGAAGTTGACCACGAACGGCGGATCGAACTTGCTGTAGATCGCCGGCAGCTTCGGGGCCGGGGCCGCGGTTGCCTCATGCTCGTCGCTGCTCTGCTTCTTGGCGGTCATGAAATAAACGCCACCGCCCGCCGCTCCCGCAGCGAGGACGGAGCACAACACAATCACCAGCATCTTGGATTTGCCGGGCGGCGCCGCGGGGGCGTCACCAGCAGGAGCATCAGACATCGCGCATTCCTCGAAGACTTCGTCGCACGCCCAATAAGAGCAAGCGACGTGCCACGCTTCCTAGCGAGCATGCAAGTCATTAATCCAGAAGGGAAATACGCGAAAAACACAGTGTGAACTGCGACACACCGCAATGCCGCGACAGAATCTTGGCGCGGGCAACTGTGACGGGCTCCACAAGTGCGCGCCGGTGCGCGTCGAGCCAGCGTCAAAGGGTGGACGCGGCCTCAGCCTTCTGTGGGACTGAGCGGCGTCTGCAAAGTCAGCTGATAGAACGCCAGATCCAGCCAGGTACCGAACTTGTAACCCGATTCCCGAATCGTGCCCGCGTGCACGAAGCCCAGCTTCTCGTGCAGGGCGATGCTGCCCGCATTGGTGGCATCGATGCCGCCCACCATCACATGCAAATCCTGCGCGCGGGCTGCTTCGATCAAGCGTTCCATTAGCACCAGTCCGAGACCCTTGCCTCGGTGATCCTGATGCACGTACACCGAGTGCTCGACGGTGTACTTGTATGCCGGACGTTCGCGGAACACACCGTACGAGGCGAACCCCATCAGCGTGCCGCTCTCGTCTTCCACACCGATGACCGGGTAATTCCTGGCGTCCTTGGCCTTGAACCAGGCCACCATGCTGTCCGGCGTGCGCTCCACATACTCGTACACCGCGGTCGAAGTGCGGATCTGCTCGTTGAGGATGTCCAGAATCGCCCCACCATGGGCCGCCAGCGTGCACGTCACGAACTTCATCGCCTGCTCCTCTTCAGCTCACGCCACGAGTCGTGATCCCGTAGCCCACCCATGCAACGAGCAAGCCAACGACGATGCTCACGACCACGTTGGCCACCGCCACGCCCGCCTCGCCCCGCTTCAACAGCAACAACGTCTCCAGGCCAAACGCCGAGAACGTCGTGAATCCGCCGAGCAGTCCGGTGAACAGCAACACCCGCGCTTCCGGCGTGAACACATCCTGCTTCACGGCCATGCCTGCCAGCAGCCCGGCAATCAAACAGCCGATGACATTGACGGCGAACGTGCCGGCGGGGAACCGCCAGTTAGGCGTCGCATGCAACACCCACCCCGACAGCTTGAACCGCGCCACCGAACCGATGGCGCCGCCGAGCGCAACGAGCAGCATCTGTTTCAATTTGTCACCTCAGGTCAGCGCGTCATCGCAGCCGTTGCTCATTGAATCCGTCGTGTAACCCTTCGAGCGCTACGCGCGTCGAAACGCAGGAAGAAGTGCAACTCACGCCGAGGACGCGATGGTTCAGCAATTCGGACGGGCCGCGGCTGGCGCAATTCTATTCGCTTGCGGACTGCTGAGCATTAACAGTTGCTTGGCCGGCGAAGCTGGCGGCGTCACTACCGCCGCGGGCGAAGAGGCCATCGGCCAGTCGACCAAAGCCGCACTCCAGGGCAATGCCAGGCTCGCAGCTGCGCATCTGCAAGCCGTGCCGAGGAGTAACTTTGGCGGCAAAGACGCCGCCTATCGACGGTGCATGTTTCAGCGCTTCGGCAGCAACGCTGCGCCGCCTTCACGGCCGGAGGCAGGCGATCCATTCGTCGGCGAGGTGCTCGGCCTGTATCAGACGTATTGGTGGCACTCTCTCACGTCACCTCCGGAGCGCGACTTTTACAGCCGCCAACTGCAGCGCGACCTCAGCACGGCGCTGGGCGAGACGACGGCGATCGATGATTGGGACGAGCTGGATGAACGCGTCGCCCGCGAGCTGCGCGCGCGAGGCTATTACTCGCAGCTGGGAAATACGCCGCCGCTGCGAGAGCTGATGGTCTGGCGCAAACAGCAGTCGTCGAAGCGCGAAGTCCAGCTGCCCGAGCGCGCATACCCCGTGCAACTCGAGGTGCTGGATGACTTCGTGACGCGCGGTTGGAGCTCGTATGCGCGCTGTGAGCGCAGCTCGAATGGCGGCTGGGCCACGGACGAACGTTTGTATGCCGTCGGTCCCGCATTCCCGCAAGGTTTGGACAGCGAAGCGTTCCGCGCCAGCTTGCTGGGCCATGAGACTCAGCACTTCGCGGATCTCCAGCAATTCCCCAGCCTGACGCCCTGGGAATTGGAATATCGCGCCAAATTGACCGAGCTGTGGATGGCCCGAGACTCGCTGCGCTTTCTGCTGGGCAAGTTCAATCGCGATCAAGGCGACGACGAGCAGGTGCCGCACCTGTTTGCGAACAAGCGAGTGATACGCGATCTGCAGGCTTACCTGGCCGCGCACGGTTCAACATCCGCACGAGGCGATCTGTCGGATGTGCCTGCAGATCAGCTGCGCGCCGCGGCTGTGGAAGTCTTGACTCGGGACACTCGCACACGAGAGTACGCGGCGAGCATGGCCGGGACGACCCCGGCCATGCCTGGCAAATGAGAACTATGGACTGGTCGCGGAGCTGACGTACTCGAACGCCCACTGCTGATTGAAACTAATGTTGTCGTACCAGAACTGCATGACGGCGCCGTCGCCCGTCTGCCCGCCAGTATCCACGGCCTTGCCGCTGGTTCGATTGATGAGCTTGTAGTACGAATCGACCGCAACGAGCGTCCACTGCTGGTTGAAGCTGGGGCTGTCCGCCCATTGACCTACTGCCGAGCCGTCCGCCGTGCGCCCCACGCTATCCAGATATTTTCCGCCCGTCACCGCCCGCAATCTCGAATAGCCGCCGGAAGTCGTGAGTATCCAGCGCTGATTCGCGCTGTTGCTCGAGGCCCACTGTGCGACGTTCGCGCCATCGGCCGTTGCACCGAAATTGTCCAGATACTTGCCGGTCGAGCGATTGCGGATTCGATACGTACCGTTCGCGAGCGCTCCACCTTGTGACGGCAAGTTCACTCCCGCTGCCACCGGCCAGCCATTGGTGAAACTCACTGTCGTGACTCTCAGCTTCGCCGCGCCGTTCTCGTTGCCATCGTAGAAGTGATAAGTGAGCTTGCCTTCGCCGATGCCGACGTGCCCCGGCCCAATGTATCGACCATCGCGATTGGGCAGAAACACCGAGCCGCCGCCGTTCAACACGCTCGCGCCAGTCTTGTCGAGATACGGGCCAGTGATGCTGGTCGAGCGACCGACGACGGTGTAGTAGGTGCTGTTCACGCCGTTACAACACAAGCCGCGCTGGAAGAACAGATAGTAATAACTGCCGTTCTTGTGCAGATACGGCGCTTCCACCTGCCCCGGCACCAGATCCCAGCGGCTGGAATTGAGCGGCTTGCCGTTCGATGGATTCAACTGCAGCAGATCGATGCCGGTCTGCCAGTTACCCCACGTCAACCAATGATTGCTGCCATCCACCAGCGGCGCCGGATCGATGGCATTGTTGCCGGCCACGACCAGTCCTTGATCCGTCCACGGGCCGGCCAGATTGGTCGCGGTCGCCAGTCCTATCGCCGCCGCTGCGCCCTGCCCGGCGCACGAGTAGTACAGACGATACTGACCGTTGACATTGATGACATCCGGCGCCCAGAAGAAGCCGTTGAATCCGCTTACATAGTTGTTGATCCAGCTGGGCCACGTGCCCACTGGAAATACCGGCGACTCGACCCGCCAGTCGGTGAAATTGGCATTGCTCGACGACATCGCCCAGACGCCGTCGCCGGTAGTAAATATCCAATAGCGCCCGTCGACATTGCGAATCATGCGCGAGGGGTCGTGACTCGGCGCCGTCTGCGCATGCGTCACCTGGTTGAACAGCAATAGCGAGCTGACCAAGAACAGGATCAACGCCAGAAGGCGGGGTAAAGGTCTCCGGCCGTGCAGTTCCGTCATTGGAATCTCCCGTTGGATGAATGACTGTTCCGTTGTCGGCCGACGGGATTTATATTGTCTGACAATTTAAATCAGCGCAAGACCCACGCTATTGCCGCTTCCAGGCGATCGTTACCCCAGAACAGTTCGTTCCCAACCACGAACGAGGGCGCGCCGAAAATGCCCCGCGCCATTGCTTCAGCTGTCTGCGATCTGAATTTGTCCTTGGCGGCCTGCGTTTGTGCCGCGGCAAGAATGGCTGTGGCATCCTGACCCAGGTCGGTCAGGCATCGTTCCACGACGGCCGGATTGGAAATCTCCGCGTCCTCGACGAAGTTCGCGCGATAGACGGACCGCACGAAATCCGGCACCCATGCCGCATCTGCATGAGCGCAAACCACTCGGGCAGCAAGCAATCCATTGCGCGGGAACGCACTGGGTCTGCGGAACGGCAGGCCGAGCTCTTCACAGAGTCGCTCCATGTCGCGCCACATGTAGCGTCCCTTGACCGGGTAAATATTGAACGGCGAATCGTTCCAGCCCTGCTGATTGAAAATCGGCCCCAACAAGAACGGCCGCCACACCACCTGCACGCCGCGACTGGCCGCGAGCGCTTCGATGCGCATCGCCGTGGGATACGAATACGTGCTGGCAAACTCGAACCAGAACTCGATCTGCATGCTCTGAAGCCTCTCTTGAACAGGCAGGCATGCTAACCGATGAGCTGGCTTCAAGCCTCCGCGAACTGGTCACGGTAGTGTCGATACCAATCGCTTTGAAATACCTCGTGCGGATCGAAACGCGTCTTGGCCGCCAGGAATCGCTCGAACATCGGATAGCACGTGCGCAGCTGAGCGAGCGTGGCATGACGGTGGTAGGTGAGGAAATAACTGCCCTCATGGTGGATGGCGATATCGATCAGCCGGCGGAATGCCTCCGCCGCAGTGGCCAGGCCGCGAGCGTCATGGTCTACGTGCAGATTGAAAATAACGCAGGCAAAGCGCTCGCGAGCCCAGGCGATGAATGTCTCCGTATCCGGCTCGATCAGGCGCACGGTGCCGTAGATGAAATCAACCCGATGCCTCAGAAAATCTCTGCGCACATCCTCCATGAAAGCAGTCAGTTGCGCCCGGGGCACATACAACTCCGTGATCATTTCCGATCCGGCGACCTGCGGCTGCAGCACCTCGTCGAGCCTGCCGTGATAGTCGTCGAGATACACGCTCAGCTGGTGCGTGTCGCTCCAGTAGATCTGACCGGAGGACTGCAGATAGAAATCTGCGAACTCGTTGAAGGCCTGCAGCTTGTTGCGATGAGCGAGATACAGCAGCCTGCGCCAGTCGGCCGGCGACAACCGGATCTGACCGGGCGGGATCGGAGTGTCGGGATCCACCGGGCGGTAACAGGAAAAGACGCCGCGAGACAGGAAGCCGCGGTCTTCCGGCGCGCTCGAGAATTGAAAGTCGCCGTAGAGATAGCCGGCATCGATTCGCTCCTGGAACTGCTCCATGATTTGCTCCACTCGCGCGAGCTCGACGACACGCTCCACCTTCTGCCGTGGCACCAAACGCAATTTCACCGACGACACCACACCGAACAGTCCATAGCCACCGACAATCAGACGGAAGAGATCGTAGTTGCGGGCGCGGCTGCACTCGACGATCGAGCCGTCGGCGAGCACCACCTCGACGGCTTCGATGTCCCTGACGAACGGCGCATAGGCGAGACCTCGGCCGTGAATGTTCGCAGCGACGGCGCCACCCAGCGTCAGGCGATCAGCTCCAGTTTGTTTCTGCCGAATGCCCCACGCACTTGCTCCATCACGCTGCGCGATCACGTAGTGTCGGATCAAGTCCGGCCACGTGATGCCCGCCTGCGCGTGGACGATGCCTCGATCCCGGTCGAAATCGAGCACCTGGTCCATCGAGCGCATATCGAGCAGCCACGCATCCGTCGCAAACTGCTGTCCGCCCATCGCGTGACAGGCCCCCGCGACGCTCAGGCTCTGGCCCCGTTGTCCGGTCTGCCGTACAGCCCTGACCACGTCTTCCACCGACCTCGGCGCAATGCGCCCGAGCATGCTGGTCGAATTGAGGTGGGAGTGTTTGTCGTTACAGATCTCGCGGTGCTCATCCCGTGAAGCCAGCGCACTCATACCGTTCCCTTGATACAACCGTGGAGTCCGGGAAGCGTGCGGAGAGGCACTCGGATTTCGCAACCAGACTTGCGAAAGTAGCGCAATTCAATACCCTGAGCCTCACCGGACTGGACTGGAGGCCGACCCGATGAGCGAGTGCGCGCAGATCATTGCCGTGTTGAAGCGCAGCCTGAAGGCCAGAGGCACGACTTATCGCGACCTGGCCACAGCCGTCGGCCTGAGCGAAGCCTCGATCAAACGTATCTTTGCCGAGGAGACCTTCTCCCTGGCGCGGTTGGAGCAGATCTGTACGGCGCTGGGCTTGAGCATCATGGAAGTCGCCAGAATGGCGGCGCAACAAACCAGTCCCGGCGTTCAGCAACTCACCATCGAGCAGGAGGAGATACTGGCCAGTGACTCCCGCCTGCTCGCCTGCTTTCATCTGCTGCTCAACGGCCGCGACAGCCCGGCGATCGCGACCGAGCTGGACCTGTCGGAACGGGAGCTGCGGCGGCTGTTGGTCAAGCTCGATGCGGCGAAGCTGATCGAGTTGCAGCCAAAAATGCGGGTTAGGCTGCGCACGTCGAATGTGATCTCCTGGCGCAGCAACGGGCCGGTGCGACGGCTTTATGAGCAGCAGGTAAAGACAGAATTCCTGCAGGCCGACTTCACCGGCCGCCACGAATCGATCAGCTTCGCTTCGGCCGAGCTGTCCGACGCTTCAGCAAAGATCCTGACGCGCAAGGCCGAGTTGCTCGCACGAGACTTCGCGGAACTGGCCGCGCTCGACTCCGGACTTCCCCAAAAGGACAAGCGCAGTATGGGACTGCTGCTGGCCTTGCGACCGTGGGTGTTCTCTATCTATGACGGACTGAGAAAGAAAGGGTGACCTAAGCGTACGCGTCGAGCAGTCCGAGGCGGACCTGCGCGGCTGACACGGAAGTCGTGCCCTCTTCGCCGCAGAAGCCAGACGACGAAGACGAAGATTGCGGCGTGGGATTCTGCTGCTGCCGCGGCGGCTCACGAGAAACGTTAGCATCCGCCAGCGACAAGCCTTGCGAGGCGAACATTTCACGCAGGCGAGGCAACGCGTTTTCGAGGGCATTGCGCGTATCGACGTGGGCGGCGCCGAACTGCACTGATGCTTGATCGCCATTCATCGTAATCCGCACCTCGAGCGGACCGAGATGTTCGGGCGACAAACGCAGCGACGCCGTGTGCTTGCCCTGCTCCACCATCATGGTCATGCGCGAGCCGATCTCATCGGCCCACTGCTCGTTGCCGACAGGAACATTCACCGGGCGGGCATGCGCCGACTCGGCCTGACGCAACGGCGATCCATCGTTCGACGGCAGTTGCGGTATCTCGAACTTTCCCTGGCTGGAGGTTTGCTCGGGTTCGATCAAATCGCTCAGCAGCTGCGCCTCGGGTGCGACAGCATTCTTCTCCTTCGCCACACCGACACCGAGCAGCGCCGCAGCCTGCGCATTGGCATCGGCTTGCACGTCGGTCGGCATCACTGGCAACGACAACGGCATCATGCCGAGCATGTCGGTGGACTCGGCATCGGTATCGAGCTCATCGGCGTCCTTCGTCACGGGCAACACGGTCTGCATGGCTGTCGAGGCAGGCGTCGGCGCGACCGCGCCGGCGAGCTGACCCAACATCGACACGAAATCCACCGAGACGCTGGACGGCGCGGCCGACGACGTCGCTGGAGCAGCGGCGCCGGACGTGGAAGTGCTGGCGACTGGCATGGGAGTACCTGCAAAGGGAACACTGGGCGTCATGATCGGATCAGGGTCGGGAAATCTTTCGTTGGGCGCGCTCGTCGCTTTCGCGCTGCTCGCGTTGTTCGGCCACGTGGCGCTCTTCGGCCTGCCAGCGCTCGACCACATGGCCCAGCGCCTTGGAACGTCTCAAAGCTTCCTGCCACTTCAGGCGTTCAGCCTCAGCTTCAGCGCGGGCGCGGTTCACAAGCGCCTGCTGCTGTTTGATCGCCTCGGCCAACCTGGCGAGAAAGGCCTGGTAATCGCGCAGCTCGGTCACGCCGATACCGCCAGTAGCCCGCTGCTGAAAGCCCTGTTCGTACTCGGCCTTGTAGCGCACCAGTTCGTCGAGTTTCTGCTCGCCGTCCAGCAAACGCTTCTCGAACGCCGCCACACTCATCGCGAGCCGCTTCTGCGCCTCATCGACGATGTGTTGAACAGGTTCGAGTCGTTTGGCTCGTTTCATCTAGATCAGCCGCCTCCGACCAGCGCCTGCAGGTTCGCGAGGCTGGTGCGATAGTCGACCGACTCGTGCACGTCCTGCTGCAGGAACTTCTGCATCGCCGGCCATGCGGCGATAGCCGCGTCGATGCGCGGATCGCTGCCCTTGTTATAAGCGCCGATCGCGATCAGGTCGCGATTCTGCTGGAACGTGGACAAAGCTTGTTTGAACTGCCGCGCCATCGCCGAATGCTCCTGCGGCACGATCTCGTGCATCACGCGGCTGATGGACGCTTCGACGTCGATCGCAGGATAGTGGCCCGCTTCGGCATAACGACGCGTCAGCACGATGTGACCGTCGAGAATCGCGCGCGCCGAATCGGCAATCGGATCCTGCTGATCGTCGCCTTCGCTGAGCACCGTATAGAACGCGGTGATCGAGCCCGAGCCGCTGTCGCCATTACCCGCACGCTCGACGAGCTGCGGCAGTTTGGCGAACACCGACGGCGGATAACCTTTGGTTGCCGGCGCTTCGCCGATCGCGAGGCCGATCTCACGCTGCGCCTGAGCGAAACGCGTGAGCGAGTCCATGATCAGCAAAACGTTCTTGCCTTGATCGCGGAAATACTCGGCGATGGCAGTGGCACGCCACGCGCCGTGCAAACGCATCAGCGGCGGGTTGTCGGCCGGCGACGCGACGACGATGGACCGAGCCAGGCCTTCCGGCCCGAGAATGCGTTCGACGAATTCTTTCACTTCGCGACCACGCTCGCCGATCAGACCGACGACGATGACATCCGCAGTGGTGTAGCGAGCCATCATGCCGAGCAGCACGCTCTTACCCACGCCGCTGCCTGCGAACAAGCCGATACGCTGACCGCGCCCCACCGTGAGCAACGAGTTGATGGCGCGCACGCCGACATCGAGCGGTTCTTCGATAGGCTTGCGCATCAGCGGATTGATCGGCGCGCCGATCATACGAATGCGATCTTCGCAGTTCAGCGGCCCAAGGCCGTCGAGCGCATTGCCGCCGCCATCGATGATGCGCCCCATGAGCTGCGGACCGACGATTGCCGTGCCCGCGCCGGTGCGAGGAACGACGCGAGCGTTCGGCTTCAAACCGTGAATGTCGCCGGTGGGCATGAGATACAAACGATCGCCGGAGAAGCCGACGACTTCGGCTTCGACGCTATGACCGTTCGATCCCAACACATCACAACGATCGCCGATAGCAGCCTGACAGCCGGCGGCTTCGAGCGTGAGGCCAATCATGCGGGTGAGCACACCTTCGACCGGCGGTGGCTCCAATCGATCGACCAGACGAGAGGCACGCTGCAGCTGCTTGGCCCAGTTCGCGCCGCGCTTCAATTGCAGGGCTGGAGTGCTCATGCAGGCTCCGAGCCGTTATCGAACATGTCCGCTGAGGTGCCGGCTTCAGCCGACGGCTCTTCACCGCGGCCAGCAGTCACACGTTCATCGCCCAGAAGCGCACTGATGACGCTGCCGATGCGCGTATCCAAACGCGCGTCGATCTGCGCCGTCTCGGTCGTCACACGACAACCGCCTCGCCCCATCACAGGATCTTCGGCGATCGTCCAGACCCGTTCGCCGACCGGCGTCGACAGCTTCTCACGCACGACTGCGGCATCTTCAGGATGCAAATGAACTCGCACATCGCGCGCCGACGCAGGCAACAGAGCCACGGTCTCTCGAATAATCGCGATGACCTGACTCGGATCGATGCGCAGCTCACGACGCACCAGATGACGGCCGATCGTCAGGGCGAGCTGCAACAGCTGGTCCTCGACTTCCGGGTCGAGCTCATCCAGCGGGCGAGCCAATGAATTGATGATGGTGTCGAGCCGCTGCACACGCGCCTGCAGCTGTTCGATTTGCGGAATCATCTCGCGCTCGGCGGCAGCCAGGCCTTGGGCGCGACCTTCCGCGTGGCCCTTGGCATACGCCTCTTCGTAAGTGCGCTGTTCGAGATCTTCCAGCTCCTGCACGGTCTTGCCGGGGCGACGCCCCTGCACGGCCATGGCGGCGGTGATGCTCGGCAGTTCGTACCGCGACGGTGACGTCATACGAACTCTTCACCCTTGCCGCCGAGCTGAATGGTGCCGGCCTCGGCCATCTTACGAACCTGCAGCAGGATTTCTTTCTGCGCGGCTTCCACTTCGGACAGACGCACCGGGCCGCGCGAATCGAGATCGTCCTTGAGCATTTCCGCCGCACGCTGCGACATGTTCCTGAAGATCTTCGACTTGAGCTCGTCGTCGGCGCCCTTCATGGCGAGCAGCAGTTTCTCGCCCGGCACCGCGCGCAACACTTCCTGCATGCCGCGATCGTCGATGTCGACCAGATCGCCGAACACGAACATGAGGTCCTGAATCTTGCCGCCCAGCGAATCGTCCACTTTACGGATGTTCTCGATCAGCACGGTCTCCTGGCTCGAGTCCAGGAAATTCATGATCTGCGCCGCCGTCTTGATGCCGCCGATCACTGAAGTCTTGAGCGCGCCGGTCTTACCGGCAAACTGTTTCTCGATCACTTCATCGAGCTCGTGCAATGCCGTCGGCTGAATGCCGTCGAGCGTAGCGATACGCATGATCACGTCCGCACGCAACCAATCCGGGAACTGCGACAGGATCTCCGCCGACTGATCGGCATCGAGATACGCGAGCACGATAGAAATGATCTGCGGATGTTCCTGGCGGATCAGTTCGGCGACTGCGCGCGCATCCATCCACTTCAGCGCTTCGAGACCCTTGCTGGAGCGACCGAACAGGATGCGATCGATGACGCCGCCGGCCTTGTCCTCGCCGAGCGCGCCGATCAGCACCTTGCGCAGATAGTCGTCGACGCCGATGCCCAGTGCAGTCTTTTCCTCCAGCTCGCTGGTGAACTCCGCGAGCACACCCTGCACTTCCTGACGCGAGATGTTCTGGAGCTGCGTCATGGCGGCGCCGATGCGCTGCACATCCTTGGCGCCCATGTGCTTCATCACTTCGGTCGCTTCGGCCTCGCCGAGCGACAGCAACAGAATGGCCGCACGCTCGGTGCCATTGCGCTTGGTTTCCGCCTTTTCCCTACTCATCGTCGCCAACCCAAGTCTTTACCAACTGCGCCACACGCGCAGGATCTTGCGTCACCAAAGCGCGGGCTGCTGCGATCTGTCCGTCATAATCGAGCGGTGCCGCGGCGGCGCCGTCAGCTGCAGCTACTGCCGCCATGGCCACTGGCGTTACTTGCTGCACAATTTGTTTCGAGTCCTGGCTCTTGTCCTTGCTCTTCTTCTCGGGCTTCGGAGGCACACCCAACAGGCTACGAAGCATCGGGCGCAGCACGCTGAACACCAGCACCAGCAAGGCGATCAAGCCCACGACCAGCTTCGCCACGTCGCGGATCAGCGGCTGTTCCCACAGCGGGATCTTGTCCGCCACGAAGTCATCGGGCTTGGTCTCGCCGCGGAACGACTGATTGACGACGCTGACGCTGTCACCGCGCGCTTCGTTGAAGCCGATCGCGTCCTTGACCAGGCGCGTCATGTTCTCGATCTGCTCGGGCGTGATCGCCGTTTCTCTCACGGCGCCGTCTTCGGCAGTGGTGCGCAGGTTGTCCACCAGCACGGCCACGGTGAGTCGTTTCAAACGACCCGCCGGCAACTTGGTATAAGCGACCGTGCGATCGATCTCGTAGTTACGGGTCTGCTGCTTGGACGTGTTGTCCGGCGCCGCGACAGTAGCGGCGCCGTTCGCGTTCGCGTTCGCAGCCTGAGCTGGAGCCGCGCTCGTACCCGGCGGCAGCGCGGTACCCGGCTGCGGCGGCTGATTCGTCAACGCACCCGGCACGCCTTGCGGACCCGAGCCGTTGCGGCTGGTTTCTTCGGCCAATTGCTCGCTGCGAACGATCTGGCTTTCGGGGCGATACTGCTCGCGAGCCTCTTCCGTCGTCGACATCTCCACATCGGCGACCACCTGCGCGCGCACTCGGTCGCTGCCGACCAGCGGAGCCAACAGCTGCTGAACCCGCTGCGTATAACGATCTTCGAGCTCACGCGCGATTCCCATCTGCCTGTCGCGCTCGGCCAGCTCGGTATTCGAATCGGGCGATGACAACAGACGACCTTGCTGATCGACCACCGTGACCTGCTGCGCTTCCAGCTCAGGAATGCTGGACGCCACCAGATTGACGATCGCGGTGACCTGCTCCGATTCCAGACGACGGCCCGGCTTCATCTGCAGGAACACCGACGCGCTCGGCTTGCGGCGATCGCGGACGAAAGCGGACTGACGCGGCAACGCAAGGTGCACGCGCGCACCTTCGACCGCCTGCAAATTGGTGATGGTGCGAGCCAGCTCGGTTTCCAGAGCGTGCTGATAACGCGCACCTTCCATGAACTGACTGACCCCGAAGCCCGGATCCTTCGACATGACGGAGAAGCCGCCCTCGTTTTCGGGCAGGCCCTGGGCGGCGAGTTTCAAACGTGCATCGTGCACGCGATCGGCCGGCACGGTGATGGTGCCGCTGCCTTCGAGCTTGTAGGGAATGCCGTTTGTATCGAGCGCCTGCGCGATCTGCGCGGCATCCTGCTGACCGAGGTTGCCGTAGAGCAGACTGTAAGTCGGCTCCTTCGACCACAGCACGATGCCGACGCCTGCAGCCACAGCGGCCGCGATGCCGATCAGCAGTGCGAGCGGCTTGAACGCCGGCGGAATGAGCGTCGGACGCGGCGGCTGCGCCGGTGTCGACTGTTCCGGCACACCCGCCATCTGCTGCGCAGGTGACGGCAATGCTGCTGCTTCAGCGCTCATCCTTCACTCCGAACGTACCCAACGCGTTCCATAAAAAATTTCACAGACTTCAGATTCATGCAGCGATGCTCAGGCCTAGATAGGCATGTTCATGATTTCCTGATACGCGCTCACGAAGCGGTTGCGCACTTCGGTGACCGCGCGGAAGGAAACACTGGCCTTCTGCATTTCCAACATCACTTGCGGCAGCTCGACGCCGGGCACGCCCTGCTCGAACTTGGTCGCCAGGTCCGAGGCACGCGCCTGCGTCTGGCTTACCGAATCCAGCCCTTGTTTCAATACATTCGCGAACGAGTTGGTCGGCGCCTGAACCGCGCTTTCCACGCCCGCCACTTTGGCGACATCGTTCTGCGGAGCGCCGACACCCTTGATCTGCGACTGCATGGCGCGGATCTGTGAGAGCACGGCATCGATCTGTAATGAAGACATGTGTGCTTACCCCAGCTGTATCAGGCGGCAGGAACCACGAAACCCGCTTCACGCAGCCGCTGCAATTTGTAACGCAGCGTGCGCGGGCTGATGCCGAGGCGCTTGGCGGCGGCCTGACGGTTGCCGTTGTCCGAACGCAAAGCGTCCAGAATCAAATCGCGCTCGGCACTGGAAAGCGAATCGGACAAGCCGCCCTCCGCCGTGCCGTTCCTGCGTGACGGTTCCTGAGCGGCCGAACGCTGAGGCGCAGCCACGAAATCACGAACGGTCTGACTTGCGGCGGCCAGCGCGGCCGGCAATGCATCCAGACCTTCGATCTCCAGATGAATGTGCTCGGGGTGAATCACCGAGCCGTTCGCCAGAATCAGTGCACGCTGCATGACGTTATCGAGCTCGCGCACGTTGCCGGGCCACGGATACAGCAACAACATGTGAGCGGCATCGGCGCTCAACGCCGGAATGCGCTCGCCGGCGCGGCAGCGGGCCGTCAGCAAACGCATGGCGAGCGGCAGCACATCGTCGCGACGCTCACGCAGCGGCGAGGTCTGCAGAGGAAACACATTCAAGCGATAGTAGAGGTCTTCACGAAAACGCCCCGCGGCCACTTCGGCCCGCAGGTTGCGGTTCGTCGTCGCAAGCACGCGCACGTCCAAAGAGATCGAGGAACGACCGCCGAGGCGCTCCACTTCGCGCTCCTGCAAAACGCGCAGCAGCTTGGCCTGCAAGCCCAGCGGCATCTCGGTCACTTCATCCAGCAACAGCGTGCCGCCCTGCGCCTGCTCGAACTTGCCGGCGTGGCTGGCATGCGCGCCGGTGAACGAGCCCTTCTCGTAGCCGAACAGAATGGCTTCGAGCATGTTTTCCGGAATCGCCGCGCAGTTCACTGCCACGAAGGCGCGATTGGCGCGGGGCGAATGACGATGGATGAAACGAGCCAGCACTTCCTTGCCGGTGCCCGACTCGCCCGCGATCAGCACCGTGCAGTCGCTGGCAGCAACGCGGCGCGCGAGGTCGGCCAGGCGTCGCGATGTGTCCGCGATCGCCACCATGTCGTCGGAGGGCGAATTCGATGCGCTCGAGACTGCAACGGCGTCGTCATTGACCGCCTGCTCGGTTCTCGAGTCGTCGAACTCTGTTTGTGACACTGCGCTCATTCGTTCGGATCTCTGGTTGCCACCCCAAAGGGAGCAAGTTCTGTTCCAGAGCCGCGAGGTCACCGTTTTGCCGTCGAATCCTGTGGAGCCCATCACACCGGCAAGGGTTTGCCGCGGCAAGCGCGGCCATCTGATTCGGGGAAGTGCTCAAGGAGCACTTGGGCGGCGTGAGGCGCGAGCCGCGTCCGTCAAAGTTCCGACGCGGCGGCCTCGTTGAGCATGTGGAATTTGCGAAGCTTTTCCACGAGTGTGGTACGACGCAGCTTCAGCAGACGCGCCGCATGAGCGACCGTGCCGCCAGCGCGGCTCAGCGCCTGCTGGATCAGATCGCGCTCGATCGTAAACAAGTGATCGCGCAGGTCGATGCCGTCGGGCGGCAGCTGCACGACCGCCAATTCGCTCGGCTCGCTCGACAGCATGGACATGACCTCGCGGTCTTCATCCAGTGCCTCTTCCGCTTCCAGCTCCGACTCGAGCGTCTCGACCGGCAATGCCAGATCGGCGCTGAGATCCAGCTCGGCGAGCAGGTCCGCTGGGCGGTACTTCAGCGGCAGATCGGACACATCGACCTGACGATTCGGACACAGGATGGACAGACGCTCGATCAGGTTGCCGAGCTCGCGCACGTTGCCAGGCCACGGAGAGTGGCTCAACACCTTGAGCGCACGTGCGGTCAGTTCTACACGGCTGCGACCTTCGGCAACGTTCCGCTCCGAGAAGTCCCGTACCAGCATCGCGAGATCTTCGATGCGAGTGCGCAGCGCGGGCATTTCGATGGGGAACACGTTCAAGCGATAGAACAGGTCCTCACGGAACGTGCCCTTCGCGATCGACTCCTCGAGGTTGCGGTGAGTCGCGGCGATGATGCGCACATTGCAGCGGATCGGCGTGTGATTGCCGACGCGCTCGAACACGCGCTCCTGCAGAACCCTGAGCAGTTTCACCTGCATGGGCAAGCTCATGTCGCCGATCTCGTCGAGGAACAGCGTGCCGCCCTCGGCGATCTCGAAGCGGCCCTTCCGAGCCGCAATGGCGCCGGTGAAGGAGCCCTTCTCGTGTCCGAACAGCTCGCTCTCCAGCAACTCCGCGGGGATGGCACCGCAGTTGATGGCGACGAACGGACGTTGGCGACGCGGGCTCGCCTCGTGGACGGCACGAGCAGCCAGCTCCTTACCAGTGCCCGACTCGCCCAGGATCAGCACGCTGGAATCGTGAGCGGCGACCTGACGAATGAGGCGCGTGACATCGCGAATCGCGGCCGAGCTGCCCGTGGGCATGGCCACTTCGTTGATCTCGGCCTGTGTCGCTTGCGCAGGCATGCGCAAAGCGGTGCCGAGCACCGCGGGCTTGAACGGAAATGTGAGACGGCGCACACGCGGAGCTCCGACCGCAGCGATCAACTGCTCCGCCACCGACGCCGAACCGTAGGCGACCACCGGGATGTCGCTCAGCTGCTCCCGCAAAGCGGCACCCAGCTCGACCCAGTCGCAGTCCGCGACATCGCCGACCAGCAGCGCCGGCGGATTGTTCGGGGTCTGGATCATGGCGCGCATCAGCGCGCAGTGATCGATCAGCAGGGGTTCGAGACTCAGCTCACGCAAAACTTCCGCGACTTTTTCTGCCCGCCCAGTGTCGCTGTCGTAGACGACGGCTTGCTGGATGGTCAGGCTTCTCGCCTGGGTGTCGTTCAACATCATTCCTTATGCCTCGCGCCGAAACGCGTCTGTTCTTTGTCTGCCTGACAGGCATTCTGGACTTGGGAATAAATGGCTCTATCAGGCTATCCCTGAACGCCTCATGTGCGTGAACTGCTGCCAGAAATTTGGCGCCCAGCTCAGGGAGGTGCTGAGTAAACCATGGTGTCGACCGCAAGGAAATGCGCACTGGCGCGCACTTTTGTCGCGGCTAAGCAGTACCGAAACTGCGTCGGTCGATTGGCGCGCGCAAATGGGGTGCGACGCGCGTCACACTTCGTGGGTGTGACAACACTTGCCGACTCAACGCACGGCGCGGGTTTGCAAGGATTACTTTTTGGGCTGGCGCACGCCCGCGACCTGACGTCGATGCTTGCGGAACGCGAGCTTCTCGAGCAGATCCGAAATGTTCTCCCCCGGCGGCACGAAGCGCACCTTGACCTTACCGTCAGGGCTTACCGAAGCGATGCGGCCGAACAGTCGCAACGGATCGGCGACGCAATCGCGCAGGTAGACCTCGAGCACGCCTTGATTGCCCAAGGGCGGGAACGGCGAGGTGCCTTGGAACACACCGCCGAGCGCATTGAAGCGCACGGCACCCGGTTTGGGTCGCGGACGGCTGGCGATCAGCAGCGCGCCAACCATGTCCAGCAGCAGATTCATCTTCATTTCCAGCCGCAGGATGTCGGCGGCATGCGGCGAGCTCTCGTCGGGCTTGTCGATCTGGCCGTGCTCATCGAGCGCGGCGACCGCCTGCAACACGCGCAGATTGCGATCGGCGAAGCTGCCGACGATGGCGGGATCGAAAGGTTCGGGCAGCGGCCTCCATGCCACCGGCAACACGTCTTCGTAGGCGAGCTCTTCGTACAGAATGACCGTGTCTAATCCTTCGTACATAGCAGCTATCTGCTCTGTCTGAGCAGCTCCATCATGCTGTCCACCGCAGCCGAGTCGGGCGTATCGAGCACACCGTTCGCGACCGTTCCTTGTGTCTGTGCCTGGGTATCGAAATGAGTCAGTACGTTCGCCGGGGCGATCTTGGCCACGGCCGCATCGGATTCTGCCATCGCCTGCTGGAGCGCGCCCAGCCATTGACGATCCTGCGGCGATGCAGACGCCGATAGATTGTTGAGCAGCTCACGACGCTCCTGCACCGTCTTCGGCACGAGCTGCCATTGGCCAGTCATGGCCTGCTGGACGAGCTTATGAGTCGCCGCTAGTACGCCATCGGCAATAATCGAGCTCATCTGCCACGGCCCTCCGGAGCAATCGCCAGCCACGCATTGCGGATCTCATGCAGCAGCGTGCTGACTTCGTCGAGCATCTCCACCTTGTTTTCGGTGGTGGCGAGCAGCAGGCGGCGGCACATGTAATCGTACAGCTCAGCGAGATTGGCGGCGATCTGTCCGCCATTGCGCAAATCGAGACTGTTACGCAGCTCACCGATGATGGACATGGCACGATTGATGAGACGTGCCTTCTCGGACGTCTCGTTGCGCTGCATACAGCCACGCGCGGTGGCGATGCGCTCCAGCGCGCCGTCCAGCAACATCACGATCAAGCGATGCGGGTCCGAAGCCGCCACGCCACCATGAGCGGCGGCGCTCTGATAGGCAGCGAGATTCGACGATTTTGCGTAACCCAGCATGCTTGCAATGCTCCATCAATCCTTGAAGGAGATAACGGCGCCCGACGTGCTTACTTGAGGCGCCGAAACCGTGCTCTAGTCACTGTTATTTCGACGACCAACCCGGCAGCGAATCGAGCTGTTGCGACAGGTAGGCCGAGGTCGAGGACAGGCTCGACAGCAGCGTATCCAGACGCGTGAACTGCTTCATGTAGGTCTGCTTGACGATCGCCATGCGAACGTCGATATCGTCCTTCTTCTTGGTCAGCGCGCGCTGCTCGGCCTGCAGATTCTTGTTGCGCGTGTCGATGGCGGCGCCATCGGCCAGGCGATCGGTGATCTGCGCGTGCAGCTTCGCGGCCACGCCGGTCTCGGGATTGCCGAACAGACGCGCCACGCCGTCGAAGTCGTTGGCCAGCGCGGCGTCGAGCTTGCTGGCATCGATGGACAGCGTGCCGTCCTTTGCCGAAGAAGTGATGCCGATGGCGGCCAGCGTCTGCACGTTGGCGCCGGCCTCGTTCACCGGACTGGACAATGTGCGGCGAATTTCCGCGTCGATGCTGCTTAGAATGGAATCACCCAGCATCGGACCGCCGGTCTTGCTGGCGGCGTCGTAGCCGCCGAGGCGCGTCATCATGCTGCGCAGTGAGTTGTACGCGGTCACGAAGGCGTTGATCTTGTCCTTCGCCGCGGCTTTGTCGTAGACCACTTCGACGCTGACGGTCGTGCCCGGCGAGGCCGACGCCAGGTTCAAGGTCACACCGTCGATCACGCTCGCCAGGGTATTGGTTTCGCTGGTCACCGCAAAACCGGCCACAGTCGCCTGCGCATCCTGCGCCGGGCGTAACTGCGTGTAGTTCGCCTGGTTATCACTCGTGTACTCGAGCGCCGACAGCGTGCCCGTTTGGGTCACTTGAATCGCGTTGGAGGCGCCGGTCTTGGTCGAGGTCAGCACCAGATGCGCGCCGTCCGCGGCATTGATGATCGCGGCGCTGATGCCGGGATTGTCGCTCGCCGAGTTGATGGCGTAGCGAATATCGGCCAGCGTGTTGGCGGGATCGGCGACATTGATGCTGAAACTGGTTCCGCCCAGCGACAGGGTCAGAGTGCCGGAGCCGACCACCGTGGTGGCACCGGCGGGGAACGCGGTCGAGGAAATCTGTTGCGAACTTGCGAGCCGCTCGACTTGGATGTCGTAGCGCCCCGGCGCGGCATTGGCCGTGGCGGTGGCGGTCACGACGTCTTTGTTGGTGCTCGTGGTGGAGCGACCGCTGAACACGTTCGTGGTCTTCAGCGAGTTCAGGGCCGACTGAAAAGACGAGAGCGCGCCCAGCAATGCGCTGGTAGCGGAAACCTGCAGCGTGTTCTTGGAAACAGCACGCGCCAGCTGATCGTCCAGCGGCTTGCGTTCGGCCGCGACCAGCTGGGACACCAGACTGTTCACGTCGATCGTCGAGCCGCCCACCACACCTGAAGTTGCCATGTCTTGTTCCTTGTTCGTTACACGGTCTGATCGATCAGACCGGTGTGCGCCTTGCCGCCCAGGTTCTGTGCCAGGCGCATGATTTCTTCGGCAGGGATCTGCCGGATGGTCTCGCCCGTGGTCTTGTCCTTGACCGTGACCACCGTGCGACCGCTGTCCTCATCGACCCGAAATTCCAGATACCGATTCATGCTCTGCATGAATGTTTCCAACTGCTGAGCCGCGCGCTGCACGTCTTCAGCCGCAGGCTCGCTGGCGGGTTGAACCACCGGCCTTTGCACATGCGCCACTTCGGCAGCCGTGGTCGGCTGCGGAAATGACGGCGAGCGGGGAGATCTTACGACCTCCCCGCCCGCTTCGACCTGACTTGCGTCAAGCCTGCTCATCTGAAGCTACCCATTAGCCGCGCAGCAGCGACAGAACGTTCTGCGGGGCCGAGTTCGCCTGCGCGACCATCGCCGTGCCTGCCTGCTGCAGGATCTGGGCCTTAGTCATGGCGGCCGTTTCAGACGCGAAGTCCGCGTCCTGAATTCGGCTGCGCGAAGCAGTCAAGTTCTCGGCGGTGGTCTGCAGCGAGGCAACCACCGACTGGAAGCGGTTCTGCGTCGCACCGAGCGAAGCGCGGGCGCTGCTGATCTGGCCCAGGGCCGCGTCGATCGAGGCAAGCGCGTTACGCGCATTGTCAGAGGTCGTCACGTCGATGGCGCTGATGGCGGTACCGGTCTGCGCGATCGTGTTGGCCGCGTTGCCGAGACCGGTGGCCAGCGTGCCGCCGAAGGTGATCGTCGTAACGTCGTTCGGAGCAACGTAGTTGATGTCGAACGTCGCGGTATGGTTGGTCAAACCACCCAGGCCGTAGCTGGCCAAGTTGGCGCCCGTGGCACCACCAACGGCGAAGTTGCCGACGCTGATGTTACGACCGTCAGCAGCCGTCAGCTGCAGGCCTGCGCCCGTGTCCACCGCCGTCACGCCCGTAGCAGCCGACTGCGCGTTGATCGCAGTGAGCGCATTGGCGATGTTGGAAGCGGAGCTGGCCGAGCCGGCGATCGTGATCTGGATGCCGTTGATGGTCAGCGTCGAGTTACCAGTGGCCGTCACGGTGCCCGCGCCGGTCAGGTTACCAGCGGCAACCGTAGCGTCGGCATGGGCGGTCAGGCCCTGGATGCCTTGCGAGTTGATCGCGTTGACCAGCACTTTCGCGTCGGTCGCGAGAGTCGCACCGCCCGCGATGTTCACGGCGCCAGCGCCGGTGTCCACGGAGAACGTGCCGCCAGCGGCGTTGTAGGTCACCGTCTGGTTGTTCGCCTGGAAACCGTTGAACGCACCGAGCGCGCTCGAGCGGGCATTGGTGATCGAAGAGACAGTGATCTGGTCGGTGGACGTCGCATTGGCGCCGACCTGGAAGGTCTGAGCCTGGAACGAACCGTCGAGCAGCTTCACGCCGTTGAAGGAAGAAGCCTGGGCAACGCGGTCGATTTCCTCGGCGAGCTGCTGCACTTCGGCGTTCAACGCAGCGCGGTCGGAGGCGCTGTTGGACGCGTTGGCAGACTGCACCGCCAGCTCACGCATACGCTGCAGGTTGTTGCCGATCTGGGCGAGGTCGCCTTCGGCCGTCTGCGCCAGCGAGATACCGTCGTTTGCGTTACGAGCAGCGACGTTGAGACCGTTGATCTGCGAAGTCAGACGCTCGGAAATGGCGAGACCGGCGGCGTCGTCTTTCGCGCTGTTGATGCGCAGACCGGAAGACAGGCGCTGCAGAGAGTTCGCCAGCTGGTTGGCGGATGTCGACAGGTTACGCTGAGCGTTCAGCGACATCACGTTCGTGTTGATAACAAGTGCCATGAATAACTCCTGGTGATTACCTTGCCGCCGGACCCCTGTCCTTTGGCTTGCTCTCAGCACTTACGGCGTGATGTGCGCCGGACTGCTGTTCGAGTCCTGTATCGGTGCGCCCCCAAGGAACTTGAAGGCGAACTTGAGTGGGGTTTCCCCTAGCGATACAAACTGAGGACTCGGTCACGGACAGACTGTTAACAGTGGCGCGCACAGGGTAAAAAGCCTACGCAGCAGGCGTCTGGTTCATGATCGAAAGCGGCCGAGGCCCTTTCGATGACGCCCGGCAAAAGGCGCGACTTTTACCGGGCTTCGCCAGGCTCAACGCAGGTAGTTGAAGAGCGACAGGTTGGAGATCTTGCTATAGGACAGCTGCGCCGCCTGCAAACCGACCAGCTGTTGGTTCATCTTTGTGAGCGCCTGCGCATAGTCCAGATCGCGCAGATCTGATAGCGCGCTGGCGGTATCGATATCCATCGACTCGCGCGTCGCGTCGGCTGCGTCGATCGATCCCAAACGAACGCCCACTTGCGCTCGCACGCTGAGGAAATGATCGGTTGCCTGATCCAGCTGCTGCAGCCCGCCCTGGAGCGATGTCGTCAACTTGGCGTTCGCCGTTGCATCGCCCGCGGGCAGCCTGAGCACATCGACGATATTTCCAATCGTCTCGAAGATGCTCTCATTGCGGCTGCGATTTACGGTGAACGTGTCGCCGGTCGCCGGCGCGCCGGCGATGGTGACACTCACGCCATTGAATGTAATTGCGCTGCCGGCGGTATAGGTGCCGGCCTGCACCACGTTCGCCGGAGTGGCGCCGTCGGTGATTTCATAAGCGGTCGGCGACGTGAACCGGATGGTGTAATCGTCCGGTATCCAGCTGGGCCGATCGACCACCGTGCCCACGTCGATGGCGCCCGAACCGGTGTTGCCCATGTTCACGGCCGTCGAGAACGTGCCATTGCCTTCCCGAATGTTCACGAACACTTCAAAGCCGTTGTGACTATCGGCGATACGTTGCGTGCTGGAGATTTGCAGCTGACGCGAGCCCTGGTCGGCCACATAGTTGATCGGCGTGCCGCTGCCGCCGGAGAACGGCTGCGTCTTGGTCGAATAGCCCGAGAACAGGAATTCGCCGTTGCCGTCCTGGCGATTCGCGATGGCCTGCAGCTCGTCCAGGCGTTGTGCCAGCTCGGTCGCAATCGATTCGCGATCGGCGTTGCTCAAGGTCGCGGTATTGCCCGCCCGCACCACCAGCTCGCGCACGCGCGTCATGACATTGGTGGTATCGACGAACGCCTGCTCCTCCAGGCTCAAACGATTCTTCGCGATCGTGCTGTTCTTGGCGAACTGCTCGGACTCGGCCTGCGAGCGCTGCAGCTCCTGGATGTGCACGTAAGCAATCGGATCGTCGGCCGGCGTAATGACACGCAGACCCAGCGCCATCTGATTCTGCAGCTTCGCGAGCGCCGACTGCTGCGTCAGCATCGCGTTGAGCGAGCCCATCGAAAAACCGAGAGTGGACATGCGCATATTCAGACCTCTTCTCAAGCAGCCATCCCTGGAACGTTAGCCAGCCGTTACATCCGTGTACCGGCGTTCGCCCGGTTTGAAGACACGTTAAGTGTCTTCAAAAAGGCATCCGGGCTCACCCGCGGGTCGCATCGAGCACGGACTGGAAGCAGCTGTCCGCGACTCGAATCATTTGCGAGATGGCCATGTAGGCCTGCTGAAAACGCAACAGGTTGGCGGCTTCCTCATCGAGGTTGACGCCGGACACGGACTGCATCGATGCCTCCGCTTCCTCGGCCACCACCTTCTGCGCGGCAGCCGTCACCTGAGCCTGATTGGTCTTGACGCCGATATCGCCGACGAATTTGCCGATGCCCTGCGACAGGGACGTGGTGCCGTTGTCCATGACCGGCTCATTCATGAGGCCAGCCAGCAGCAGCATGTTGCGGTTGTCGCCAGTGCCGTTGCTGTTGTCGCCGACAGTGAAGGAATCGCCTGCCTGCGGCGTGCCGTTGATCTGCACGCGCCAACCATTGGCGTCGATGTTCGAGCCCGCCGTGTACGTGTAGACGGTCGGGTCGCCGCTCACGGTATAGGTCGTGGCGCTGGTGAAAGTGATCGTCGCCGCCGTGCGCAGCGCCGGATTGGTGGGATTCAACACCTCACCCGCGCTGATGGTGGCATTGCCCTGATTGCCCGCAGTCGCCTGAGCGCGAATCGGCGCAGCGGCCGCGATTTCCGAAGGATCGGTAATCAACACCCGCATCGGGCTCACCGCGCCGGAAGTTGGCATGATCTTCAAGCTGTCGCCGACGCCGGCCGTGCCGCTCACCACGATGGACATGCCGTCGACCACGAATGGATCACCCGCCGTGCCGGTACCAGTCATCGGCACAGCGGCGCCGTTGTCCGCACGACGCAGGCTCCAACCGCCCGCAGTGTTTGTGAGAATGTAATCCGTGTTCGTCAGCGCACCCGTGTCGGTACGCGTGACGGTCGCACTGGCATTGCCAGTGTTGTTGGCGTGCGAGCGGACCACGACATCGCCGACGGAGAAAAAGTCTCCGCCCATGTTGCCGTTGAGATCCATGCCGGCGTTGTGCTGCTGGTTCATCACATCGGCGAGCGCGACACTGATTTTGCCGATGGAGTTGCGCGCCGTATCGAGCATTTCCGAGCGGAAGCTCAGCAGGCCGCCCAATGTGCCGCCGGACACCGAGCCGGTAATGTCGATCGTGCCAGCGCTCGACTGCACGGCCAGACGCTTGCGCGTCGGGTCGTAAGGATCGCTGGTCGCAACCACTTTCGCCGGATCGCTGCCGACCACCAGCGGCTGACCGTTGCCAATGAACACGTTCAACTGATTGTCGTCGGTCTGCACGACGCTGACGTTCACGTGGGTCGCGAGCTGGTCGATCAAGCGATCGCGCTGATCGAGCAGGTCATTCGGCGCCTGGCGGCCGCCGCTCTGCGCGTAACCGGTGGCGATCTGTTTGTTCAGATCGGCAATGCCGCGCGCCAGCGAGGAGATGGTGTCGGCTTCGGTCGAGATCGATGCATTCACCTGGCTGTCCAGGCTCTTCAAACTCGCGTCATAGCTCTTCAAACGCTCGACCAGGGACTGCGCCTCGCTGAGCATGGTCTGACGCGCCGCCACCGAATTCGGTGAGTCGGCGACGGACTGCAGCGAGTTGACGAACTTCTGCATGCTCGCGCTCAAGCCGGTGGTCGAGTCGCCGAACAGATTGCTGATCCGTGCGGCTCCCGTTGCGAACGTGTTGGACTGGTTGAACGCGCTGGAAGCGCTGCGCGCCTGGCTGGACAGGAAATTGTCGTAGGCGCGATTGACCGCGGCGACATTCGCGCCGGCACCGACCCAGTTGCCGCCAAGGAATTGCGGCGTGCGGGTCTGGAAGTCCGGCAACTGCCGGCTGTAGCCCGGGGTATTGGCGTTGGTGATGTTGTGGCTGGTCACGTCCAGCGCTCGCTGGAACGCGAGCAGGCCGGAAATGCTGGTGTTTAAAAGGTCTGCCATGACTTCACCGGAACAGCGGTTGCGCGTCCATCAGATCAGAACCGACGCAGTCCGCCGCTACCGCCGTTTGTCGGCGACAGCGAGGCGAACTTTAGCGAGTCGTCTGAGGACGCTTGGTTGTTGGTCAGCGCACGAACCTCGTCGGCCACTGCGACGATCTTCTGCGCGTAGTTTGGATCGGTGGCATAGCCACCTTCCTGCAACGCCGAGGCGAAGGTGGCCACATCACCACCCGCGCCTCGGACGTTTTCATACCGAGGGTTGTTGCCGATCAGCCGGGCGTAGTCGTTGAAGCTGTCCGCCGGGGATACGTAGGCTCTAAAGCGCGCGACCTTCCGCACGGCGACACCCTGTTCGAATTCCAGCGTCGGCACATTGGCGGTCGCACCTTCCCAGCCCGAGCCCGCCTTGATACCAAACAGATTGAAGCTCGATCCGCCCGTGTGGCTGGGCACCGCGCGGCCCCAACCGGTTTCGAGTGCGGCTTGAGCGACGAGCGCACTCGGATCGACGCCGAGCGCTTGGCCGGCACGCTGCGCATGCGGCCACATCTTTTTCACGAAATCTTCCTTGGAGCTCGCCAGCGGCTGATGATCGTTGACGGCAGAAACGTTCTGCGCGGGCGCCGGCGGCGCGGCCGTGCCCGACTGCGCCAGCTGACGCACGAGCACGTCTGCCAGGCCGAGACCCCTGCCCTTCGACAACTCGATCGCGATCTGGTCGTCGAACATGTCCTGGTAGAAATCGCCCTGCGAGCTGGAGAGCATCGAGCCCTCGCTGAAGCTGCGATTCGCCTCGCGCATGCTCTTCAGCATCATCTGGGTGAACAGGCTCTCGAACTGCTTCGCAGCCTCTTTCAGCGCCGTCGTATCCTGCGTCTTGGCCGCGTCATTGCGCAGCGACGCGAGGCCGGCGAAGTCGAAGGAAGTATTGATGGGCGCGGTCATGATGGCGCCCTTTAGATGACGATCAGCTCGGCGCGCAGCGCGCCCGCTTCTTTCAGCGCTTCGAGGATGGCAACGAGGTCGCCCGGCGCGGCGCCGACCTGATTCACGGCGCGCACGATCTCATCGAGATTGACGCCGGCATTGAAAACGAACATGCGCGCAGCGCCTTGATCGACTTTGATGTCGGAACGCGGCGTCACGACAGTGTCCCCGTTGGACAGCGCGTTGGGCTGGCTCACATCGAAACGCTCGGTGATCGTCACCGACAGCGAACCGTGAGCAACCGCCGCCGGCGTTACACGCACAGCCGAGCCGATCACCACCGTGCCGGTACGGGAATTCACAATCACCCGCGCCGGCGCTTCGCCCGGCTGAATCTCGATCGCTTCGAGCGTCGAGAGATAAGCGATCCGCTGGCTGGAATCCGTCGGCGCCTGCACGCGCACAGACACGGCATCGACGGCGCGAGCAGTGTCGGGACCGAGCATCCTGTTGATGCCGTCGGTCAGACGGGCGGCTGTCGTGAAATCCGGGGTATTGAGATTCAAGGTGACATACGGCTCGCTGGCGAAGTTATTCGCCACGGCACGTTCTACCGTCGCTCCGTTCGGCACGCGGCCCGAGCTGGGCACATTGAGCGAAATTCGCGAACCGTCCCTGCCCTGCGCACCGAAGCCGCTGACCACCAGGCTGCCCTGGCCGATCGCGTACACCTCGCCGTCGATACCGCGCAGCGGGGTCATTATCAAGCTGCCGCCGCGCAGGCTGGTTGCATTGCCGATGGAATCGACCGTGATATCGATCGTCTGACCGGGCTTGGAAAACGCCGGCAGATCGGCGCGCACCGTCACCGCCGCGACGTTCTTCAACTGCGGATTCACATTCGCCGGAATCGTCACGCCGAACTTCGCCAGCATGTTACGAATGCTTTGAATGGTGAACGGCGCCTGGCTGGTCTGATCGCCTGTGCCGTCGAGACCGACGACCAGGCCGTAGCCCACCAGCTGGTTGCCGCGTACGCCGGCGACCGACGCCAGATCTTTGACGCGCTCGGCCCGCGCCTGCGGCGCGACCAGCATGACCGGCACGATCACCATCGCGACCGTCGTCAACGCGGCAAATACATTTGTGAGCTTCATCACCCTTTCGACTCGTATTCGGCGCCGTCTTCAGAACGGCAACCAAGGGACATTGAAGAATCGTGCCAACAGGCCCGGCGTGTTCGCGTCGTTGAGCGCGCCTTTGCCGCCATAGCCGATCTGCGCGTCCGCGACCTTCAAAGATGAGATGGAGTTATCAGGATCGATGTCGATGGGACGCACGATGCCCTGAATGCGCACGTACTCGCGGCCCTGATTGATTGTGATCCACTTCTGGCCCCTGATCAGAAGATTGCCGTTCGGCAGCCGCTGCGCCACCGTGACTGTGATGTCGCCCACAAGTCGGTTGCTCTGACTGCTGCCGCCGGCGCCGTCGAACGAGGTGCTGTTGTCGACCTGCGCGTTGAGGATGGGCGTGCCGTTGGCAGTGACCGGCCGGCCGGCGATGGTCACACCGGGCATGTCGACGTTGGTGGCCTTGCTGGTCGAAGTGCTGGAGCTCTTGGTCGCATTGGTACTTTCGAGGAGCCTGATCGTCAGCGTGTCGCCGACGCGGCGCGCCACCGGGTTCTCGAACAGCGCGACATCGTGGCCGACCTGATAGATGGCACCATTGCTCTGCGCCTGCGTCGGCGCCGGCTCGGGCCAGGTCGCGGAATAGTCCGGCTCTTTCGGCGGCGTCACGCAACCGCCGAGCACGAACGCGGCCGACAGCATCACGAGCAGGTTACGCACGGTGAGATTGATCATGACTCAGTTGCTTCAAAGCTGATTCGTGAGATACGACAGCATCTGATCGGTGGTCGAGATCGCCTTGGAGTTCATTTCATAGGCGCGCTGGGTTTCAATCATGTTCACCAGCTCTTCCACCACGTTGACGTTGGACGCTTCCAGCGAGCCTTGCTCGATGAAGCCCAGGCCGTTCAAGCCCGGCGTGCCGATCTGCGGCGTGCCGCTCGCAGCCGACTCGACCAGAATGTTCTCACCCTTGGGCTGCAGACCCGCGGGATTGATGAAGTCCACCAGCTGCAGCGTGCCGATTTGCACCGGCGCGGCCTGGCCATCCACCTTCGCGGTGACCACGCCGTCCTTGCCGACGGTAATGCTCTGCACGCCATCGGGAATGGTGATGCCCGGCTGCACGCGATAGCCGCTGGAAGTGACGAGCTCGCCTTGCGCGTTGACTTCGAAGTCGCCGTCACGCGTGTAGCCCATCGTGCCGTCCGGCAGCAGCACCGGGAAAAAGCCGCGCCCGCTCACGGCGAGATCCAGGCTGTTGCCGGTGGTCTGCATGTTTCCTTGCGTGTACTGCTTCTCCGTCGCCACGACACGAACACCCGTACCCAGCGACAAGCCGGTGGGCGCCAGCGTGTCCTGCGTGGTCGAGCCGCCGACCTGACGCACGTTCTGATACAGCAGGTCCTCGAACACCGCGCGACCCTTCTTGAAGCCGGTCGTGTTGACGTTGGCGAGGTTGTGAGAAGTGACGGACATGCGCGTCTGCTGCGCGTCGAGTCCGGTTTTGGCGGCCCACAAGGCTGGATTCATGATGAGTACCTGAAGTTATCGATAACCGTGGATCACATGCCGCCGCGTAGCAGCTGCGCCGAAGTAGCAGCGTTTTCTTCGGCGGTGCGCATCGCTTTGACTTGCAGATCGAAGCGACGCGCCAGCTCGATCATGTTGACCATGGCATCGGCGGTGTTGACGTTGCTGGTCTCGAGCGAGCCCGTCACCAGCTTCACGCTCGCATCCGCCGGCAATTCGGCGCCGGTGGAGCTACGAAACAAACCGTCCTCGCCACGAACCATTTCCGCATCCGGCGGATTCACCAGCTTGATACGACCGATCATCGCGGTCGTCTCCGCGCCCTGGCCCAGAGGAATGACGGAGATCGTGCCGTCCGAGCCGATAGTCGCCGACGTGTTCGGCGGCACGCTGATCGGACCACCGTCGCCCATCACTTGCAGACCGGCACCCGTCAGCAACATGCCGTTCGGATCGACCCGCAGATCGCCAGCGCGCGTGTAAGCCTCGCGACCGTCCTTGCCGAGCACGGCAATCCAGCCTGGACCGTTGATGCCCACATCCAGCTCGCGACCGGTCGAGGTCAACGCGCCTTGCGCCGGATTCCAACCCGTCGTCGAGTTGGTCGCGTAAGCACGCGAGGCATAGCCCGATCCGGCCACGGAGCGTGTTTGAAACGCACTCATGTCGGCGCGAAAACCGGTCGTGCTCGCGTTGGCGAGGTTGTGGTTGTTCGCGGTCTGAGCGCGCAAGGTCTCCTTGGCGCCCGACATCGAGATGTAAAGAAAACGATCCATTGGTTACTCGATCTCACCTGGTGTGAGTTAGCGAATGTTGATGATCGTCTGGGTGATCTGATCGGCCGTCGAAATCATCTGCGAGTTCGCCTGGAAATTGCGCTGCGCGGTGATCATGTTGACCAGCTGCGCCGTGATGTCGACGTTCGACGATTCCAGCGCGCCCGACTGAATCAGACCGAAGCCGGAGTTGCCGGCCTGGCCGTTCAACGGCTGGCCGGAAGCAAACGTTTGCGCCCAAGTGGTATCGCCGAGCTGCTGCAAGCCCTGCGGATTCTGGAAGTTCGCGATCGCGACCTGACCGAGCTGGGTCGACTGACCGTTGGTGAAGCGAGCCTGCACCACACCGGTGGAATCGATGTCGATGCCGATCAGGCGGCCGGTGGTGAAACCGTCCTGCGTGATCGAGGTCATGGTGAACGTATCGCCGTACTGCGTGGTGCGGCTCAGGTCCATCGTGATATTGATCGGAGCGGCGCCCGTCGCGAGACCCGCCGCTGCATCGTACGTCGGCAACACGAACTGACCGTTGGCCGGGTTCGTCAGATTGCCGTTCTGGTCATAAACGAGATGCTGTGTGCCAGCCGGGTTGCCATCGATGGTCATGTGCATGTCCCACTCGTTGGTCGCCGTCTTCGCGTAGTACATGCTGACCGTGTGCGCCGCGCCCAGCGAGTCGTACACAGTCATCGAGCGCGCCATGTTGTAGCTCGTCTCGTTGGCCGGATCGAACGGAGTCGTAGTCGGCACCGTGGCGGAGGACGGCAGATTGAACACGGTCTCCACCTGCGACGTTGGAGACGGCGCGCTCTCGCTGGTCACCAGACGCAGATCGGCCATCATGCTGGTGTTGAAATTGCCGGTGGCTCCTGGCGGATACACCTGCAGGCGCTGACCCTGGCTGTTCACGACGTAACCGTCGTTGTTCGGGCGGAACGCGCCGGCGCGACTGTAAACGGTGGCACCGCCGTCGCTCAGAATGAAGAAGCCCTGGCCGCTCAAAGCCAGATCCATGCTGTTGTTGGTGGTGTTGATGTTGCCCTGGGTGAACTGCTGGGACACCGAGGCCACCTTCACACCATTGCCGGTCGCGTTGCGGTTGACGCCGTACGGCGAGACCGCGAACAGATCGGCGAACTCGGCGCGCGACTGCTTGAAGCCCGTCGTCGAGGAGTTGGCGATGTTGTTGGCGGTGACGTTCAAGTCCTGCTGAGCCGCATTGAGACCGCTGAGTGCGATACCGAAAGACATGTCAGTGACTCCTGAAGAAACCTGTTAGATCGAAAATTCGTTACTGCACGCGACGCACGGCGGCCATCGAGACCTGGCCGAGCGTGGGAGTGTTCAAAGTGAGATTGGTACCGGAAGCATCGAGGCTGACGCTGGACACGCGGCCCGCCATCAGCACTTCGAGCGACCCGGTCTGGCCGCGCACAGTGGCCACGGCCTCAATGTCGTAGGTACCCGATTCAGCCGGCGTGCCATCGGTGCGCATGCCGTCCCAGGTGAAGTCCTGCGTGCCGTCCTCAGTCTCGAGCTGAATCTCACGAACCACGACGCCGGCCGAGTCGGTGATGCGCAACTGCAAGGAAGTCGTGCCCACAGGCACATCGATCTGACCGCGGACGGTGCCGCCCTCGGTGTGATCGAAGTGGTCGGCCGACGCGAGAATGTCCCGGCCAATCATGGTCGTGCCGTTCAAGGTCTGCGTGGAGCGCAGCGATGCGGCCAATGTTTCCAACGAGGTCTGCATGCCCTGCACGCCGGACACGGTGCCGAACTGCGCCAGCTGCGAAATGAACTCGGTGCCTTCCAGCGGCTTCAACGGATCCTGATTGCGCAGCTGCGCAGTCATCAACGTCAGGAACGAGTCGATGCCAAGAGTTTGATCTTTCTTCGCCTTCGCCTCGGCGGCAGCCTGCGCCTGTGCGGCCCAGTTCTGGATCGGATCACTAGCAATGGTCATGTCAACTCCGAATACTTCTAGCTATTACGAGCCGAGCCGCAGCGTCGCCAGCATCATTTCCTTGGCGGTGTTCATCACTTCGACGTTGTTCTGATACGAGCGCGACGCAGAAATCATGTCGGTCATCTCTTCGACGGTGTTCACGTTGGGCGCGTACACATAACCATTGGCGTCGGCGAGCGGATTGCCCGGCTCGTAACGGGCACTCGGCGCTTCGGGGTTCTCGAAGATGCCTTTGACGGCAACGCCGGTGGTCGACGCGTCTTTGCCGAGGCCGCTGCGGATGGCTTCGAACAACGGATGCTTGGCCTTGTAGACCTGATTCGGATCGCCGCTGACGCTGTCGGCGTTGGCAAGGTTGCTGGCGGTGGTGTTGAGGCGCACCGATTGCGCGCTCATGCCGGAGCCGGCAATGTTGAAAATGTTGAAAGAGGACATGAGTCGTTACCTCTTATTGGCCGGTGATGGCGGTCATGAGGCCGCGGAACTTCGAGTTCAGGAACTGCAGCGTCGCCTGATAGCGAACGGTGTTTTCGGCGAACTGAGCCTGTTCCAATTGCGCATCGACGGTGTTGCCATCGAGCGAGGGCGCGAGCGGCGTGCGGTACTTCAGTTCCGGCGCCGGCGAGCCGTTAGCCATCTTGGGCCCGATGTGAGCAGCGTTCGTGGTCTGCAGTCGCACGCCCTGCTGGGCGTTGCCACTGGCCTGCGCCAATGCACTCTTGAAATCAATGTCACGAGCGCGAAAGCCCGGCGTGTCGGCGTTCGCAAGGTTTGCCGCGAGCAGCTCAGTACGCTGCGAGCGCAGCGTCAGCGCTTGCGCGTGCACTCCAAGATGTTTGTCGATTGCGCTCGTCATCACTGCATCCGCCAGAAAACTGTCTGCGAAAGTAGTTAGCAAGGCGCGTGCCACCTCGATGCGAAGCGCTTGTTTCCTAGTGCCGTCGCGGGCCGCGAGCGATAGCAAACAAAAAAGTCGCGACGTGGGTCACATGCGGGGGCGGCAAGGATTTGCCGGGCGGCAGATGCCGGCGATGGTTTACGTCACTCGAGGTGACGGTGACTCGCGTCGCTGGTTCGCGTCGACGTTGCAGTAAGAGGGCTCGGTGGTCTGCGTCGACGGGAGCGACCTACCTCCGCCCGGCACCGGGCACGGCCGGAACGCTAGCGCTCCTACACCGCACGTCCATGATGAGCCCTGCTGTTGCGGTCCCGTCCCTGTACCGCAAAGCTGCCGGGCGGAGGTAGGTCGCTCCCGTCGCCGCCGAAAGGTCACAGCGGCGTTGCGCGTGACTCTGCTCCCGCCACCGACCCGCAGCTGAAAAGTTGAGATCGCGCCTTGTCGCAACGGCAGTTGCGGCCGCGCTAAAGCGCGGCCGCTCTGGCGACGTTGCAGCCGTGATTTCGGGGCGGTGGCTGTCGGGGGTCTCGGGAAGTTCGCAAGCACGGTGACTCGGCCGCCGCTGCCATTCGAGCAAACCGTTGCACGTTGGCAGTACCCCTGCCGACGCGCGTTGCAGCTCGCAGCGCGATAGCGCGTTAAGGGCGAGCGACACTGAGCGTGACGCAGCCACTGACCAAATCGTGCGGCAGCCATCGACGCACAGCCCACCAGCAGTAAAGACGCTCGCGAGTTTCCCGAGACCCCCGACAGCCACCGCCAAGCCACCGACGCCTCTTATCAGTCGGTGCGTGTTTCGGCGTCTGGCTGATGTGTTGGCTGCGTCACAGTTCGTACGATGCAGCGTGCGCGTTCTGGGGCGCGCACGGTTTGTGGCATTTCACTTGCTTTATTTCAGGCAGCGTCAATGAGACGACTCTCGGCGGTTTCGGTAGTGACCAGCTTTCGCTCTTATATAAGTGCCCTGATGGGCGCCATTGCAGCCCTGGCCTTCGCAGCAAGTGCGAATGCCGGCGTGCAATCGCTGGATTCGATTCAGGCGGCGGCCGAACAGTTCGTACGCTCTTCCCTGCCGGAAAAATCACCCAAGCATTTCATCACGGCCGGCAACCTTGACCCGCGACTGCGGCTGGATCAATGCGCGTCGCCGCTCGAAGCGTTCTCGCAAGGCACGGGCTTGAATACCGGTCGCATGACGATCGGCGTGCGCTGCCCGTCTGCGGCTCCTTGGACTATTTATGTACCAGTCACCGTCGAGGCCGAGGTGTCAGTGCTGGTGTTGCGCCGGCCGCTCGCGCGTCGTTCGCGTGTCGAGCTTGCTGATGTCGAGCCGCAGGTCCGCCGGATGCCAGGTCGGGCGTCAATCTTCGTCAATGACGTCGCCACCCTGCAGGGTCATCGCCTGAAGCGCTCGCTGCCAGTTGGAACGGCGTTGACCGTCGACATGCTTCAGCCGGACGTGCTGGTTCGTCGCGGTCAACAGGTCACGTTGATTGCCGCTAACGGTAGCGTGCAGATCCGTGCTCAGGGCCAGGCGCTCACCGAAGGCGCCGTCGATGAGCGCGTGCGGGTTCAGAATGTGAGCTCGCTCAAGGTTGTAGAAGGTGTAGTGGAAAGTGATGGAGTTGTCAGGGTCGGGTTGTGAGATTCCGGCGCGAAGCGCGGCGGTTTTCTGACATTGAGGCTTTCCCTGTGTCGCTAAACGACGCCACATTTGTCAGAAGCTGCGCGAGTGTGCCGCAAGTCCCAGAAACTCCGCCCGGAAACGAGTTTTGCGTCGGTTGTGTCGCCCTGCGGGAGTGAATGAAGAGCAGTTGATTTGACGTATTGTCACGCGGGGTTTTCTCGGCTTGCGAGGATCCCCTACGCAACCTCTGAGGCCGTAACCGATGAGGTTGCTAAAGTTCTCAGAATGGCGGCCGTTACACCCCTCGAGCGGTGCGACGTTGTTGTCGGTGCCGCAACCGGAGAAAGGACGTGACTACCAAAATCACTGGCTATCAGAACACCCCTGTGCAGGTGGGCGCCGATAAGTCGGTGTCACGCACGAAGGATGGAGCCGCGGGCTCGGCCGAAGTGGCCAGCAAGCCGGCCAATCCCGTGCAGATCACTGACCAGGCCCGCAAATTGGCGGCGCTGGAGCAGACAGTGAACAGTGTGCCGGTGGTGAACGAGGCGAAAGTCGCGCGCATCCGCCAGGCAATCGAAGACGGTAGTTACCAGGTGGTGCCGGAGCGCATCGCCGACAAGCTGCTCCGCATGGACCGCGAACTGGGAGCAGCCCAGAACTAAGGAGTAAGGCCTCGTGGATCCGGTTGTCTGTCGCGATACGCTCGACAAATTGATCGCCGAAGAATCGAGCACGCTCGACCAGCTGCAGCAGCTGCTCGAGCGCGAGCATGAATTTCTGGTCGCCAACGACGTGGACGCGCTGGAGCGCGCCGGTCAGGAGCGACAAAACTGCATTGGCACGTTGTTGCGCATCGAAGATGACCGCAAGGCGTTGTGTCGGGCACTGAATGTGTCGGCGGATCCGCAAGGTCTGGATCGAATCCTGGCGTGGTGTGATCCGGGCAAACAACTGCGTCAGCGCTGGAAAGAGCTGGGCGAGCGAGCCGATCGTTGCCGCGCGGCCAACGATCGCAATGGTGCGCTGGTGACTGCGCGCATGAGCCGCGTGCAAGGCATGCTGGACATCGTCACTGGCCGCTCCGGTCAGCCGAAAGTCTACGGCCGTCAGGGCGCATTCGAGAATCAGCCCCGCGCGGGCCGCGTCATCGTTTCCGTCTAAAGTTGCTGTCACCTGGCCGCACCAGCGGCCGGGTGATTTTCCTATCCGTTGATGTGACTGAGGTCGACGGCTCTTTCCGGAGCCGGTGGCGCATCGCTATTGGCGACGACATCGCCGAGTCGCAGCAGAATGCTCGCGGTGAGCGCGCTGCCCTCCTCTCTCACCATGCGCGAGACCGCCAGGTTCAACAGCGCATTGGCAATGTATTCCCGTTGTGCCGTTGGCACATTACGCAGCGAGCCTTGGATCCGATGCATCACGGACTGCAGCTGCGCCACTTCCACGCCTCGATCGTCATCGGTCATCACACGAGTCAAACAACGGTGGGATACGACTGCGTTCATCACTTGGCTCCGTCGACTCAGGACACGAAATGCAGCGCTTCGGCCCAGGCTCGCAAACCGACGATCACGGCGAGCACGGCGCTGACCAGACTGGGAAATGCGGGGAGCGGCACGCGCAACCAGCGTTGCCGCGGCGATGCTGAATAAACCAGTGCGGCTGCCAGCATCCAGGTGGCTAGTGCAAAGATCAGCAACCAAACGTTTGTTGGCACGACTACCTCGACTACGCCGATGTTTCCAATCCGGCGGCGCGATGCGCGATGTGAAGTAGCTGGCTTGCGCCGCGGAGGGGGGATGCGGCGCTCGCTGGCGATATCGCGATGTCTTGCGACGTCGCGATCAAAACAGTTTCAGCAACGACTCACTTCGTGAGAATGAGCTTGTTGCTGTGAGTCACACGCAGCCGGTAATAACCGCCGCTGTGCTCGATCAGAATCTCTCGCGCCTGGCCGAAGAGCTCTTCGGAACGCAGTAAAGGAATCGCCGGCAAACGAGCAAGCTCGGTCGCCGGCGATCGAACCTCCGCTGGGCGGAGAGGGGTTTTGGATTGTGGTTGCAGCATGGATGCAAATGATAATGACTCTCACTAACAGTGCAAGAGTCAATTTGACTTTTTTTATTTTGTTCTGATTAGTACCTATGCCGTCGCGACGATCTAGGGCAAGGCACCCATATCTTTCAATGCCTTACGTATGACTGCCTGATTCTGCGGGCTGGCCGCACTGCCCTTTTCCACGATCTCGTCGGCCTGGGCGAACAGCGGATGGAACAGGCCGAGCTTGTCGACCGGGCCCTTCAGGGTGACTTCGCCCTGCTTCAGGAAAATCTGCGACCACTCATCACGCACCTGGTCCCAGAATTGTTTGGTTCGATCGTAATAAACATCGGCTTGCGCAAAGTCGGCATCGCGAATCCGCTCGTAACGAGCGACGCCATATTCGCGCGCGAGATAGGGTTGTGCTGGATCGATCTGGCGCGCAGACGTGAGCACCGTCTTCAAATTGTTTTCTTCTTGAATCCATCCTGTCGGCGCAACGGTGTGACGATTGGTGCCGACCAGCGCTTGGTAGTCACCGCGCACACTCCACTCGCGCCGCGGCAGCGGCCGCCAGGTTTCGGCGCTCAGCCATGTAGAAAAGCTCGCGGAATGTTCCCAACGTCCGACGCTGGCATAGCGCGGCGATTCGTCGACTTGATAAACAGTTTGCATCCACGCGCCCTTGGCTTCGGCGGCGTTGAGCTTGCGGCGCTGCCAACGATCGCGGCCCCGATACTCGACGATGTGCGTCGGCTGGTATTGCCAGTCCTGGCGCCAATGTTTGGTGACCATGGGCTCGCTGATCGAGCCGTCCTTCTGCACGATGCGCATTTCCAGAATGTGCACCAGGCTGATGTTCTTGCCGTCGTCGCTGTCGACGTAAACTTTTTCCGTGCCCCACGATTGATAGGGCGCGTTGGGTTTTTCCGGCGTCTTGAACGGCACGACTTCGAGGAAGTCGAACGTGACGCGATACGTCCCTGCCATCGCAAGAATGGCGCGGCGGTCGCGCTCTTGCACCGAAATGCCATCGGCGCGTAGATCTTTCCAAGCTTTGGACGGTTCGAGATCGAGCGTGACTGGCGCGCCCTTGGTGGTGCCGCCGCGCGGCGCGGGCGCGCCCGATTCCAGGGGCCACGAGAATGTGTATCGCGCTGGCGCGGAGCCTTGTTGTGGTTTGGAGTAATCGTCGGCGCCCGAGGCCGCACTAACAAACAAAGTCGCAGCCAGCGCAGCGACCCAACCTTCCACTCTGATCATGACCAACTCCTGGGCCTGTTCTCAGACCCTCATTCAGCTTGGATCCGACGTGGTCCTGGCGGTCCGGTCAGTGTAAGCGAGCTGGTGCGGGAGTGGTCAGCACTCGGGCAGGTTGACGGCGAGTCCGCCGAGCGAGGTCTCCTTGTAGGAATCCTGCATATCTGCGCCGGTCCGCCGCATGGTCTCAATCACCTTATCCAGCGTGACGTGATGCGACCCGTCGCCCATGAGCGCGAGGCGTGAGGCGTCCACCGCCTTCACCGCGCCGGTGGCGTTGCGCTCGATACAAGGAATCTGCACGAGGCCACCGATGGGATCGCACGTCAGACCGAGGTTGTGCTCCATGCCGATCTCGGCAGCGTTCTCGATCTGCTGGTTCGTGCCGCCTTGGGTGGCGCTGAGACCAGCGGCAGCGATCGAACAGGCCACGCCGATCTCGCCCTGACAGCCCACTTCCGCGGCCGAGATGCTGGCGTTGAGTTTGTAGAGCGATCCAATCGCCGCGGCCGTGAGCAGGAAGATATGGCGACCTTCGCGCGTACCGTTACAGTAACGATCGTAGTAACGCAGTACAGCCGGCACGACGCCGGCCGCCCCGTTGGTCGGCGCCGTGACCACTTTGCCGCCCGCAGCGTTCTCTTCGTTGACCGCGAGCGCCCACGCGTTGATCCAATCCATTGCGATGAGGGCATCGACGGATTGCGTCTGCTCACGCTTTTCCAGCGCGGCTCGCAGCTTTGCGGCCCGACGTTTCACGTTCAAGCCGCCGGGCAACACGCCTTCCTGCCGCAACCCGCGATCGATGCATGAATTCATGGCCTCGGCGATGCGATCGAGCCCGGCGAGCACCTCCTCCCGAGTCCGAATCGCGCATTCGTTGCGCATCATCACTTCGGCGATCGTGAGGCCATTGCTCTCGGCGACTTCAAGCAGTTCGGCACCGTCGGAAAACGGCAGCGGCACAGCCGTGGCAGTCGTTGCGGTCGCAGGCGATTTTTAGCCTCCTCGTCGCTGACGACAAAAAAGCCGCCGCCGACGGAATAGAACGTCGCCTCCAGCAGCAATTCACCGTTCGCGTCGCGCGCGAACAGGGTTAGCGCATTGGGGTGATAAGGCAGGCTTTCTTTGTATTTCCAGTGAATGTCGCGCT
>NZ_LSRW01000057.1:0-63100 GCF_003104955.1 Steroidobacter cummioxidans | reverse complement strand
GCAGCGTCAGATGTGTATNCGTAGCGGTGCAGAAGATCTGTAACGAAGTGCTGGCCGATGCCGGCCTTCCGGAAATCTTCCATCTCATCAACGACGGCGACAACAAGCTCGCCGAGCAATTCGTCGACGATCGGCGCATCGACCTGGTCTCTTTCACCGGCTCCAGCGCGGTCGGCCGCAGAGTCGGCGAGCGAGTCGCGGCACGCATGGGCAAGAGCCTGCTGGAGCTGGGCGGCAACAACGCCATCATCGTCGATGAGTTCGCGAATCTGGACATTGCCGTTCCGGCCATCGTTTTCGGCGCGGTCGGCACCGCCGGTCAACGCTGCACCTCGACCCGGCGAGTCCTCGTGCACAAATCGCGCTTCGATGATCTGAAGCAGCGACTGGTGCGCGCCTACGGCCAGGTGCGGATCGGCGATCCTCTCGACCCGAAGACCCTGATGGGCCCGCTGATCGACGAGTCCTCCGTCAAACGTTTTGAAGCTGCCCTGGCCGCGGTGAAAAAGGCCGGCGGCGAAATCCTCTGTGGCGGCAAGCGCCTGGATCGGCCCGGCAATTTCGTCGAGCCGGTCATCGCGGTCGCGAACAACGACTGGCAGATCGTGCAGGAGGAAACATTCGCGCCCATTCTGTACTTGATTGCGTACGACGACCTGGACACAGCCATCGCCATGCAGAACGGCGTGGTGCAAGGCCTGTCCTCCGCGATCTTCACCGACAATCTGCAGCATGCGGAGTACTTCCTGTCGCACAGAGGCTCGGACTGCGGCATCGCCAACGTCAACCTCGGCACCTCCGGTGCGGAGATCGGCGGCGCGTTCGGCGGTGAAAAGGAAACCGGCGGCGGGCGCGAATCGGGCTCGGACTCGTGGAAGGCCTACATGCGCAGACAGACCAATACGATCAACTGGGGCAAGGAACTGCCGCTGGCCCAAGGCATCGACTTCCGGCTCTGATCCAGCGAGCTCCGGTTCGAACATCCCGACCGCGGCGGCCCAAGCCGCGGTCGGGACGTCGATGCGGCGACGTCATGAATTCACCGCATGAATCCATCTGGAATCGTCAATTAACTTCACTCGATCGTTCGCCTAGCATCGGGCGGACATCTCTAATAAAACGACGACGGGCTGGGATGCTCCGATCTCTCCAGGGGACAATCGATGAGAACCAAGCCCGCGCTCTTGAATGCGAAGCGCCTGACCACAGCCACAGTCGCAATCCTGCTGCTTGGAGCAGCGCCAGCCGTTTCTGCATCGTCGAATGCGCCAGCCGGACAAGGACTGGCCGAGCAGGGAAAGTATGTTGCCACTGCTGGCAACTGCCTGACCTGCCATACCAGCGACGCCAGCCGACCGTACGCCGGGGGCCGGGAGTTCCAAACGCCGTTCGGCACCCTGTATTCGACCAACATCACGCCGGACACCGAGACGGGTATCGGAGACTGGTCGGAGGAAGATCTCGCTCACGCGCTTAGAAAGGGCGTGCGTCCCGACGGCGCGCATTTGTACCCAGCGTTCCCGTACACCGCCTACACCAAGATGAGCGATGAAGACATCGCCGCTCTGTATGCGTATCTGAGAACGATAGATCCCGTGAAAGCTCCAGCGAAAGAGAACGCCCTGAGCTTTCCATACAATCAACGCTGGGCACTGGGACTGTGGAAGGCCCTCTACCATGACGAGGTCGAGTTCGAGTCGGATGCTTCGAAGTCGGCGGAGTGGAACCGTGGCGCGTATCTCGTCGAGGCATTGGGGCATTGTGGAGCCTGCCATTCTCCTCGCGGCTTCCTGGGCGGACAGAGCGTCTCCGATGCCATGACAGGTGGCGAGTATCTGGACCGCGTACCCACAGGCGAGTACCGCACCTGGTCGGCGCCGAATCTGACCGGCGCTCCCAATGGACTGGCGGCCTGGCCCGTCGAAGAGGTCGCCGCCTACTTGAAGACCGGCCAGAATCACTTCACACAAACCTTCGGTCCGATGAATGAAGTCATCATGAACAGCACCCGGCATCTTTCGGATTCCGACGTGCGCGCCATGGCCGTCTACTTGAAAGATCTGGCGCCGAATCCGGGCAAGACCGCCGCGCCCGCCAGCGACATCATGGAAGGCTCGGCGCTCTATGACGTCCATTGCGGCACCTGTCACCTGCCCTCCGGATTGGGCGACCATGAGGAAAACTCGGGTGCCACGCTGGTCGGCAGCCCGATCGTGCAGGCGAACAGTCCAGCATCGCTCATCAACGTGATCCTGTATGGCCCCGAGCGGCCCGAGCCTCCGCTGCCACATCGATGGAAGGGAATGTCCGAATACGGTGAGAAGCTCACGGATGAGGAGATTGCAGCCATCGCGACGTTCCTGCGTGCCTCCTGGAACCACAAGGCCAGCCCAGTGACCGCGAAAGACGTGGCCAGGCAGCGCTGATCCGCGCCGCCTCGAACGAAAACGAATTCCGAGCCAAGCGCCAGGAGACCTTCGCGCATGAAGATCAGATCGCATTGTCATTCGCTTTTGTTGATAACCTCGGCTCTGCTGCTGGCCGCCTGTGGTGGCGCCAACGCTCCGCAGGGCGACGCTGCCCATGGCAAGGAGCTGTACGCCCAGTGCGCGGGCTGTCACGAGCTGAGCAAGAACATGGCCGGACCGAAACATTGCGGCCTGATGGGCCGAGCCGCAGGCAGCGTATCCGACTACGCTTATTCCGAAGCGATGCTGGACTCCGGGATTGTCTGGAACGAGAAAACGCTCGACGAATTCCTGATCGCTCCCATCGCGTACGTGAATGGCACCAGAATGGGATTCGCAGGCCTGACGAACCCCACGGACCGTGCCGACCTCATTGCGTACCTGCGGGAAGCGACCAGCGATCCGGCAATCTGCTCCCCCGACTGAACTACCGATCGGTGCTGATGCCTAGGAACGCCGAAAAGAAAGCGCTCCGGATCAAAGGGCGCAGTTGGTTGCGCGTGAGTTAGTGATGAGGGCACGGGTTCGTTGGTGTGAACGCTGGCAAACGAGCACATAGACTTTCCCGTCCGTTGTCGCAGCGGATGACCCGCGGCTTGCCGCGCCGTTCGATCACTTGCTGCAACGTGCGGATCACGCCTGCCGAGGGTAGCGACAAATCCACCTCAATCGCCAGCCCCTCGCGGTTGAAATCATCCAGCACGTTGAACAATCGGAAGCTGCGGCCGTCGCCAAGCGTGTCGTGCATGAAATCCATTGACCAGACTTCGTTCTTGGACGCACGGATCGTCAGGGGCGCGGGCGCTTCGCGCACCATCCGCTTCTTCGGCCGAATCTCGTATCGTCGAAGAATTCGACCACGCGCGTTTCGCCGCTTTCCCGGCGAAACTCCAACCACCATGGAGAGATTCGTTATAGCCGATAGGTCGGCGAAACTCCGCCGCTACCGGACCGAGCCTCGATGAGCGCGCCCCGCAGCCTCTATAAAATGAAGCATAAAACCCGCCATTCTTCCAGGCTCTTTGGGCATGTTTCTACAAAATTCCCGCTCCCAACCCCACGATTTCCCTGATCGTTTACTCTGACTCTTAGTCAGTTGGTTATAGGTTCGAGCCCTATACGGCCCACCACTTTCCTGGTTTGAATTCGTCGAGTTACGAATTCGGCGCGACTACGAAATTCCCGCCTCTATAAAATTGTCTATAAAAATAACTCTGGCGGACGGTTGACCTTGGCGGGAACGCGCCGCTCCCCTCGCACCGTTGGCCGGTGGCGAGACCGGTTCCCGTTGAGTAGCAACGATGACGAGCACGAACACTTCGACGCCGGCACTTCAGGCCTGTGGTCCGCAATAAACCTGTTTGACCGTTCCTGGGCGGTCGGATTTTTGTTTGCGCGCGCGCCTCATGGCGCAACCCGCTGAGTATTGCTTTCGCATGCACGGAACGAAAGTCGTCGAGCCGATGCCGAGAAGGCGACAACGGCACGGTCGAACCCGCGGGAGCATCATGAACGCCTGGACCCAGCGCTGAGTGCGGGCGTCCACGGTTGTAATGCGTCACCCACGCTTTGAGCGCCTGACGCAGATGCGCTTCAGAGAGCGGAATGATCCAGTCCAAACAGTCTCTGCGAATCGTCCCGATGACGCGTTCGCAGTGCTGGTCACCGTGACAAGAAAATCACAGGCGATGACACCCCGTGCGTGATTGCGAAGGAAGGTCGACCACCGCTGACCTCCCCGCGGCCGAACCGGCGCCGGTCGCGGCATGTACTTCGCCACCGTGCGCGGTGACACTCGAAGTCCCAGCTTGAGCAGCAGTTCGTTCGCGATCCGCCAATCGAAACAGCGCGACAGCAGCGCCAATGTCACTCGGGTTGCCGCATCCACCCGCCTCGGCTTCTCCCCTCGCTCCCGGTACAGCGCAAGCTGCCGCCGTCAATTCCGGAACTCGCTGTGCGAGATCCGCGATGGACCGGATGGCTCCGATATGTTTGTATTTCATAGCCATTGCATGAGTCCCATCCATTGAGCCGAGGGAACCTGTACCCCGCAATAATCCCTTCACCGGCGGTTGATCCAGCCGGCAAGCAGCCTCAGGAGGAATTGCAGCGACTGGATGGAACGATACATCCGGACAAGTATAGCTAGTTACATTCCATCGGCCGCGCTGATTGTCGCATCCACGATGCGGAACTACGTAGTTCGAATTATTGGATAGTACGGGGTCATTACATGGGTTAGGAACAATTCAGCGGATCGTTTCTGACGTACGCTCAGAAACAAACCTACCTTGTTTTTCCAGCAAGAGAAGGCGAGCTAACAAAGAACCCGGAGATACGCCATCGCGCATCTTCTCGTAACAATGTAACAGCCACAGCGAGGTCTCCATTTTCACATCGCGCGCGGACCTCATAGCTGGCACTAACAGCTTTGCCGGAAGCCGGACTGATCGATATCTTCGCCGAGCCCGTTGAGCCGACGTATTCCTCGAGCTTACCAAGTGCAGCAAGTCTCTCGAACGTGGCATGAATCTCGTGCTCGCTCGTTTTCTCTCGGAGCGTACTACTGCTCTCTCGGATCAAAAGCTCCGCCGACCACTCCGCCAGAATCGCCGGCACGTACCGATCCACGTATATCTTGCTTGAAGCGTCTAATTGTCTGCCCTCCTGAACTGCGAGCCAAGCGAGGGCGCCAAAAATCCCTCCCAGCGCGAGAGCCGCGCTGCCCGCAATCCCGAGGAGCTTCCTGCCTTTCATGACTGCGAGGCGACCTAGAGTCGCGCCTTGCCACAAACAGGACAATGTTTAGATGGGAAAAAGATATCCAACATACCGCGCGCAGCCGCTGTTGGCGGCCATGGCTTGATCACGAGGCTCTTGCATTGTTCACACCGGACGAAATAGAGCAGCATCACGCAAGCGCCTGCCACACCCAACACGGCGTGCTCGGCTCCGAAGGTCAAATCGACGAATCGCAGAACCAACCAGCAACTTAGAAAGGTCCCTAATAAAGCCCAGAGCTTCAATCGTACCAAGGAGAGTTTACGGCTCACAATTACCACGCGCTCCATTTCTAGGACAGCTCGCCTTCCGTATGATGTTATCCATTGCCCGGTTGATTTCACTGATGGAACGAGGAATTGCATCGCTCGTCTTCTTGGTCGTCCACTCGATGGATACATCCGCACCAATCTTAGCTTCAGGCTTGATTTTAGCAACCGCCGGTGCTTCGATCTCTCCAGTCAACGAGCCACTTGTCTTGTTTGACTGCCCAATGACGCTGCTCCCATTCTCAGTGACGGGAACTTCTTTCTTGACCCCCACAGGTCCCGCATTGGCCGAAAAGGTGATACTCATACTCTTCGTAGTTGAACTGCTCGCAGGACTCGTGGAGCTTGGTCCTCTTTCGGCAATGATGCCGACGCCTGCGCTCAATCCGCCACCCAACGCAGCACTCCCCTTCGCCCCCACCTCCAACGTCTCAGTGTCAAACGTGACTGCACCGCCGAGCTTACCGCCAGCTCCAAGGTAGAGTTGCACATCGAATCCGAAACTGTACTCTGCAAGTCCAGTTGGATCGGTCTTGTTCAGCGGATCATTACGCACATACGCATAGAGATTGAAGTCATCTTTATACCCGACCGGGTCCGTCTGCAAGAACCTTCCCAACACCGGATCATACACTCGTGCTTTGTAATGATAGAGCTTAGCCTCCGGCAGCATGATCTGGCCGGTGTAGCGGAACCGGCTTCCACCCCAGTTGCCGTAGGCTGGCTCACCATACGCGCTGTATGCGTAAACGGTGCCTACTCCCGTGCCGTTACTGTTGGCAACCACACTGCCTTGGTGATCAGCGTGTAGCCACCGACGATCGGTCAAGCCTGCGCCTTCGTACCAAACCAGCGGCTCGTCTACGCCCGCGCCGTGCACATAGCGCCGCACGAGCGTAGCGCCGTTGTACTCGGCCACCAACTTATCGCCGTCATATAGATAGCGAGTGGTCAAACCACCGCTCGTACTGGTTAACAGGCGGCCGTTGGGATCATAGGTCAGACTCACCGGTTTCTCGCTCCCGGTGACACTCAGAAGATGGTTCTCCAGATCGTAGTTGAATGTTCGAGCGCCATCTGACTTGAGATTTCCTCGGCCATCGTAGACGTAATTTATGCCGCCAACCGTGGTGTACCGATTGCGTCCGTCACGTGAATAACTCTTTGACTGGGTCATCGAAAAATAGGAGTACGCCTCATTGGACACCGTACGTCCGGCAACCTGGCTTGCACTGTTGTAGCTAAAGCCCAGGCTCAGATCCTGGCTGGCGGATGCCAGATCCTGACTCAGGCTTGAAAGGCGCCACGCCAGATCGTAGTCGTACGCCGTCGTCGCCCCGTTGCCACGAACGAGGTTGGTACGGCGACCGAAGACGTCATAGGAGTAATCCGCCAGCAACCCGGGCCCTGAGACGGCGTTGTTCTCCCGGACTTGCTTCATCCGGTTCCGGCCGTCATAGGTGTACTGCACGTAGGTGCCATCGGGCCAGGTCACCCGCGTGCGATTGCCGTCCTCGTCATAGCTATAGCCAAGCATTAAGGAGCCCGCGGATGAAGTTGACGTGGCCTGGGTCAAACGACCGAATCCGTCATAGGTGTTGCTGATACCGGCTCCGCCGGAAATCTGGGCGGTTTCGTTCAGGCCGAAATTGTCATAGGTGTAGGAGACCGAACCCGTGCCCGCCAGATTCTTGAGTTCCAGCCGGTTGAGAGCATCGAAGCCATAGGTAATGATCTCCTCGCTTCGCAGGCGCTTGCTGATCAGGTTGCTGTTGTTGTCGTATCCGTAGGCCTCGTAATCGGTCAGGCTCGCATCGCGAGCTCCGACCGCATCCCGAGGAAAGTTCATACGACCAAGGCGATCGAAGCCGTCATAGGTGAAGTCGGTGCGGTTGCCGTTCGCATCGTCGACCCAGTCCTGAAGACCGTTAGGGGTATAGCCGTAAGTCGAATAGTTTTGCTGGATACTGGTGCCGTAAGCGCGCTGCTCAGTTACTACACGTCCAGCAACATCGTAAAGAAAGCGAGTAATCCGATCCGGGCCCTGCGAACCTTGCGCGCTGAGTTGGCACGCTGACAGTGTCGCGATGGAGTTGTAGACAGCGGAGTTCATGCGAACCGCCGTGCATTCGAGCCGGCCAACGGTGTCGTAACTATGCTGTGTCAGCGTCGGACCCGAGCGCTTCTCGGACAAGAGTCTTCCCATCACGTCATATGCTTTCTCAACGACGTGCCGAACGTCAAAACCCTGCCAATCTCTGGGCAGCACATCCTCACTGGGGCACGCCGTAAGCACGCCACGCTCGATCTTTGTGATCCGACCCTCGGAATCGTAGGTGTTGCGCACGGCTTCGCGACCAGCACCGTCCGCCGGACTTATCACGCCGACGACCTGCCGCGCGAGGTCGAACCGGTACGCGGTCGTAAACGAGCCACAAGCCTGCGCTCCGCCGGCAGCAAACAACGATAAAAGGACTGTAAATGACCGAGAAAATGATCGCATGGCCAACTCCCTTGTTTTCGCGGTCACGGACATGTCGATAGACCCGCACGTGCTGTCGTCTCGGATATCCGATTGCCGTAGCGATCGTACGTGTAGCAGGTGCGTAGCGTCACACCACCTGCAGTGACGACCTTACCTCTGACAAGCAGCCGATTGACTGTGTTCTCAGCACCGTACTCGAATGTTGTTACGGTTTCGGCAGCACCGGTGCAGGTGTTGCCCTTTCGGCATTCCGAAATCTTGGTAGGAACAAAAACGGCAGTTGCCGCCGGCTCGAGCGTGCCTGACGAATTCTTCACATAGGCGAACTTCGCATCGTACTCGTAACGCTTTTGCGGGCGGACACCATTGACCGCGGGTAAGGTATGGCGCACTAAAGCGCCATGCACCGGATCGTAATCGTACTCGGTCAGAGCGCTTCTCCTATCCTGGTATGATGATGGCTTGTTGCAGGTCTTCGGGTTGGGGCATCCAGCAGGATACGCCCAGCGCTCCACAGGGTCTGACGAGCTCGGACCAGATTTTGGAACGAGCGTTTTCGATGTGACGTTTCCGCGTGCGTCACACGCCACCTTGAACTGATTACCCTCAGGCAGGGCGACATCGTATGCACCTGTGCTGGTGAACCCACTCGACGCTGGCGCCCTCGTACAGCCATAGCTATACGTGACTGTTTCGTTCAATGGATTCTTTACGGATGTGAGCAGCGGCGCGTAGTCCGGCCCGAAGAAGTAGGTTTCATATACCGTCGGCTGATTCTGCGGGTTCCTTACTGTGTATACGCGGGAGAAAGCCGAGGCCCCGGACGAAGTCGAGTAACTCCAGTACTTCCCATCCGCGGTTACAGACGCAACACGATAGCCGTTACCCACACCCGATGTATGCGTATAGAACTCACGCGTGTAGACGATGTTGTCAATCGCGCTCCCAGGGGTTTTGATCCTGAACGAATTGGAGCCATTGCCACCCTGGGCTGCAAACACATTGGTGTACCTCGTGGCTCTCCCCAACGGATCCGTGATGGTGTAAGTAGAGTTCGACCCTGCCGTATAGGTGCTGGCGTAGTAGGCTGTTGGCCAACTCTGGCTGAAGGTGCATGTATTTGCAGTTGGGCCGCAGTAGTCGACGGCATTGTTAATCGCAACCGCGCTCACGCGGTTGATCCACGAGTTCCAGGTCGAATCGCTTACGACGTTCGACTCATAGTTGAACTTTATTTGATAACCCGCATTGTTCGTCACGGATTGAATGCGTACCTGCCAGGCTATCGGGCGTACAAACGTCGCATAGTGAACTGAAATCACCAGCCCATTGGGCTTCTCGACCTTGGTTGGGTAGTAGTATAGGTCGCACGGCCCAGACGACGGCTCACAAGCATACAAGGGAGCAACAAGTTCCGTGTAGGTCACCACGGATCCGTCAGCAAGGGTTAAAGCATAGCTGGTACCCGAAACTTGCGACAACGTAGCATTCGTTTCGGAACGCCAGCCGTGGTTTTGAAAACTATATGTTCTGTTATCCCAAGATGCCTTCCTTGAGACATCCCAGCTGTTCACGCCCCCCACCGTAACTTCCAGCATTCCACTTAGGCTATCTGTCCACCCGGCAGCACTCATCACGCTCGTCAGCGACAATCCATAATCGTCTGACCCTATCGACAGATGTTTGTTTGAAGCAATGATGTCGCCCGACGCTATGTCGACGCCGTTTCCATCCACTTGCACGCGCTCCGGGGGCATTGGCAGCGCGGTTTGGGACAGTACCGATGCGGAGAAAAAATATCCAAGCCCGAAGACTAGTGACAGGTAGAAACACCACCCATTTCGGCGAACGCCGCTTCTTCTCGCAGCCTTTCCATTGCTGACCATCACCGCGCCTCCGCTCATAACCCCACCCTTCGATTTTTCTCAACAGCAGCACTTTTCGCAGGCAATTCACACGGCAAATGCCCGCTCTAGCGCGACGGCCATCATGTGCGTCACGCACTCATCCGAGCGGCGCGCCGCGAATCGACACTAGCTAACGTGAAAACACCCCAGGACGTCAGTAGCGACTCGCCTCTTCCTACGGCTGAGGGCTTTCCCTCATCAACAGCTCCAGCACCGCAGGCAACCAGCGAAGATCCTGGATCCTGACGTTGAACGTAGCTACTTGCGGAGCGTTGACGCCATCTCCCGAGTAAGTAGCCGTGATCGAATGCAAGCCAGTAGCCAGCCCTTCCACGGTAATGCTGGCTTCCCCATTGATAACGGGCGCGCTCCCCAGGAACACTCCATTCGCCGTGAACGTAACGGTGCCACCCGGCGATGAGCCCGCTACGTTCACGGACAATGTACCTCCCGCCGAACTGATGTTTACCCGCGGGTTCGTCACCGTGAGCGTGACGGCACTCTGTCCGGGCGCGGTAACACTGTAATTGAGCCGATTTCCTGCGGCGTCGTATTGATACGCCTCCGTCACGCCGCTGCCCGGGCCGCTGAGAATTTGTACTTCTGTGAGGCGCCCCAGCGCGTCGTACACGTAACTGACGTTCTGAGCCGCGTGTGCGCTACCCGCGGCGCATACGCCGGCGACCAGAATAGCAATAGCCTTCGATGATCCCATCATCTCCTCCTTCATCCGCTAGAAGACATTCCAGACAAGCGACTCCCGCGAAAACCTTCGCAAAACAGGCCGCCTGTGTGATGGCATAACGAATGGAGCGCTTTACGCGCTCGTCAACTCACCCACGACTCATAAGAAAGTACACGTCGGCAGTGCCCCCAGTCATCGAGACTGCTGCAGGCACTCGACTGCGCGTAGAGACGGATCGTCGAGCCAGTGTTCTGACTGACATGAGAAGACGTTGCCAACCCTTGCAGACTGCCAACTCTATGACTCGGTTAAAGCCAGGAAAGATAGGTATCGCAGCGTTCCGAGCAACAATGTTCTTATCATTTGCGTCCCTGTTACCAGCGAATGGCGTCGGATCACGACAGCGATATGCGTCGATAGACGCTAACAATGTTCCCAGGGAGCCGTCAACAGCGTCTCTTTGAATCAGGGTTTGGATGAACTAACATCGAAGAGCCCGTAGTATCCAATTATCCGAACGTCTCGTTTCAGTCGGGGAGAGTCGGCGCGCTCGACGAGTTGTACTCCGCTATACTGATGACGATGCTTCGCTCCATCCAGCCGCTGCACTTCCTCCCGACGCTGCTTGCCGGCTGGATCAATCGCCAACAGACCGAGGTGATCGAGTATCTCAAGGAAGAGAACCGGCTGCTGAAAGAGCGACTTGGCGGACGCCTTCAATTTACAGATTTCGAACACCGTCGACTCGCTCGCAGAGCGCATGCCTTGGGTCGCAGGGCGCTCGGCGAACTCGATACGTTGGTCACGCCCGACACGCTGATGCGGTGGTATCGGACGTTGGTCGCACAGAAATGGACGTACACGCATCGCCCTGGACCTGGGCGGCCCCGAACGATACAGCTGATCGCTCAGCTCATCGTTCGCATGGCACTGGAGAATCGATCTTGGGGCTATTCGCGAATCCAAGGCGCGTTGGCGAACTTAGGGCATGACGTTGGCGCGGGACGATCTCGAATGTATTGGGCCGACCATGGCATCGATCCGGCACCCGAGCGAGAAAGGCATACGTCGTCTCCTTTACCCGCGGAAAAAATCAAGGCTAGCGATTCTCAGAAGATCCAAGCAGGTCGCTGGAGAGAATCAGACGCCACAGTTACAGATAATGCCCCCTGGCCCCAGATTCTCTTCTTGGACCGCAGGCGAGCCGACTCAAAATAGTGCCAGAGCGATCTTCTTCCCTGTTGATGTTCGTTATCGTTGGTCGCATCCATGCAGGCGCTCTCAATCTCGTTGTATTCGTCGGATTGCGTCAAGGCGCTTCGCAAGAAGCGTAAGCCCGCAAAACGTTCGCATATGAAACTACCTTACGAGAAAATCTTCCAATAGTAGACCATCGCGTTGACTTGGCAGCCATATTCGAGGGAATTGGAACTGCGACGCAAATCCCCTGCGCCTCGATGCATCGCTGCACGTGAATCGACCTGCGTGCCCGATGACAATACTTGCGTGGTAACGAGACACTGTCAACGACTTGAATCTGTGAAGGATATAATCAGGACTTCCCCGGTTTGCGTCCGCGCCCCCAGAAGCGATTGCGCACTTCCCCCTTGTCATGCCGCTGCACCGGCGAAGGACGCGACAGACATCCTCCGCCGACGCCGATGATCCATCGCTTCAACTTCGTGTTGATGCCGATTCACGGGTAATGCGTACTCAGCCGCCAAACCGAACACTTACCAATGTTCCGCTTCCTTTCACTCCACAGCGCCCTGCCCTCCAACGAACCCCTGCGCCACCCTCGCGGTCACTAACATCCGCTTGCAACGTGAGTCCATCGCGGCTAGCCCCTTTCAGTGAACTATGATGCGATGCAGATCCTCGACGACGCCACTACCGTAGACAGCGCACACTCCCTTTCCGTAAGCAGTGATTTCGCTTCCCGTCGCTTTCGCCGCCAATGCGACCGCAAGGATGCTCTTCCCGCCCGGAGTCTCGGAGTCGAAGCCAAGCGCGTTGGGATAGGATGCGTTCGCGCATTCGACGGGCACTCCAGACACGGGCGCGCTGAAGTAAACCATTCCCTTTCCGTTGCTATCGACGCGCACCCACACTACGGTGCCGGCCACCGAACCAGCCGCAAACGCAGGTGAGATTCCACAAAAGAGCAAAGCTGCCAGGGCCAATCGGTACATTCATTCCTCCGGTTAGATCATCGTGATCTACTAATAACAAAATCAGATACTTCGAACACCGAGGAAGCTCGCGCGCCGGACTCCCTCGCATTCAGCGATTAAAGCTGCAATTCCGCACAACTATTCCTAACAGCGAAATGCAACTCACTGCGCTTGAAAGCATGGCTGACCCAGCGCTCCAGGCGCGAGTAAGTGAACAGGATCACGGCCGATGCGAGCGCTAGCCGCACTGATTGAGCTCGATGAGATGGAGCCGCCTTGTCGGGATGAAGAAGAATCACTGCCTGCTTCCGTGCGAGACCCGACGTTGAGGTATGACACCAAGTCGCGAGTCGATTGTTTGTTCTTTCGCCGTGTCGTAGAATTCACGAAAGCGGATTGTACTGTCAACGACCAACAAGAAGATTCAGGGTTTCCATGAGGCGTGAGCGCTAATGGAACGGAATCGCTGTTCACGATCGTTGGAATACGCATCAGCCGATTAGCGTCTCCGGCCGCACCACCACCAGAGCGCTCCGCCAATCGAAACAGCGCGACAGCAGCGCTATGACTCGAGTTGCCGCATCCACCCGCCTCGGCTTCGCCCCCCCCGCTCCCGGTACAGCGCCAGCTGCCGACGCAGAAAAAGTATTTCCGCCTCCAACAAGAGCAGATCCCAGGTCAGTCGGACGATCATGGAGAACACGCTCAGCACACTATGCTGCTCACTTTGACCGATCGCTCGAAATCGGCGCCCGAATTGCGCTCGCGCGAAAGTGTCGGCACAAGCGCTCGCGTTCGACCTGGATCATCATTCAACGTGACGCGCACCAGGGCGATCCGACTGGCCATGCGACAGAAGCCCCACTACTTGAGCCTCGGATCCTCGATTTCATTGCCCTCCACTCCGCTCCTGCTCATCCGAGCTGCGTTTCGAATCAATCGAGCCGTATTTGCCACGACGCCTTGTCCCAGATAGCTATCGCCATGGTACTCCGGCGCGGCACTCAGGCGACCATCTCTCGCCATTCTCTGTATCGAGGCTAAAGCGAACGTAGCTGAAACGGAGGTATTCGCCAGGCCCTCCTCCAATAGGAGTTGCGCGCTTGATGGGTCAGCTGAGAATTTCCCGAACGCCCTTTTGTACTCGGATCGAAGCGGTTCGTCGTAGAGTTCAATGGCCGATTCGATGGTTTCCGGTGCTTCGGCACCAAGGAACGCCACCACCTTTTCTCGAACGAGATCGTCCGGATCATCCGCCAATGTCAGGATGATCCGCGCTTGCGATGGGGTCAGCTTGGAGAAGCATAAGACGCCATCCATTAGATTCGATCGTGCATTGACGTCAGGGGCGGCAACGGATTCTAGAGCGGCATCCAGAACGACGTAGGCCTTCCTTCCAATGGAACCAAAAACGAACAGACCTCGACGTCGAATGATCGGATCCCCATCCAGCAGGAGCGAGCGAAGCTCCTCCGATGCGTGCGGATCGAACGCGACGATTGCCCCTTGATAGGGATCCGAATCCTCTTCCTCTTGCGTCCAATCGATCTTCCTCAGCAGAGCATACGGATTTTCATTCATGACTGCTGCTTCTCAATTTCGTCTAAACGGCGTGTTATCTCCTTCAATCTATTCTGCTCATCATCTATCCGTTTTTGATGTTTGCGCCACTCGCTGTCATTCTGTCGATCTTTCTTGTCGCCATTGCGCGAGCCGCGATCGTGGCGCGCCTGCTCGCGTTCGCGTTGCGCAATGCTTTCCTGCAACTGCCGTTCGGCATCTGGTAGCTCATGATCCGCGATTTCGCCGTAGTCGTCGAGCTCGCCCTTTATCTTTCCAGACTTGTCCTGTGTGAATGGCCCAGCCTCTTCGTTCAGGGCTATGTTCTTGGTCAAATCCGCTGCGGTCCGCGCAGTTTTGTACGTCCGATAGGCGCCGACCCCGAAGTGTCCAAGAATTCAATCGCGTTGAGTTTCGCCGTTTTTCCGGCGCAACTCCGACACCATGGAGAGAGCCTATATCGCCCATAGTTCGGCGAAACTCCGCCCTCGCTGTCGGAGCCGAACCTCGACGAGCGCGCCTCGCTAAATAAGTCCTCAAAGCCGCCCCGCTTCCGGGCTCTTTGGGCATGTTTCTATAAAACTCCCGCAGCTAAGCTCGCGATTTCCCTGATCGTTTAACCTGACTCTTAATCAGTTGGTTATAGGTTCGAGTCCTATACGGCCCCACCACTTTTCCCTTTTAGATTTGCCGAGTTATGAACTCGGCGAGACTACGAAATTCCCGCCTCTATAAAATTCGTTCCGGCAAGATCGTCATCGACTGGCGGTTCGACGAAACAACGTCATCAGGGCGAACCGGCGAAACAGATTGGAGTTGCGCCTCCCGCGCCAGCGATCACCGCGCCGTCACGCGGGTTCACGGTGCTTCAGTGTGACAACATCGGCCTGGGTTAGCGCTGTGACGACGCGCCGCCACGCGCGTTCTTCGGGCGGCTTGATGCTCGCTGAGAATGCCCGCGCCTAAGAAACGCCGCCGACTTCACCGGGCCTGGCTGGTTCAACGATAGCAACTTCATGGTCATAGCGATCGAGCATCGCTTCAGACTTGTGGCCGCTCGCCTCTTTCTTATCCGCCTTCTTGCCTTTGGTGTCGGTGATGCCTCGGTGCTTCAAGCCGTGCAGCGTGAATCGCTGCTCGCGCGCGATCACTTCGGCGTCCATGGCGGCGTGCAAGAGTTGACGGGATTTGATGTCCTCCAGCATTGGTCGTTCGCACACGATCGAATGCAGCCTTGGCACACAAAGCATCTCGTCTGCATCGGCGACGCAGCCCACGCGTTCGATCCGCAATTGGGTGTGGGCGCAAACATGGCGTTGGCAGATGCAATCACTCTCGCTGCGGTACTGCATCACGCGACGCCCCCACAGGTGCCCCATGCACTCGCCAGCTATCGAGCGGCACGCGAATCACAACTACGAACCTACAACAAAGCCACCGCATCATCTCCACACTGTCAGAATCGGACCGGGCATTCGGCGCTGCTGCCAACCGGGTCGCGAGAGGCTTTGGCTCAAGTTGCCATTCATCAGACGCCGAATGGTCGCTGCAGTATGCGGTTACGCAGGACTCGACGCACAGATTCCACATAGTCGACTAAGCGTCTCATCTTCGGTGCACTGGCATGTCTGGCCGTCGTGATCTTAGGCAGCCTCTCCCGCAGGCGACCGCGATGTTGACGGGGAGTTCGTTGACTTGTAATCCTGGCGCATGCACCCTGCGCTCCGTAAGTTCTTGGAGCGGTGATACCAATCGCCGGAACGGAATCAGCGGAATTGTTCATGCGAATCACGGACGCGGTGGCAGGTAGGCCAGCTGCCTTACATAAGTTCCGGGACCGCGCGAAGCGCGGCCTCGTGATGTTCACATCCCTGCTCGCCGGGATGAGCGCCGCTCAGGCCGGCGTCAACAAGTGGACATCGGTGGGACCGGACGGAGGTCTGGTGCACGACCTGGCTTTTCATCCCACCGATCCCGCGACGATGTACGCCGCGACTTTCGGAGGGCTTTACCGGTCCAACGACGCCGGTGCTTCCTGGCAACTCACGGCTCCCCCCACGACCTTGGGCAACTACTTCCGTGCGACGGCGCTTGCCGTGGCGGTCGGTGATCCCGCCTCGGTGCACATTGCATCGGCATATGGCGACGGCCTGCGCAGTGACGATCGGGGCCTCACACTGAGTGTGACGACGTCTGGCGTGACACTCAAAGCCCACAGTTTTGCAATCGCCGCTGCGGCGGACGGCTCCGCCATCTACTACACCGTGAATCGCGGGATCTATCTCAGTACAGACGGCGGCCGCACGCGCCAGCTGCGCGGCAGGTTGCTCGGCGACCTCGACGTCCACGTGTACAAGCTCTGCGTCGATCCATCGGATGCACAGATTGTCTACGCCGTCACCTGGGACGGCCTCTATCGCAGCACGGATGCTGGCGCGAGTTGGATCCGGGCCTTCGCGCCCCCGGCCCTCTCCAGTGGTGTACAGACCATGGCCATCGATCCACAGCACACCGGTCGCCTCTGGATCGCCACGAGCGCATCGTTGCAAGTCAGTGACGATGCAGGCGCCACGTCGCGAACGGTGCTCAACGAGAGCGTGATAGATATCGACGTCGACCCGACCGATCCGCAGATCATCTACGCCACGAAACGCTATGACGGCAATGTCATGCGCACGACGGATGGAGGCACCACCTGGACTGCGCTGCCCGTTCCGCAAAGGCCAAAGCTCGGTAACGAGCGTTTCGCCATTCATCCCGCGGACTCATCACGCCTATATCTCTTCGGCGACACGGGCATCCTCACCAGTACCGATGGCGGAGCAAACTGGCAGCACATCGATCACGGGATCCATGCCACGTCGCCCGGCCAGTTCTCGAACGCGCCCGCCTCCTCCGGTCACCTCTTCTTTCCGATCCTCGGCAACCGGATCGGTGCCCTGCGTCCCGGCGAGGACACGGTGGATTTCACTGTCAATACACCGGGCACGCCGAGCGAACCGGCCACTGAAGCCACCGCCATACTGTCACTGCCAACGACACTGGTCGCGGCGTTTCGCGACCGGAAAATTGCACTCTCATCGGATCTGGGCGTCCACTGGACCCCCGCCGCGACGCCGCCTGCGGCGGAAATTGCTTCGCTCGCGGCTGTCCACAACGGCGCCTGGACGCTGTACGCGGGCACCAGCGATGGCCTGTATCGCTCGGATGATCTGGGCAATCACTGGTCGCCCGCGGGCAATGGTTTGCCTGCGCACACCGCAGTGGGCGATATCGCGGTGGCTGCCGATCAAACAACGGTGTACACAGCAGTGCTCTCCGGAACATCGAGCAACAGCGTCGTCTACCAATCTCTCGATGGTGGTCAGAGCTGGGCACCGACACCCAAGGCGCTCGAAAAGCGCGGGGCGCTCGTCGTGGCCCACCCAACCGAATCGCGGACACTGCTGGTCGGCACCAACGAAGGTGCATTCAAAACGACCGACGCCGGCCAGACATGGCAGGCGCTCGAACTGTTTCCCGGAGTGACCGACTCGCCGGTCAGCGCCGTTGCTATTGATCCCGTCGACCCGGACATCATTTACATCGACTCGCCGGGTGCCATCGCCAACATGGTGCGTTCCGTCGACGGCGGGGTGAGCTTTCAGCGTCTCATGCCTGACTACTACGACGCAGGCGGCGCCGTATCGATCACTGTCGCCTCCGACCCGGCGCATCTGGTGCTGGCAGCTACGACCGGCGGCGGTGTCAGGCAGATGTCCATCCAGCCTGACCTGCAGCTGGCCATCGAGTCGCCTGCAAGCGTCGCACCCGGCTCGGAGCTGGAGTTCACGGCCAAGGCAACCAACAAAGGTCCGTTCGACGCTACGGGGGTCCAAGTGGAGACGCAGCTTCCAACCGGCATCTCGGCGACCTCCGCTACTAGCGATGTTGGTACGTGCGCTATCTCCAGCAACTTCGTCACTTGCAAGCTCGGTATCCTGCGCACTGACGGAACGGCGTCGATTCGCGTGCGCGCGACGCCTGCAACCAGCGGCTCCCTGGCAATCAACGCCAAGATCGAGGGCGCCCAACCGGACAGTATCTCCGCAAACAATTCGGCATCAGCGTCAGTTTCCGTGAGCACGCCTCCGCCTCCTTCGAACCCGGGCGGTGGTGGCGGCGGCGGAAGCTTCGATGTCTTCGCCGCGCTCGCCATGATGTGGATGTTTCTTCTGAGACGCGTTCAGCGTCAGTGATCCACTGGGGAGCCCGCCGGAGTACGCTCCGGCGGGCCGTGTACTGACTCATAACGCAACTAGCGGCATAGCCGACGGGCAGTCGCCAAAGTTGCGCTTCCCTCGATTCAATGATGCTGTGTGTGTGTGTGTGTGTGTGTGTGTGGCGAATTGAGCGTTACGCTGCGGCCGGCAACTGATACATACCTCGGCAATGAGATCGCCACCTGAAATCGTCGAGAGCGATCACGCTGCCGCGGGTTATATGAGCTGCTTGTGGCCGCGTAATGCTCAATTCGCCACACACAGGTTGCGGCCGATCGCGCCCAACTCCGCCACTGATCGCTTGAGCGCCATCAACTCCGCTTTGGGCAAGGGTGGAAGGTCCCGTATCGGGCATTTCGATTGCAGGCACGAAAAATCTTCGCTTGTGTGTGAGAGCCGTGCGTTCTAGCGTGTGAGACAGCGCTCCTCGGCGCAGCCCGTTGGCCGACGTGCGATGAGCTGCGGGAGAAACGACATGAATGCACAGCTGCAACGCCAACCTTCGGAGCTCGACGATTCGATCCCCCGGTCCTCCGCGCGGCCCGCAACCGATGCACCCGTTGTGCAGTTATCTTCTCCCGCCGCGGAGGATCGACCTACCCCACCGGGCAACGACCGGCGCGTCAACCCGCTCTGGATGATTACAGCGGCCGGTGCGCTGATGTTCGCTTTTCTGCTCGCCGCGATGTCGTCCATCTGAACGCGTTTCATGGCACGCGCCTGGAACGCGGCGATTGACAAGCAGTCGGTATCCAACGACATTCGTTCGCGATGGATACCGAACTCGCCCGTACCTTCTTGGTTGTGGTTGCAGCCGGCAGTTTTGTCGATGCCGCTCAGAAACTGCACATCACGCAATCCACCGTGAGCGCTCGTATTCAGCGCCTGGAAGAGCTGCTGGGCGCGGAACTGTTCATGCGTAACAAATTCGGCACTACGCTCACGCCGGCAGGCCAGCAATTTCAGCGCCACGCGGCCTCTCTCACCAGAATCGTCGAACAGGCCCGTCAGGAAATCGGCGTGGTGAGCGGTTTTCGCGCGACGGTGACCGTCGGCGGACGCATCGGCTTGTGGGAAGATCTCCTGCTGCGCTGGATCCCCTCTTTTGCAGCAACCGCGCCCGATGTCGCCGTACGCGCGATCGTCGGCTTCGAAGAGGACCTGATGCAGGGATTGATCGAAGGCCGCATCGACGCGGCGGTGATGTACACGCCGCAGGCACGTCCGGGATTGAAGGTCGAGCTGCTGCTCGAAGAACAACTCGTCATGGTATCGACGCGTCGCAACGCCGCGAGCGTGCCCGAATCGGATTATATGTACGTCGACTGGGGCGCCGAATTTTTCGGCTATCACAGTCTGGCGTTCCCTAATTTCTCGGGGGCTCGTCTCGCAACGAACGTTGGCTGGCTCGGATTGCAGCACATGCTTGCGGCCGGCGGCACCGGATACTTTCCCATCCGCTTGGTCCGGGAGTCGCAATCCCAAGGCAGGTTGCACCGCGTGGAGAACACGCCGGAGTTCCGAATCCAGGCGTATCTCTGCTTTTCGAACAGGATCGAGTCCGCCGCTCTCGAGCTCGCACTGTCAACCATCCGCGCAACCGCGAGCGAGGCGGACGGCGCTCACCATTAGTATCCTCCGCCTGCCCGTATCGGGATATCCGGCGCGGCAGCACTTGCTACTGCCTTCCAGCGTTCAGGCCGGTCTACTCTGCGATCGCGCGCAGCGAGCAGATTCTCGTTCGCGAACGTCCAGTTCGCTAGATGCGTGATGAAAGCGTTCACGTAGTCCACGCGACGATGCCGATAATCAAGAAAATACGCATGCTCCCAGGCATCCAGTGCCAGCAGCGGCGTACTCGGAGCCACCAGCCACGTCTTCGCATTGGAAGTCGCCACGACTCTCAGCCCTTCGCCTTCCAGCACGAGCCAGATCCAGCCACTGCCCACATGCGCCGCAGCGGTCGCTATGAACTGTTCTCGAAATGCGCACTGGCTGCCGAAGCTTGCTTCTAACAGTTCCGCGATCGGCCCGGTCGCCTCGCCGCCACCGGCGGCATGCATGCACGACCAGTAGAAGGAATGGTTCCAGGCCTCCGACGCAGCATTGAAAAGCACGGGCTTGCCCATTTCATGACTGGCCTGCACGATCGTTTCGATCGATGCGGACTCCAGGGGCGTGCGATCGATGAGCGCGCGCGTGCGCTCCACGCAGGTCACGTGATGGCTGCCGTAGTGAGCGACCAGGGTGCGTCGGGAAATATGCGGTTCGAGTCCATCCACGGGATACGGCAGCGGCGGCACAATGACGTTCATGCAATACTCAGCTCGGCACGACCCGACTTAGGATAAAGCCACGAGGCCCCCTGACAAGCGAAAAAAATTCGGCTCTGAGATCACAATCTTCGATGGCTGCTGCCGTCGCAGCTTTCAACTTGAGGAAATCATCGTGACGCCCCTACTGCATCGCCCGGTCTGTGAACCGCTCGGATGTACCTATCCGCTGCTGTTGGCGGGCATGGGCGGCGTGGCGCGCTCGGACCTGGCCGCTGCCGTTTGCGAGGCAGGCGGATTCGGGTTTCTGGGCATGGTGCGAGAGCCAGTTGCACTCATACGCAGCGAAGTCGAGGCGATGCGACAGCGCGGCGTGCATAGATTCGGCGTGAACCCGATCCCGTAGTGTCCAAGAACTCAATCGCACTGAGTTTCGCAGCTTTTCCGGCGAAACACCGACACCGGGAAAGAGCGTGTATCGCCGATATCTCGGTGAAACTCTGCCCTCGCTGTCGTACCCGAACCCCGACCAGTCGACTCGCTGCCTCTATAAAATAAGCTCCCAAAGCCGCCCCGCTTCCAGCCTCTTTGGACCTGTTTCTATAAAATTCCCGTAGCTAAGTTCACGATTTTCCTGATCGTTTAACCTGACTCTGAATCAGTTGGTTATAGGTTCGAGTCCTATACGGCCCACCACTTTTCCCGTTTGAATTCTTCGAGTTACGAAGTCGAGGCGACTACGAAATTCCCGCCTCTATAAAATTCTCTATAAAATTCGTTTCGGCAAAATCGATCTCGGCTCGCAGTTCGGCGCAACAACTTCATAAAGGTGGGCCGGCGAAACGAAGTTGGAATGCACCAACGGCTCGATCAGCTGTTGGCGGATACCTTTATCACGCTTCTCGAACGAAGAACCGTGCGGGATTTTTCACTGTAATCGTGTGTATGTCGCGTTTCGCCACTCCGACCTGTTCCAGATACGGAATTGTTCTGCGGACGGTAAAAAGCATCCCATCCGGATTGATCTTCTCCCGCGCTATGTCGCCGAGTACCCAATCGTTCGAGAAGAACAACCGATCTGCGAAACCCGCTTCAATCAGCTCCTTGATGCATTCAGCCCGCCGCTGCCAAGGAAATTTCTCGCCTGGCGCCATACCCCAGAATGTGTGGTCCATTCCGAGGGTGTATCCACGTTTTAAAAGCCCCGTGAGGTATTCCATATTGTCGGTGCCATCGGAGTGCCCGAGAGACACTCGGCTTGGACTCAACCCCTCGGCCTCAAAGATTTCAACCTGCTTCTCGCCGGCGCGGAGGCGCGAATTGGTATGGGTTGAGATCGGAACTCCTGTCGCCTTGCTGGCTCGGGCCGCCGCTTTGAAAACGTTCTCTTCGGCAAATGTCAGCGTACCGGCGCGCGACGCTACTTTGATCACGCCCGGCTTGATGTCGGTACCATCGATACCCCGTTCGATCTCTCGGACAAAGAGCTCGGAAATCTCCTCCACGCTTCGCGCACTGAGGGCCTCAGGCGCGAACATGTGCTGACCGGTGCACGCAATGATCTGCATTCCGGATTCTCGTGAAATCTCTTCTCGGAAGCGGATATCTCGGCCAATATCAAACGTGGTGACATCGACAACAGTGTCGATGCCGGCGTCCCGTGCCTCCTTTAACTTCTCGATTGCCTTGGCGACGCAGTTTTCCCTACCTCCGTAGACCTTCATCGAGTTTTCGTTGCCCACGTGCTCGTGAGTCAGCGTGAAGCCGAGCTTTGACGCATCGATCGGTCCTAGTACGGTTTGGACTGTGCCCGCAGGCTGGGAATCTGTGCCACTTGGACTACGATTGGCTTTCGATACCCCGATGCTCTTGGCAGATGAGACTGCCAGGACGCCGGCAGCAGCCTGCGTGAGAAATTCTCGACGGTTCGTCAAGCGCCATTCTCCTTAAAGTAGTTTTATTAGCGACCGGTAGGTGGGTGGCGAATTGAGCATTACGCGGCCACAGGCAGCTGATACAACTCACGACAGTGAGATTGCCATGGGTAATCGCCGAGCGCGATCAAATTGCGATCGGTTGGACGGACCGGAGTGACGCCCTTCAACGACGCATGAACCCGGCCGTGATTGTAGTAATCATGGAAGTGGTGCCGCTTCAGTTCGAGATCTCGGGCGCCCACAGCACCGGACCATCGACCACGCCTGGCGGCCACCAGCCCTGGTTCCTCGGCTGAAAGGCGCAACTCGCCCGTGAGCTCAATCCGGCTCGGGATCAGGGTGCGCAGAATCTCCCGCGCTCCTCACTCGGTAGGCATCAGTGGGATTTGTATCCAAGCTCTGCCGAACGATCGGGTGCCTCTATAAAATTGGCGCTGGAGTTCGCATGGTTTCTCGGGTCTTTTGATCATTCTCTATAAAATTCCGCCCGCCAACCAGGCTAGTCAGCTGGTTCAGATTACGACCGTTGAGATTCGCCACGTTTGCCGCGAAACGCTTGCGCCCGGTGCGGACTGACGCTCAACCAGCGCGCCTCTGCGTTTCTATTGAGCCCTATCCGGGCGCTTCGGGCGTGTGTTGAGCAACCCCACGCCGCAGACCGGCATCAGTCCTCCCCCGTCATTGCTCCTTCCGCCTTCCGAAAGCGCTTGACGACAAAATAAGGATACTGATCGGGCTTTTTGAAGGCTTGGCAGTCCGTATCAAACCGGACGCCGTCGTACGTCAAATAGACCGTCTGCGCGTCGAGACGATCGACCAGGATGAATGTGCCGGTGAAGATGTAATCGGTCACCGTAGGGGACTTGAAATTGAGCTTGCTATCGATGATGAGATGGATGCAGTTGCGGTACGCACCGTTTTCCGCTGCATTTTTGTCGTGCGACAAGTACAGGATCGGGCTGCCACCGGAAAGCGTTTTGACGAGCCCCCGCAGTTCGACTTGCACGTCCTCCAAGCTCGCAATGCTGGTTCCTTTGACCGTGCCTGTGTCCACGTCGATATCGTCGGCAAGATAACGCTTGACCACGCTCTCGGACGTCGAGCCGACATGCTGGCAGCCAACCAACCCCGAGGCGATCGCCAGCGTACAGGCCAGCCTATGGGCACGGGCTTTGCGTCGAGGGCGCATTTGATTTTCCTCCTTTGGTCGCTTTTGCCAGATCCAGTACCGCCTTTGCGGTGCCGCGCACGCCCTCCGCGCCCCACTTGCCGTCGACAGCGAACGCGATCGCGCTACCCGTAGAGCTTGGCAATGCCCCGGACGCCCGTCGGGTCCGAATAGGCGTAGACGGTGCCCGCGCCCGCGCCGTCACTCGTGGCGACGACACTGCCCTGATGATCCGCATGCAGCCAGCGCCGATCGGTCAAGCCCGCGCCTTCGTACCAAACCAACGGTTTGTCCACGCCCGCACCGCGCACATAACGTCGCACGGGCGTTGCGCCATGATATTCGGCGACCAACTGATCACCGTCATAGAGATAGCGCGTCGTGACCCCACCACTGCGTTGATCGTAGACGTGCGCCACGCCGCTCACCGTGGTGTACCGGTTGCGCCCGTCACGGGCATAACTCGTCGACTGCGTCGTCGAAAAATAGGCGTAGGCATCATTGGAGAGCCCACGCTCAGTCACTTGGCCTGCGCTGTTGTAGCCAAAGCTGAGGTTCAAGTCTCGCCCGGTGGAGGCCAGATCCTGACTTAAGCTCAACGGGCGCGACGCGGCGTCATAGCCGAACCCCGTCGTCGTGCCGTTGCCGCGGCTGATACTCGTGCGGCGACTGAAAACGTCGTACACGCGCGAGCGTCTTCGCACGTCGCGTTGATGGCATTGTTGGGCTCCTAGCTTTCACGCGGAACGACAAACTGAAGTACCAGATAACGCTCATAGTGCGCCTTATCAGAAGGCAACGGAAGCGGCGCCGCCCTTCTAATTGCCTGCTCAACGGCTCGCTGTAACTCCACCGACGCACACTGCGTGACCTGAAGCTGTAACACATTTCCTTGCTGGTCCTGCTCCACGCGTGCAGTGCATTTCTTTCCGGAATGGTCAGGCGGGTACACCATTTGTCTTTCGACTGCGCTCTTTAGGCTTGACGCATAAGAAACCATCCCCGGTGGAAGTGGCCATCGTTTCGATTGATAGGCACCTTGTGGTTCCGCAGCCCATCCTGCGCAACACCAAAGGAGCAGCATCGTGTATCTGATGTACTTCATGTTGCCCAACGTCTATAAAACTCTCTCACTAAAATTCAGCGGCGCACTGGCGCTTATCTGGCGCGCCCAACTTGACGATTTCCCTGCACACCAACTGACGTTGAAGCAATTGGTGTGACCCTCCCCATCCTGTGTGGCGAATTGAGCGTCACGCGGCCGCAGGCAACTGATACAACCCACGGCGGATAGATCACCATCAATAGTCGTCGAGAACGATCACTTTGCTATCGGCTGAGCAGCGTCATTCAAGCCACCAGCCGGATCGGCCTGATGCCCTGCGCCTTTTCCGCCGCTTCGCACAGGCTCAGCAGCTCGCCTAGAGCGAGCATGTAGAGTTCGTGAAACACGTCGGGCAAGTACCATGCGGCCTCCGCGAGACGCTTTGGCTCCCACTTGTTATCGCGTGGCGGAAGTGATGGGCAGCGGCTGCGCAGATAACCACCGATTGTTTCGCCGACCGTGACAGCCTGCGGAATCCGGTCCGCCTTGGCGAGCACATGCGTTGCCAGCTCCGCGATCTTCAGCATCCAACCGTCGGACAATTGATCTTCTTCATCTTCCTCGAGTGCATTCTGGTGGATGGTGACGGCAGTGGCGAACTCTTCCATGGCCGCGACCTCGCGCCCAAGCCCGCTCAACTCGAGCAAAACAGCGCGGGCGGAAGTAGCCTTCTTGCGCTCAGCGGCCGGCATCGACGCAATGGCATGCTTGATGCGGAGGGCATACAAGCCGAAGCCTTCGGCCAATAGACGCTGGCAATCCATCTGTCGAGCGGTGACCTGCTCCAACTCGCGCCCCAGTTCTTCAGAGGTGCGGGTCGGGCCTCCAAGCGACACTTGTTGTGAGCTTAGCTTCAATGTGGCTGCGATCCGCAACAGTGGCCGGCTCTCTTCAGCATCCTTTGCTTTCAGCCATGCTCGCGTCAGGTCCGGCGAGCGTCTGCGGATCTGATCGATGACTGACTGCCAATCGCTCGGGAGCTGGGGGGCGACGGCTGGTTCGACTAACGACAGAAGCGGCCAGGGCTGAAATTGTCCGTTGAAGAAACGCATCAGCTGTTCGCGCTGTCCCTCGCGTCCTTGTACCAGTCCGAGTATCTCTTCTTTGGCGCGTAACATTCCTTCGTCGAACTTTACTCCCGCATCCCGATAAAAGAGTCGCGTCGCGCGTTCACAGCAACCACGAAAATCCGCGAACAGGAGAGAAGCGGGCGCCGACTCGCGGTACAAGCCGGGCGAGCGCTGCCGTTCGGCATTCTCGATACGCGCTACGTCTGGCGGGTGTGAGTCCCAATACCGCGTTGTGGTCACTTCTTGTAACTCTTCCTGGACTTCTGCGAGGCGCTTTGAGTCGAACGCAGCGAAATGCGCCGCGACTGCTCCTGGCATGTCGCGTAACAGGCGGTTCTCGCGCCAGGCGGCAACGTTCTTGCGGTTGATCTCGACGAACGCATGATTGAGGCCACGCAGGCTGCGCGCGGTCATACGAAACGTGTCGCTGCCGGCGAGCAATGCCTCGTAGCGGTCGGCATCGAATTCCATCTCTCGCGACATGTGTCGGCTGAGCCGGAAACTCACTTGGAACAGCCCGGCCATGAGCAGCCGCGTCCCGGCGATCGCCACCCGTGCCAACCCGGTGCTCACACTCACGAGCCCGGAGAATGCGCCGTCTTCTTTCTCATCCGCCGCGTTGCCCCACCGACGCAGCCTTTGCTCCCATGGGTCTTCACCGTGAGCACAGTGCTCCAGCCACCTGTTTACCGAGTTCACGATGAACGAACACGTCATCCCAGCCCGTTGCGCGAAATGGCCGAACTCGTGAGCCAGCACGCCAACGAACTGCTGCGCGTTCAGTCCGGCCACCAGCGACATTCCGATCGTGAGCACCTTGCGACCGGTGAACAGCCCCTGCCAGCCGTTACGAAAATGCACGGAGGCATTCGCATCCCACGACACCTGGATTTCGCAGGGAGCTGAGACGCCGATGGCTCGACAGAGTGTGCGCACGCCCTCGACGAGACCTGGCTCTTTAGATTGATCGATATTCAGTGTGTCGCTTGCCGGTGGGCTGCGAACAAACATCGGCCTGAGCAGGAATAGCAGGAGCGCGCCACCGACTAGCCCAGGGACGGCATACATGAGGATAATCAAATGCAGGTTGCGCGGCAGGTGCTGGTGGATGTGAGTGAGGTACCAAACCCAAGCGACCGCGATGCCAGCGGTGAGAGACACGTAGAGCGCGGGTATGGCCACGCAGAGCAACGTTACCAGTAGCAAACTGAGCAGATAGCCGGGACTCGTGCGAGGTTTCGGCAGCTTCTGACCTGCAAGTGTGCGCAACGCTGCCAGCGGATCTTGTCGCTCGGCGGTGGCCGCTGGGGTTTGTTTGCTGGGCGTGACCGGCGTCGCTTCTTCGATCACAGCCTTCAGTCCGGCTTGGGCGAAGATACTGACGAGGCGCTCCGCAGCGGCGCGGTCGATATTACGCTTGACCGTGCGCCTCCCCTGCAGCAGGTACGCGGCTTGCTCCGGTGAAAGTTTGAGCTTCGCCCGTAACAGGGCGATCTGATCTTCGGCGCCGATGTCCTTCAGTCGCGTACCGAGGAGCGTAACTTGGAACGTTGGGGTGGTCGCCGCTTGTGTCATGCGCTTGGCCTTCCGGAGCCTACGGGAGAGGCGACCACTCCACTGGCCACCATCCGTTATTGTGGTCCGGCGCGTCTATGAAAAGGTGGTGACCATTTCACAGAATCAGGATTACGAGAGTCGGCGATTGTTGACGCCGCCGTACGCTTGAAAGACACCATTGGCCACCTTGCAGAGATTCGACTTCGCCACACACAAGTCACTGCTGTCACAGCCACTATCGGATCGCCAGGCGCTGCTGGCCGACGTCATCCGGGATACTGGTCATCCTATGCGCTGCCCTGCCCACCGATCCGGACGAGTTCGAAAAGCTACGGGCGATGAAGTTCGAAAGCGTCGTCGCCAAACGCATCGACTCAACCTACCGCGGCGGTGAGCCACGAAGCAGCGCCTGGCAGAAGATGCGGTTCAACCTGGCGCAGGAGTTTGTGATCGGTGGTTATAGGCCGGCGTCCTCGGACAGCATCGATTCCCTGCCCTCACCGTTTTCTGTAAGGGATATCGACAGACAGTGCGGGCAAGATGAAATATTCAATAACAACATCACAGAAGCGAGGATTACGTCACCAATCCTACTGGTTATCGCCCGGTTATTTGTTACAGTTCAAGCAAGGGTGCACTGGAAGGCAAATAAGGGGCTTGTGGCATGAAGCTGGGCAAGACGTTCTGGCCCATGACATTGGCGTCTACGACGGCGCCGATTCGAAGCACTATCTCTCCCTCGGCTATCGCGTGATCGGCATCGAAGCGGCGCCAGATCTCTGTGACAAGTTGCGACAGCTGTTCGCGGATGAGCCACTCCCCCTGTCCATTCTGCGGAAGCCCTGCGACTGGCGATATATGTAACATTTCATTTTAGTGGCGGATGATCACCGCCAACTATGAAATATTGAACAAGAACAGGGTGCAAAGGTTGCGATCATGGAAAAGAGCAAAATCCCTTCACTGGACGGCGCTCGGGCTTTTTCGATCTTTCTGGTTCTCGTCGCGCACCTCGCACTAGTCGAGACGATTCCGTACTCGGCTGAGATTCATGCGACGGACATCGGTAACTTTGGTGTCCGGATCTTCTTTGTTATTTCCGGGTTCCTCATCACGACGCTGCTGCTGCAAGAGTACGCCAGGAACGGGTCTATCTCGCTGCGGAATTTCTATGTGCGCCGGGCGTTCCGAATCTTCCCGGCGCTCTATGTTTTCTTGCTCGTCACCACAGTCCTCGGGCTGCTCGGGCAGACGAGCATAGACATAGCGCACTTGCCCTTCGTCGCCGCGTCGTTTCTCTCGAACTACGCGGAGGGGCAAAGGATTTGGGACCACACATGGTCGTTATCGGTGGAGGAGCAGTTCTACTTGCTGTGGCCGTTTATCCTCGTGCTCGGCGGGTGGCGGTTTGGTTTTAAGTTACTGGTGGCCGCCTTACTCCTCTCGCCACTGTTCCGCGTCGCCATCGATAACGGTTACTGGCCCGGGAGTATTGCACGTTCGTTTGAAGCAAACGCTGATGCGCTCGCGGCCGGCTGTGCGCTTGCGGTGTTTCGCGATCGACTGATGCAGATCAGGCTGTACGCAGGGCTTGTGAACTCTCCGTTTCTACCGCTTTTCGCCGTCGCAACGTTGCTCATAACGCGCCTGACCATCCATGACACGCTCGTCTGGGATCTGCTCAAAAACACGACCTACAACGGGCTGATCATGATGGTGCTGGACCGATACATGCGGCATCCGGGCACGATCGTCGGGGCCATCATGAACTGGAAGCCGGTCGCATACGTTGGCACGATCTCGTACTCGCTCTACCTGTGGCAGCAGCTGGCGATGTTCAACACCTGGAACCTGTCATGGCTGGAGCAGATCGTCTTCTCCTTTGCCGCTGCGATCGCTTCCTATTACCTCGTCGAAAAGCCGTTTCTCCGGCTGCGCAAGCGATTCGAGGTTGCGCCAGCCGCCCTTCAACGCGATGTGCAGGCGGCCTTCCAGGAGCGATAGTGACTGAGAATCTGGCGCTTGGTTTCAGCGATCCTCACTTCGATGTCGTGCTCGCTCACCATGATCGGCCTGACCCAAGAGCCCTCAACTGAGCTTTCGCCGCTTTCCCGGCGAAACTCCAACTACCGACGGGAGAGCCGGTATCGCCGGTAGTTCGGCGGAACTCAGCCCTCGCTATCGAACCTGGCCTCGATCAGCGCGCCCCGCACAGTGCGGGACATGCTGACCGTCACCTTCGGGCCGAAGCGCCAATACAACGCGCGGCCAAGATCACCCCGGGCCTAGAAAGTCTTTCTTGCCGACCTCCACGCCGTTGTGACGCAGAATGTTATAGGCTGTGGTGACGTGAAAATGGACATTCGGCAGCAGGTGATTCATGAGGTAAGGCTGCCCCTGCATGCTCTTGGTGCTGCTACGAGTCTGCCAGGTGATGGTCCTGTCTTCGCTACCATCGACTTGAGCCGGCTGCAGCGATTCCAGAAAGCTGATCGTATTGCGGATACGTAGACCCAACTCCTGGAAGGTCGATTCCTTATCCTCGTAGGACGGAGAATCCACACCTGCTAGGCGACCTGCACCGCTTCGCACCGTGTCAGTCGCAATCTGAACCTGCCGCACCAATGGGAACATGTCCGCGAAGAGCCGGCTGTTCAGGAGCACGGACTCGTCAATCTTTCGCGCCTGAGCGTAAGCAGCACCTTTCTCGAGGATCGCAGCGAGATTATTGAGAGCGCGAATAAAGGCAGGCACCGAGGCTTGATACATCGAAATCGTCATGAAGTTCTCCGAGCGTGGAGAACGCATAGTACCTGAGTGGATCTTGGACTGCCTGCCAGCCTGCGGAAACGTGAATGCCCGCATCTTGCCGCTGAGCACCTGCCCAGAACACGCGAACTCCACGCCGCTCACAAGCGGCTAACTCGATCCAGCCTACGCTGCGTGTGTATGTGTGTGTGTGTGTGCGTGGCGAGTTGAGCATCACGCGGCCGCATCGCTGACTCCGACCCGGCGCCGGTCCCAAAAGAGCCGGAAGCCCGCCCTGTGCCAGCCGATCAACGTCTCCGGCCTTACGACAACCAAAGCAGACCGCCAGTCGAACCAATGCGATAGAAACGTCAACGCCACTCGAGTTGATGCATCGATCCGCTTAGGTTTCACCCCGCGCTCCCGATACAGCGCCAGCTGCCGACGCAGAAAAAGTATCCGCCTCCAGCGACTCGCGTGGCCGAAGCAAGAGCCCGCACCACAGGATCAGATCCCAGGTCAGACGGACGATCATGAAGAGCGCGCTCAGCACGCTATGATCATGCCACAGTTGCGCCCGCCAGCCGTTTCAGAGGACAGATCAAATTTTTGCGGAGGACAACCTTGGTCCCGCCTCGAGAAATCCACCCAAGCTGCCACCGCTGAATTGAGATGGACCTCAATAGCAAATGTTCGTGATGGAAAGAGCAACGTGGAGTTTGCCAGTCTGCGCACTCTCTCAATCAATGGAACTCAGGTAGTCGGCGAGCCGCGGGGCTGACAGCTCGCCCAGGTGGACGCGTCGCAGGCGGCCGTCGCGATCGAAGAACAGTGTCGTAGGCAACCCTGGCGCGCGGTATTCGGTGGCGAGCAAGCCCTCGTCGAGCAGCACATTCTCGATCGGCAAGCGTTGCGCGATCAGAAATCTGCGCACCTCGTCCGCCGTTTCATTCTGATTCGCGAAGACGAAGTGCACATTTTCGTGTTCCGCTTGTGCGGCGGAAAGCACGGGCATCTCCCGTCGGCAAGGAGGGCACCATGTTGCCCATAGATTCAACACGACGGGCTTGCCGACGAAGGATCGCAGCTGCGTTGGCTTTCCATCCAACGTGGAGAGTGTGATGTCAGCGAGCACGGGCGAATGCTCATCGCGCATGATGCTGGCGCCGACGTGCAACAAACCCCAAGCGCTCATGCCGATCAGAAGCGACGCGAGCACACGCCCCGCGCCGACCTCACGGCGTACAGCGAGCCATGCCGCTACAACAAAGGCCGTGGCCATGCCGAGAACCGCGTTCAAGCCCCCGTCCCACACATGGAGGATCTCGAAGAGGTTCTCTCGATAGTGCTGCCCATGTGTCAGCACGTAGGCGATTCGAGCGGCGATCACGCCTGCGAGAATCGACGTCCAAAGGATGGACGAACCTCTCGCCCTCTTCTCCCCACGTAGCATCAGGGCCGTCGCGCCGAACGCGACCAGCACCCCTGCCAACAGGAACAGGCGATGAAGGGAAATGACGAAGGGACCTATGGACATGGGAGGAACTCAGCAGCTACGACCTTCCCTCGACCGAAGCACCGGCGTCACGAACCTTCACCTGGGTTCCCGGCGTCAGAAGCGCATTCGGAGCAAGGATGATTTGCTCGTTCGCGGCGATTCCGGAGAGAACCTCAATCTGGTCGCCCAGATTCCTGCCGATCGACACTTCCCGATACTCCACCGCATCGCCCTTCAGCGTGGCGACCCGTGCACCTCGTGCATCCTGGATTACTGCCGAAACCGGAACCACCATTGCGGGCACTGCGCGGCGCAGCCGGAGGCTGACCGTGCCGAGCATCCCCGCCGGAATACGATTGCCCGGATTAGGCAGGCGCAATTCGACTCGCATTACGCCAGAAGCGGCGTCGATGGCCCGCGCGGAGCGGACCACTTCCGCCTGGAAGCTTTCGCCTGGCAGTTCGGCGAATGTGATCTCACCTTTGAGCCCCTCTTGGATCCGCAACACCGCATTCTGCGGCACATCGACGACGACGCGCAGCGGGTCGAGCGCGTTGATTCCAAACATGGGCTGAGCGCTCACGGCATCGCCGACCACGCGGTCGCCTCGCTCAACGTCGCGGGAAACGACTACACCTGCAAACGGCGCACGCACCATCCGGAACGCCTGACGTTCGCGCGCAGCGGCAAGGCGAGCTTCGGCAGCCGTACGGGCCGCCGCACCTACGCCCAAATTCGCTTTGCGCTCAAGGTGTTTCTCTTTGGAGATAGCGCCCGACCCCACGAGCGCTTCGGCGCGCGCGAAATTCGCTCGCGCCAGCTCTTCATCGGCCTTCGCCTGGGCGAGGACGGCTTCCGCTTCGCGCACAGCCTCATCTATCTCAGGCGCCGAAATGATCGCAAGTACATCTCCTTTGCGAACCGCATCGCCCAGATCAGCTCGGCGTTCGCTGACGAATCCGGTCGCTCGCGCATAAATCCGCGCCGATTCTCCAGCGAGCGCACGCGCCGGCAGCTTCAATTCAACAAAGCCTTCAGTGGCCTTGGCGCGGGCAACCGACACCTCTGGCATGGGCTGGACAACGGCGCTTTCCGCCGCGGTTCGACCACACCCCGTAACTATAGCGGCCGCTGCGATCACGGTGGCGGCATGGATCAAGTGGGATAGCGAGAACGTCATCTAATGGCTCCAGAATCGGCTCCATGAACTACAGAATCGGACTCGACGAGTAAAGTCTCTCGGCCATGGACAACTGTGCGTCGACCCAGCGCCGCGAGAACAGAAGGAACCAACAACAACGTCGCCGGCGTACCGAACAGAAGACCGCCGATCACTGCCCGGCCCAGCGGCGCGTTCTGTTCGCCGCCCTCGCCCAGTCCTATGGCCATGGGCAGGACGCCGAGGAGCATGGCGCTTGCTGTCATGAGCACCGGTCGAAGTCGAACCGCCGCAGCTTCGAATGCGGCCGTCTCGCGATCGTGTCCTCGAGCAACGAGTTCGCGTGCAAAGCTCGTGACCAACACGCTGTTTGCCGTCGAGACGCCAATCACCATCATCATTCCCATGAGGGCGGGAACACTCAGTGCCGTGCCCGTGGCAAAGAGACCGATCGCGGCGCCGGCGATTGCAATCGGCAGGCCGGACATGGCGACCAGAGGCTGGACCCACGACTGGAAATTGATCACCAGCACCAGAAAAACCAGTGCCGCCGACATCAACAACCCGCCGGCCAGCTCGCTGTAAGCGCTTTGCATCTCGCCGGCCTGGCCCACGATTTCGATACGGTTGCCAGGTTTGAGATCACTCTTGAGCTCTGCGGTGATGCGGGTGAGCTCGTCGTGGACCGATCCGAGATCCGTGCCCTCCACGTTCGCCAGAACGCTGATCGTCGGCGCCAGCGTCGTGCGCGCCAGGCTAGCGGGCACTTTGCGGGCGGTTACGGTTGCAACATTTCTCAGAAGCACCGCGCCGCCGTCTCTGCCAATGCGCAAAGGCGCGTTCAAGAGCGCATCGATGTGTGTCGTACTGGGTGCCGGCGCTTGTACCTGCACGGTGTATGCAAGCGCGTTGGCGGTATCGGTCCAGTACACCGGAGTCACGGTGCCGGCCGAGCCGAGCACCGTCAACACCGCGCGTGCAGCCTGTTGTGCATCGATTCCCAGCTGCGCGGCGCGAGTGCGATCGATGTGCAATTGGTACTCGGGTAAATCGAGCACCTGGCGAACCGCAACGTCCACTGCACCCGGGACATTGGTGAGGCGCCGCTCCAGCTCACGCGCCACGAGCAAATTGCCGCGACTGTCGCGTCCGATCAAGCGTACCTCGAACGCAGCAGCAGCCGAACCGGCCAGCGTTCGGCTGGTAGCATCCGGCGGACGTTCGAAAAGCTGCACGTCTGGAAATCGCTCCGCGATCCGGCGACGAATGCGTTTCAGATATTCCTCGCTCGGGCCATGCGGCGTCTGTAGCTGCAGCATCAACTCTGCTTCGAACGATCCGACGACTGCACTATCCACCTGCGCGAGATTCACGGAGTCTGGAATCCCTATCTGTTCGTACACCGTCTGCAGCTCCGCCGCCGGAATGATCTGACGAATTTCGCGCTGTATCTCGGTGAGCCGGGCCGCCGTTTCCTCCAAACGCGTCCCCGAGGGCAGGCGGACCTGCAAGCGCAACTGGCCGGCATCGACGCGGGGAAAGTAGTCCCGGCCGAGTGACAGGGTGGCGGCGACACCTATTGCGAGGACGAACAGCGCACTCATTGCAAGAACACCGCCCCGCTGCCCCAGCGTGCTCAACAATGTTCGATGACGTTCACGCAACGAGTCGAGCGCGTGTTCGACCTTGTGATGGATCCGGAGCAGCACGCTCTCGGCCCAGCGCGGCTTCTCACGACTGCGAAGGTCAGCCGGCAGCAGCAGACTGCACAGCACCGGAATGAGGGTACGCGTGAGCAGGAATGACGCCAGCATGGAGAAGATGACCGCGAGCGCAAGCGGTGTGAACACCCAGGCCGACAGCCCGGTCATCAGTAAGATCGGTGTCAGGACGATGCAGATCGCGACGGTGGACACCATCTCCGGGAAGACGATCTCACGCGCGCTGTCGATGATCGCGGTACGCACGTCCTTGCCCATGGCGAGGTTGCGATTGGTGTTCTCCACGTCGACCAGCGCGTTGTCGACCAGGATGCCGATCGCGAGTGCCAGACCGCCCAGCGTCATCACATTGAAGGTGTAACCGAGCAAGTTGAGCATCGCTATCGACGCGAGCAGCGCAAGGGGAATCGCCGATAGCACGATCAGGCTCGATCGCCAGGAGCCGAGGAAGATCAGTACGACCAACGCGACCAGAAGGCCAACGATCAGGGCCTCGTGCTGAATGGAGCTAATCGCGTTATCGACGAACACCGACTGATCGAAGATTGGTTGAATGCGTGTACCAGGAGGCGCCGAGGCTTCGATCTCGGGGAGGCGTTCGCGCACGGCGTGCACGATCTCCACAGCAGAGGCGCCGCCAAGTTTGATCAGGGCCACCGCTACGGCGCTCGAGCCATCCATGCGAGCGACGTTGGTCTGCAAGGCTGCACCGTCGCGCACCGAGGCAACATCGCCCACCCTTATCAAGCCGTCGTTTCTCGACGTCAGGGGAATGTCGAGAAAGTCGCTCGCGGTTGCCGGGCTCATGTCGAGCGAGATTTGCATTTCCCGGGTGCTCTCGCGAATCGCCCCTGAGGGCAACGTCGGAATGCCGCGCTCGAGTGCGTTGCTGACGTCCGCGGGTGTCAGCCCATATCTCTGTAATGCTGCCGGGTCGAGATCGACCATGATCTGCCGCGCAGCGCCCCCATACGGCAGCGTCATGCGAATGCCGGGTATGGTTTGGATCTGTGAACGAAGCTGTAGGCGCGCGTAATCGTAGAGCTGAGCTTCCGAGAGCGAGTCCGACGACAGCACGAGCATCAACACCGGCGTGCTGGACACATTGTTGCGGATCACGAGTGGTGGCGAGGTTCCCGGCGGCATCCGACGCAGGATCGTTTGGGACACCGACGTAATCTGCCCAAGCGCGCGATCGAGACTCACACTCGGCTGGAACTCGATGCGCACGATGCTGGTCCCATTCAGCGATTCGGAGCGGACCTCCTTGATGTCGTCCACGTTATTCATGATCGCAACTTCGGAGAACGAGGTCAGTTTCGCTGCCATATCGGCAGCCGGCAGGCCGCTGTAGGTCCACACCAGGTTCACCGATGGGATGCCCACCTCGGGCAGGATGTCGGTCGGCATCCGCCGTGCGGCGAGCGTGCCGAACAGCAGAATCAAGATGGCGAGCACGCCGATCGTGTATCGGCGACTCAGGGCGTACTGAACAATCCACATCGTTTGGGTCTGTGCGTGTGTGCGGTATTCGACGACGGCGCCGGTGAGCGCATAGTCGACGACCGCATGAGTTGTGGGTCGCGAACGCGGCCAATGCGCTGCGAGGAGCGTGATCGAAGCGCGTTAACACAGGATTAAGCGAGCCAAGCCGGCTCGATGTCAGCGTTTGTATGCTTGGCTGCGGAGAGAGAAATGCGGATTTTGGTGGTGGAAGACGACGAACTGATCGCTCGCGGGCTAGTCGCGGGACTTCGCTCGTACGGGTTCACGGTCGATCACGTGTCGACGGCCGCGCAGGCGGAACTTTCCTACACGCATGCCGACTGCGACGCCATGGTCCTCGACCTTGGCTTGCCGGACGAAGATGGAATCGCTCTGTTGACGCGCCTGAGGAAAAACCGCAACGACATGCCCGTGCTTTTGCTGACCGCGCGAGACGCCGTGGAAGACCGCATCGGAGGGCTGCAAGCCGGCGCGGATGACTACCTCGTGAAGCCTTTCGATCTTGGCGAGCTTGCCGCCCGGCTGCATGCGCTCATTCGCCGCTCGGGTGGACGCAGTGTGAACTTGGTGGAGGCTGGTCCCTTGCGCTTCGACGCGAGTAGCGGCGAGGCTTGGATGGAGGGAAGATCCGTAGAGCTGTCCCGGCGGGAGGTCGTGCTGCTCGCTAGCCTCATTCAAGCCAGAGGCCGTTGCCTTTCCAACGAACAACTGAAGGATCGTCTGTACGGCATGGAACAGGACGTGGAAAGCAACGCACTCAACGTGCACATCCATCATCTCAGGCGAAAACTGGGCGCGACCGTCGTCGAGACAGTCCGCGGCCTGGGCTATCGCTTCGGTTGGTTCGAACGATGAGCTTGCGCGCACGATTGCTGCTCATCATTGGGGTTGCGCTCGCCGTGTTGTGGTGCGCGGCGGCTGTTTGGATGTTCCGCGATCTCGATCGCGGACTGCAGAGCACGTTGGACGAGCGTCTTGCAATGTCCGCTCGCATGGTCGCGGGACTACTAGCCCAGTCTTCGTTCTCGCTCGATACGGCCTCAACCGGCGCGCGTGATTCGCTCATCGTGCCCGGCAGCCGCACCATGGCCTGTCAGGTGCGCTCTCTGCGGGGCGAAATCATCGCGACGACAAGGGACGCCGGTCACGCGCCATTACAGAGCACGAATCCTGGCTATCGCACCGTGTTCCTGGACGGCCAGAGCTGGCGCACATTCACGCTGCGCACGGAGGGCTTCGACGTCACGACGGCTGATCGCATCGATGAACGCTCCCTGCTGCAACGGAAGATCGCATTGGCCGCCGGAATACCGTTTGTGATCGCAGGTATCGGAGGACTGCTCGCGCTGTGTATCGGCGTTGGGCGCGCACTAGCTCCTGTGCGCCGCCTGCAAGACGAACTTTCCTATCGCGGACTCGATGCAACTGTCCCATTGGCGACCCAGGGGCTGCCCGCCGAACTGAAGCCCCTAGTCGACGCAATGAATGGTCTTCTGGAAAGAGTCTCACGATCAATTCAACGCGAGCGCAGCTTCACGAGCGATGCGGCACATGAGCTGCGTACCCCGCTCACCGGCATCGACACTCATCTGCAAGTGGCCCGCCGCACCTCCGGGGAAACCGCCGTCCGAGCATTGGACGATGCGACTACCGGCGTCGCACGGATGCGAGCAACCCTCGACCAATTACTCATGCTTGCACGCCTCGAGGGCCGCGCATCTTTCGAAGATGGCGAACGTATCACCGGGCAGGAAGCCATCGATCGCGCCCTCGATGCGGCAGGCGGCGATCCCGACCATCGGGTACGGATTCATGGACGCGCCGACCTCGGCTTACTCGACATCCCGGCAGCTATCGCCGTCGTCTCGTTGCGCAATGTCATCGACAACGCCTTGAAATACTCGCCTCGGGATTGCACCGTCGATATCGAGCTGGCAGAGAAAAATGGAGCGACGATATTCCGCATCCGGGACCATGGGCCTGGCATGAGCGAAAGCGAACTGACCCTGGCCGCCGAGAGATTCTGGCGCCGTGCACATATCGGGTCGGGAGTCGGGTTGGGACTTACGTTGGTCAAGAGCATCGTCGAACGGTTCAACGGATCGTTCGAACTCCGTCGGACCCCAGATCGTGGGTTGATCGCGACGCTTCGCCTGCCGCATGGAAAACCGTTATTACTGCGGAACACGACATGGGTGGTGTCAAGATCTCATTCTTCGCCGGACTCACATTTGGCCGGCTAGCAGAGCCTCGAAGAACACCGGATAGAGTGATGAGCGTGACATCACTCGATGATCTTTGGTGAGCGTCACGCGGGCCGCAGGCAGCTGATATAAGTCCGCCGCAGTGAGATCCCGTTCTGTCCAAAAATCGACCAATGCGGTCGCGCTCAGCTCCATACGGCGCTCGTCCGGATCAGAGGCAGCGGAAAGATGCCTCCATCATCGCGGCGGTCTGCGTCGTCGAATTATCTTTACGAACCATAGTAGTGCCGCCGTGGCTGCGCCAGCTCCAGCTGCTGCGATGGTGATACCCGCGACTGCAAAGCTTCCTCGCTCTTTTGTCGCTGCAGCCTTCAGGGCGTGATCGCAAAGGGAATTGCTCGCGACGCTGCGGCCTTTCTCCGATCGCACCAAAGCTACAAAATAGAAACCCGGGATGGGCGGAGAATCGCAATTGGTGGCAACGGGAGCCCACACCTCGGCTACTGTCGATGGCGCACCTCGCCAGGTGCGCATCACGAGTATTCTTGATCTCACCCAGTAGCCGGGGTCCTCGACAACTGCCTCACCTGACGACGCTGTATCAGCCACCGGCTCGTCGGTGCGCTGCGTTGAAATGACCAGACCAGAAAAGACTTCGTCATACTCCTCAACGAATCCAACATCAGCTGAGCCACAAAGACAAGCGACGGCAGTCGCACTGAACGCAAAACCAAAACTGGCAAACGCAAACGTCAGCAGCCTGGCAAGGCAGCGCGACCCTCGGGCCGAAGTTTTGCTATTCATCTGGGCCTGGTCCACGGTCAACATCCTGGAAATCCACCCACGGCGCCACACTTGGCTGCGCGCATGTATCATAACGCCATGAAACATCAATAGCGACGGACTGCCAATACTGATGGACAGCAAGGTACGCATTCCTAAATCAAGTTGGGCTGAGAGCAATGAACATCCGATTGTTTGAAGCAAGATGCGCAGCTTGCCGGGCATCGTTTGCGAAGCCAGAACTGGGCGATTTTGCCTACGGGTCATTCATCTTTACGGGAGTGAGTGGCACCGTGCACGCGTACTTCGAGGCAATTGAAAACCCCGTGTGGAAGCGCGCAGAAGGCTTCGTGCCAACGCTGACGAATGGAATTCAGCGCGGAGACTTCCTTCTCGCCGCTTGCGCCCACTTCGCGGACCCGGTCGGTGGGCAGCGCCTCACCGCAGACCACGTATGTCCGAAATGCCGCTCGCATGAGCTAGCTTCTTGGGCCGGGCAAAGGATGGGCGAAGCCGAAATACCGGAAGCCAGTTTCCGCACATTTCTCTCACTGGCTGAAGCCGATCGACTCCGCGAAATCGCTGAGTTCAAGTCGGGGTTCGAAGCCCAACAATGCGCTGCAAGCGACGCAAGCGAATAGCTCCGGAGAATCCTTCAGGCGAGCGCGGTTAAGACTCTGCCCCTTGTACCTCTATCGCATCCCTTCGTCGAGCGCGCTCGGCAGCCTCACTGTCGCGGCCTAAACACACATCCCAAGCCACGCATATCCTCAGGATGCCGACCCACCAAATACCGTTTGGTAGATGTCTTGAAGCCAGGCACGAGCCTCCTCGTCTGACTCAAACTCCACAAGGGTCAGCTTGTGGATCGGGCTCGCGATGCCGGTGGGGTCGGCGAGTTTTGCCTCCATTTGAGCCTTCAGCGCGCCGACATCGAATCTGGCGTTGCCGCTCTGTACCAGCTCAGCCAGCTCGTGCACTTCCCACCATTCGACGTGGCAGAAGCCTTCCAAAATCATACCCAGCGGCTCAGGCAACGCATCCATCACTATAACTCCGGCTGTGGAATCATAGTATTGAACAACCACTTCCCGTTTGCATCCTGTTTGTAGCGAACCGCGTAGTGTCTGAAAATTCAGGCGTCACGCCGCTTCTCGATGGTAGAAGTTGAGCATTCCACCGAGTCTCTCCCGGCGCTCTACTCGACCACCTAGATTGATATGCCATCAGACTCTCAGCACGATTCCGCGGCCGCTGACCTCGGCATTCCGATCGAAGGCGTGCTATGAGCATCCGTTCTTACGACCGATAACGATGCCAAATAGAAAGGCCGCCACAGCCTTGGAAACAAAAGCCTGTATTTCCTCCGGCCTCGGCGGCGGGCGTATTCCCAAGATGACTGCCAGATGGAGGTTGCCGCGTATCATACCGACGAAATGGTCGGCCGCTGCGCGGCAATCGACCATATCGATCTCCTTTGCGCGCTGCCGCTGCTCCAGCACCTGGGCGAGCTTGTTCGCTACCAGACCCGGACCGCTTTCGTAGAACAGTTTCGCCAGCGCCGGAAAGCGCATCCCTTCCGACACGATGATGCGATAGAGATTCAGTCCCGTCGGCGTCGACAGACGTTCGGCCAGCCCGGTGCCGAATTCGAGGAGCATCTCTTGCAAACTCTTTGATTGGTCGGGCCCGAGCGCGAGCGAGCCAAGCGCGGTTTGCAAATTGTCACGCACGATCGCCGCGAACAACCCCTCCTTGCCGCCAAACTGGTTATACACGTCGCGCTTCGAGCCGCCCGCCTCGGCAATGATCGTATCGATGCTGGCGCCCGCGTAGCCGTGCTTGAAAAAGACTTTGGCCGCGACGCGGAGGATTTTCGCGGAACGCGCGCGACCCGCGACGGAGGCGCGTGGCTTGCTCACGGCGCGGGCTACGGTTCTTGCCCTCGGCATCGATGCTCCTTGGTACGCTACCGTACCATTATTAGAATAGTGTGGTAACGTATCGTACCATATGTCACCGGCGCGATGGACCCGGCCGTCGCGCGACTGTATCGAGCGGAGCACGCCATTGAACATCCTCGCGACCACTGCCACCGATGTCGATACCCAGGAAACTCGAGAATGGCTCGACGCTTACGACAACGTTCTCGAGCACGAAGGTCGCGAGCGCGGCCACTTCCTCATCGATGCACTCTTGCAGCGTGACCTGGCGCTGCACGGCGACCGGCCCGCCGCTGTCACGACGCCCTACGTCAACACTATCGCCGCGGAGAACCAAGGCGCGTATCCGGGCAATCTTGATATCGAACGCCGGATCAGCGCCTGTATCCGCTGGAACGCGATGGTCACCGTGCTCCGCGCGGGCAAGCATTCGAACGTCGGTGGACACATCGCGACCTACGCTTCGGCAGCTGCGCTCTACGACGTGGGCTTCAATCATTTCTTTCGCGCACGCACGGGCGAGTTCGGCGGCGATCTGCTTTATCTACAGGGGCACTCCGCGCCCGGTTTCTATGCACGTGCCTTCCTCGAAGGACGCATCAGCGCTACCCAACTCGACAACTTCCGCAGAGAAGCTGGCCGTGACGGCTTATCTTCCTATCCTCATCCACGACTCATGCCGGAGTTCTGGCAATTTCCCACCGTCTCGATGGGACTTGGGCCGATCACGGCCGCGTATCAGGCGCGATTCATGAGATATCTGGAGCTGCGCGGGCTGCGTACCCCACAGCGCCGAAAAATCTGGGCCTTTCTCGGCGATGGCGAGATGGATCAACCCGAATCGCTGGCCGCGATCTCGCTCGGCGGGCGCGAGAAACTCGACAACCTCATCTTCGTGGTGAACTGCAATCTGCAGCGTCTGGACGGGCCGGTGCGCGGTAATGGCAAGATCATCCAAGAGCTCGAGGGCGTGTTCCGCGCTGCTGGTTGGCACGTGATCAAGGTCGTGTGGGGCAGCGGCTGGGACGCGCTGTTGAGCCGCGACAGCACCGGCCTGCTACACCGGCGAATGATGGAGTGCACGGACGGTGACTATCAAACATTCAAGTCGCACAACGGCGCCCACGTTCGGCAGAATTTCTTCGGCAAGTACCCAGAGCTGCTCGAATTGGTAAAAAATCTGTCGGACGATGAGATCTGGGCACTGCAGCGTGGCGGTCACGATCCGCTCAAGGTGCATGCTGCCTACGCGGCGGCCATGAGCCACGCGGGACAGCCAACGGTCATTCTCGCAAAAACAGTGAAGGGATTTGGGATGGGCGAAGCCGGCGAGGGCCTGAATGTCAATCACCAGCTGAAGAAGATGGGACCCGACGCAGTCCGGGCGTTTCGTGATCGGTTCGCACTTCCCGTGTCCGACGATCAACTGATCGAGATGCCGTACCTGCAGTTGGACCCGGAAAGCGACGACGCGAAATATTTCGCCGCACGCCGGGCACTACTCGGAGGACACCTGCCCGCACGATCGTCCGCTTACGATCCGATCGAGATTCCGCGGCTCGATGCATTCGACAGTCAGTTACAAGGCACGGGCGGTCGCGAGATTTCGACGACGATGGCATTCGTGCGCATCCTCAGCGCCCTACTCAAGGACCCGCACGTCGGCAAGCGAGTGGTCCCCATCGTTCCAGATGAGTCCCGCACCTTCGGAATGGAAGGCATGTTCCGCCAGATCGGCATTCACTCGCACGTCGGGCAGCTCTACACGCCGCAGGACGCAGGCCAGCTGAGCTATTACAAGGAAGCAAAGGACGGACAGATCCTGCAGGAAGGCATCAACGAGTCTGGCGCCATGTCTTCATGGATCGCCGCGGCGACGTCCTACAGCAATCACGGCCTGGCCATGCTGCCGTTCTATATCTTCTATTCCATGTTCGGCATGCAGCGCATTGGCGACCTGGCCTGGGCCGCTGCCGACTGTCGTGCTCGCGGCTTCCTGCTCGGCGCTACCGCGGGCCGCACGACTCTGATGGGTGAAGGACTGCAGCACGCCGATGGCCATAGCCACGTATTCTCGTCCGTCATCCCGTCATGCGTGTCGTACGACCCGACCTTCGCATACGAGCTCGCCGTGATCATCCAACGCGGTCTTGAGCGCATGTATCGCGAGAACGATGATGTGTTCTACTACATCACCCTGCTCAACGAGAATTACGCACACCCACCCATGCCGCAAGAGGCGCACGAAGGCATCTTGAAAGGACTTTATCTGTTGCAGCAGGCCGACGATCCGGGCTCCGCCTGCAAGGTTCAGCTGGTGGGCAGCGGATCGATTCTGCGCGAAGCGATTGCCGCCGCGGAATTGCTGAAACAGGACTTTGGAGTTGCGAGCAATATCTGGAGCGCCACAAGCTTCACCGAGTTGCGGCGTGAAGGACTGGAAGTGGAACGCTGGAACATCCTACATCCGCAGGATCCGCCACGAGTTAGTTATGTACAGCAGTGCTTCGCTTCGCACCCGGGCCCCGTCATTGCGGCTAGCGACTATATGAAGATCGTCGCGGATCAGATTCGACAGTTCCTGCCAGAGCATCGCTTCGTCTCGTTGGGCACGGATGGCTTTGGTCGATCCGATACGCGCGAGGCTTTACGTAAATTCTTCGAGGTAGATCGACACTACATCGCCGTCGCGGCACTCAAAGCACTTGCGGACGAGGGTCGCATCGCTGCCAATCGCGTGAGCGAGGCGATCCAACGATACGACATCGATGTTCAGACGGCAGGAGCGACCGCGACGTGATCAGCTACTAGCTCAATTGCGGATCCGACTCGATTCGGCAAAATTCTGCCCTCGCTATTGGACCGAACCTCGATCGGCGCGCCGCTGCCTCGGCCCACCACTTTCCTGCTTTAGATTCCGCGAGTTACGTTTTCTCCGCAGCGGAACAAGCGCTGCCTCTATAATTCTCTATAGAATTAAGTGCGCAAACTGCCGATCTCGCTCATCACGACTCGATGGTTTTCCTGATCACACCAACTGACCTCGAATCAGTTGGTGCGAGGCATGGATGAGCGCTCACAAACGCGGCACCGCCTTCTTCGCGAGCTCCAACGCCTGCTCCGGGAACCAGGCACCTGCATCCGGATCCTTGCGTCCCCACAACGGATCGAATGTTTGCTGCTCGAGGAATATCGTCGGCCAGCCCGGCTCGCTGTATGTGCTGTAATCCCAGGCGCGAACTCCGCCAGCTGCGTCGCAGGAGCCATCTGACTCGCCGACGATCTTGATCCAAAGATAGGCGTCGACGAGAGCATTGCCCGTTGCCGCCGTGGGGCGAGCGCCGGCTCCCGCACCGGGCAAATTGCACCAGCTGCCCGCGGCCAGAGTGGAGATGACGCTCGAAGGCTGGTGGTAGGGCGATTGTGCGTACAGCGTCATGCGCCCGGGCGGCTCGGTCGCGTACGTCGGATCATTTGGTGAATTGGAAGCGTGTGCCTGGCCGTTTCGGCTGGTATCGATGATGAAGTGAGTCGGATTCTGCGGCAGCCCGGATAGATTGTTCGCATACCATTCGTCGGTGAGCGCCCAGGTGCTGTAATCATCGGCGTTGGCTGGATAGTACTGGCTGGCGCAATAATCATAGTGCCCCAATCTCCAGCCGCCGTCCGACGGATCGCTCGCGAATGCAATGCAGTTGCTGATCCACGTTCCGTACTGGACCTGCGCAGGTGTGGGTTGGTAATTGGACGCGTTCAGGAAAAAACCCGAAGTATCGGCAACACCCGCTTGCACAAGACGACTTGCTATCGTGCCCACGGCATGCCAGCGACTGTGACCTGCATCGAGATACACGCGGGTTCCTGGCAATGCACCGAGAGTATCGATTGCATGGCGCAGCTGCGTGTAGCGATCCACGGTGAGGTCGCCCGTCGGATCGTAACCACAATCCACCGGCAGATTGGCCAGAGCGTCCGGCTCGAGAATTACGATTGCCTCGCGGTCACGGAGGGCACCGGCAATCGCGTCGATCCAGGCCACATACGCGGCCGTCGTCTGCGCACCACCGCCAGAATAGCTGCCGCAATCGCGGCCCGGTATGTTGTATAGAACGAAGACCGGCGTTGCCTGCTGAAGCTTGGCCTCCAGCAATGTACGTCGGGCCGCCTGGGCCACCTCCTGAGGCGAACCACCGACCAACCACGTTGCCTGCGGTACGAGCACCAGTTTGAGGAGAAGCTCGGCGTTTTTATACTGCCGCTGCCGAATTAGTTCATAGATCTGCCGGAGTGCCGCCGGGTTCGGACTTCCCACATGGAATCGGACGTGAGACCGCCCACTTCTATTGTTGTCCTTGGCGATTGCCGGCGCGGCCACGCCAGCGAGAATCATGACAGCGCCGCTCAAAAACGCGATTGTCACTGAGCGGAGCGCGCGGGCGAGCTGAAACATAGCACCTTCCCTCGGTTGCGCATCACCATACAACTGTCCGTTCAACGCCCCACCTTGGGCGGTCTGGCAAGCGCTGTCATTGTCCGCCGATCCGCGGCGATGTCAAACATCTTGCCCCAAGTCCGCAGAACTCATCGCTTTGACTCGTACAAGCGTTGCATGACGACCTTTGAACCACAAAGATAGTATGGTTCTCATGAAGAGACGTTAGGGATGGTCGACGACCGTCGGCCCACTCGAGGAAGAGCAAACATGACGTTGAAGAAGATCCCATTTGCCGCGCTGATTGCCGCCATGTGCGTGCCAACGTTGGCTTCCGCACAGGACCCCGGCAACGGCGTTAGCATTGCCCTGCCGGGCATCAGCTTTACTCGTTCGCTCAATGGGGCCGGCGAGAACACGAAGGTCAGCGGCAATAAACTAACGCTCACTAGCGCGGCGAAACGTGACAACTTCCGGGATCCCAACGGCAAGCTGTCGAACAATACGGCGCCTGTTCTGCTGGCCGCGGTCGACAACAAGAAGGCATTCACGCTGACGGCGCGCATAACGCCGACATTTCTCGAAACCTACGACGCCGGTGCGCTCTATATCTGGGTCAAGGACGATCTATGGTTGAAGATGGCCATGGAGATGGACGAGCGCCGTCGCACTCGGATGGTCACCGTTCGCACCACCGGCACCTCGGATGACAACAATCACGAGGTGATCTCCGAACGCGGCGTGCATATGAAGATATCCTCAGATACCCAGACAGTCGGATTCTACTATTCTATGGACAACCAGAGTTGGCAGCTCATCCGACTGTTCAGGAATGAGTATCCCGAAAGGATCTGGTTGGGCGTCAGCGCGCAATCGCCGCTCGGCAATGGCACATCCGCGACCTTCGAAGACGTGTCTCTTACTCAGACCAGCGTCGCCGACTTCCGCCTGGGGAAGTGAGTCGAAGCAGCACTTCTCACCCGCTCCTCACGTCGCCCTGGAAACGGTCGACCTTCATTCGACGGTCTCGCGAGAATCTCGGCACGAGCAACCAGAGTCGCATCCCACGCCGCACAGAAGCGTGGCGCCATGAGACATGAGGCGTCTCATCAGCGAATGACACTCACCGTAAGTGCGCAGAGAAAATAGACCAAAAATGAGCCCGCGAGCGACGCATACAGAATCGTCGGGGACACCTCCGGCGCGCCTGGATTGTGCTCCTCCTTGCGCAGCACGTGTCGGATCATCTGATAGGCGATGAGCCCGATTGCGAGAAGACAAACTGCCGCGACAGGCGGCTGACCCAGCCGGTCCATCGCCTGAGCGACCGCTGGACTGAAAACGAGCCCCACCGTCATCAGCGTCAGGAGATTGAGAATGATCATGGCACCGAGGATGGCGGCGGCATGAAAAGAGAGCACGAGCGCATTATGAGTGCGCTCGCGTCTGCGAATGAAGGTCAGGATGGATTGAATCAGTCGATCAAGCATGGATTTCGCAATTGACAGCCCAGCCGATCGACCACGGAGGTAGTCTCAGGCTTAGCCGGCGTACCCACAAGAGCCCGCACCACGGGACAGATCCCAGGTCAGTCGGACGATCATGCAGAACGCGCTCAGCACCCCAAGCGCGAGTTCAGAAGCCAGATCGATTTTTTTGCGGACGACGGGTCAGCTCAGCCACGATCCTCGATGTAGTACACGTCTGCCGTTCCCCAATCAACAAGATTGCAAGGGGACGAGTTCGTGTAGAGGTCAACCGTCGCGCCGGTCTTCTGCGCTGCCATGAGAATGGCCTGCCAACTCTTGCAAGTTGCAACACTCACCGCATAACCCTGGCTGCTACTGACATTGCAGAGTGCCCAAATCGGGCTATTCACCGTCCCCTGGCGCACGAGAAGCCGGCCATCGTCGTGGATGGCAACAGCGCCGATAGGCCCCCGGCATTGCGCCGCGTGAGCGCTCGTATAGAACATCGTAGCTGTCACGGTCGCCACAAACAGCCTTTTAAACAACTTGTAACCGACCTTCTGGGAACCACAAGCAGCAACTTCCGACGGAGCTGCGCCACGCTTCAGCCCAAGAGGCTCCATTGCAGAGAGAGACGATTCGCAACACTGTGTTCCGATCAATGATGTTCTCATATTTGCGTCCCTGTTATGAGCAAACGGGTGGTTGAATCGAGTTATGCGATAGTCGTGGGTCGAAGCTACCAAGGCCATCAGGGAAGCGTCAACAGCATGTCCTCAAATCAGGTTTTCGCTGAATGCAAGGCCCGATGATGAGAAGAGTTTGCAAAAATGAGATCGATGTCTCTGGCGATCTGGACTGTCCGCCTCGGATCGGCGATGCGCACAAAGAACCGGTCCAATTGCGTCCTATGGGCTTCAAAGCTCATACACGAAACCGCCGTGTCGACATCGTCGAGGACGAGGCCGGCTCGTCAGCGGCGTGCCTTACTCGCTCAAGAATACGAAGCGCTGGTCGGAACCGATCGGAATGATTAACTCATTCCATCAAAAACATGGCAGCCCCAGTCCCGATACTCATCAATGCAACGCAGACCCACATCAAGAGTATCGCGCGACGGCCCACCTTCGAACCTTCTTCCAGATATAGCCAATACTTTTCATACCGATCTTCGCCGATCAGACGAGCTACCAGTAGAGTTAGTGGCAGTGAAAGGAACACGCCAATCCCCATGAATAGAAAGACAAAGGCATCACGGTTATACACATCTAAGTCCGTCGCCAACATGAAGCTGGCGGCTGGCGTTAGCACGAGAATGGCAATAAACAGACCGTACAACGGTCGCCCGATGTCCTTGCCTGTTGCTCGATTCTCATGCGACCGAGGCGCTACGCTCGAAGCCTTTTTCTTGAGGAACGGAATAACAACGCCAGCAATAGCCATGATAACAGCGGCAAATATGAAATCCCGTAGTGCGCTCATTTGACCTTCGCCCCGCTGCCACTAGCAGCAGCGGTCTTGTGGATCGGGAGTGCGCCACCCAAGTAGCTGATGGGCTTGATCTGGGTGGAATAGCGCATCAGTGCATCTCCTGCCAAGGACTGAATATAGTCCTTAACGGACCGATCGCAAATCCACGAGTCGCCAATCACGGCCTGCAAACTCGATCATCTGGGTTTCGCCGCCTTTCCGGCGATACTTCATCGGCGAGCGACAGAATCCGGTTACGCCGATTCGGCGAACGCTGCCCTCGCTACGGACAGCTGTCGCGCCCAACAGCCGTAGTGTCTGAAAATTCAATCCTCAGGCGCTTTGCGATGGTAGAAGTTGAGCATGCCGCCAAGCCGCTGGCGAGTTGCCGGCGAACCCGGGCGCACAATTGACCCGTGCAGTGTCGAGGACGCCGAGAAGAAGAGTCTGCCATTCGCAAGGAATGCAGCGACCTCCCGAACTGCTGGCTGTGCATGTGCGAGATAGCTCCCGTCGAATTCTCTCCTCGACATTCCTTACCTTGCGCCCCCCCCTTATCCGAGCAACCGGAGCCGCGCACTACCAAGCCATCCGGATCGCTGTTGTTGAGCGGATCGGCTCCTCCGTATGCATACGTGTTGAGGCCGCCGTTCAATCCAATGGGGTCGCCCTGCACGTATCGCTCTGTCTGTGCATCGCAGTCCCGGAAGTAGTTGTAATGCAGTCCGGCCTCCCGGTCAAAGTATTGCCCAGGCAACCGCACCTTGCTTGCGTTACCGGCTCCGCAGTTCCGGATAAACGGAATAAACGACGCTCTCAATATCATCCGCGGGGACGCCGATCGCGGCCATCCGGGCGACGGGTTCGACATCCGTGGCCGGATAGATCGCAAACTCTCGACGCGTGCAGCTTTCCAGCAGTTGGTAGAGGAACGGTTGATCGGTCTCGATACCCGACTGCGACTCCTGATACGACAACTGCTGAGCAACGATTCCCAGCTCGTGAGATACGCCCTCGAGCTCCTCTGGAAAAACATTCGTCCTGGCGTACTCTTCCGCCCGGGTCAGATGCGTGACCAGGGTGGGCTCTAACCGGTCGACGACGAGACGGCCGAACCCAACATAGACGCGCGCCAATCTGCGATCGTCGCCCGAGTATTGGGGCAACGAGAGCAATGCCTCCAACCGCCGCTCCAGAGTTTGAACACGGCTGTCATACTTCTTCCAGTCGAGATGTCGAGAGTGGGCGTTCATTGTGCGGGCTCGATTTCCAATTTCCTCATCACATATGCGCACGTTGGGCAAGGCGGCCGCACGGTGCCCGTTTGAACTTCCACGGCCGCGGCAGCAGAGCCACGAACATCCAATCCTCTATTGAGCGCTTGTGCGGCATTATTCAGCTCACAGCACTGGCCCGGAATGACCCGGCGCGGCTTTACCAAGTACCAGTTTCGCTTCCACGACCGCTGCGTCAACAAGCGGATTGCGTGCAAACGGCGCACCGCCTCTATTGCTCAGGCCGGTGAATGTTTCACCATCCTTGAGCACCAGTGAACCGGCCATTTTAGCGGTCGCTCCCTCGGCTTTGGCGACCTCCGCTGTGACCTTAGCCGTGACAAGCGCCGTAGATTTTATGTTGCGTGATGCGACGGGCGTCAAGCCGCTCAACTGCTGTCGCCCCATCCCCGAACCAACGGCACCTATCGCCTGACCTATCTGCTGAACGCCGCTCGACGCCGGTGGCGCCTCGTTATTTACTGTCCAAGCGGCGCCCTCTATCAGTCCCTGACGGAAATCATCCCAGGCACCCGCAACGACCAATAACGCCACAACGAATCTTGCGGTCGCACTCTTCATGGCACTCCGTTGATTATCAAGTGCGCTACTTACCCGACGCTCCACGGGTATCCACCCTTCGACCCGTTGTCACACGCCAAGGACCCGATGGTTTTCCCTGACCGGCAAAAGGCACCGTGGCAGCAAACATTGCTTCTTATAGGATATAAGATCGCAGCAGCGACAAAACTCGTCACCGACTTTATTGCGATTTAGGGGTTTAGATGATTCGGAGCGTCACTCTGTCCGACGATAGCCGCAGCGATAGATGAATCGAAACATCGCCTCCAAAGCCATCGCTGCCGTCAACATTCGTCACTTTTCACGTACGAGCAGCCAGCGAATTCGCTCATCGCATTCATACCTTGCAGCGCCAAACACCGACTGAGACTTGAGCCGTCATGCGTTGCCGACGCGTTGATGCTCTCGCCGGACTCGATGACCGATTCGGAGAACACTTTGGAACGGACGAGCGCGCTACGGGTTGTGCTTTACACCGCCGAGAAGCTGTCGACTTCTTGAAGTCGCAAAGCGCAGGCCCTTGACCGAATGTTCGCAGGGGGACACCGGCGGTCCGTGATCCCACGACGACCCACCTCACGTACCAACATCACCCTCGAATGAACGATCCCTTGCCATCCTCGCTATTTGGCGCTCCGGTCTCGGCCGAGATGCTGCGGATCGGATCGGACGCTCACAAACGACTGTTCTGCCGACAGTTCATCGACACCTATACCGATTTCGAGCCCACCACGCTCGCCTGGCCCGAGTTGGATGAGACCGAGCTCGAGCGCATGCGCGGCGTGCCGTTCTGGCAGGAAGTGAGGCACACCGAGCGGCGCGCAGCGGCGATTGTCGCCGCGTTCTCCGCATGCGTGGCTGATCCGCTCATTCGCGAAGCGATCGTACTGCAGGGTCTCGAGGAGGCGCGCCACGCCCGGCTGCTCGCGGTGATGATCGAACGTTATGGCATCGACGCGCCGGAGCGGCCGCTCGCGCCGATCGAGGGCGACCTCGAAACGCGCTTCATCGATTTCGGCTTCGGCGAGTGCCTCGACAGCTTTCTCGGCTTCGGCGCCTTCAAGTTCGCGCGGCAATCGCAATTCCTGCCGGACTCGCTGTTCGATATCTTCGAGATGCTGATGCTCGAGGAAACACGCCACATCGTTTTCTTCATCAACTGGATGGCCTGGCACGAGACTCAACACGGACGCAGCGCGCTGCTGCGGCATGCCAACTCGCTGCGCTTCTACAGCCGCGCCATCGGGCGGCTCGCAGGCGCGGTACGACGCGAACAAAGGGAATCCGAGGCACGCGAGTTCTCGACGACAGAGGTGAGCCAGTTTCTCGAGGGATTGACGTTTCGGCGTTTCGTCGAGGAGTGCCATAGTGAGAATGCGCGGCGCATGCGCGCTTTCGATACAGCACTACTGCAGCCGCGCTTTCTGCCGCTGCTCGCCGATGCTGCGCTATCGGCCTTTCGCCTGTGGAGCAAACTGAACCTGGGTGCCGTCGAGCCACCGGGGGAAAAATAGCCCTGCTCGCTCGCGTGCGCCAAGCAGTTGTTCGACGGCTATCGTCCCTCGTTCGCGGTACAGCAGCCAGCCGTGGTACCGCACGCAGGCGTCTGCGTTTCAGTTATGCCCTGTGAGGGCACGAAGCGCTTCGATATTCCCATAGCAGCTCTCGGTACCATAGATCGTAACAACTCTTCCCGACGCAAACGCCTCTAGCAGTATGGGATAGGTCGCCTTCCCAAACGCGGAACTCACATCCAGCGCGAAGTGCCAATGCGGATGAGTCGAGCAACCTGCCCGTACCGTTGGTGCAGAAGCAAGGCGTATGTAAACGATGCTTTCTGCGTTGGCTGTTCCAACGTCTTGTATCGCGACTCCTACAGCTTGTCCTTGATCGGCACTTGCCGGAGCGGCGCAGACAATGAATATAGCGGAACCGACTGTCGAGATGCGCTTGATGGCAGCTATTAATCTTTTTGTAAGAGAGCCGTTCATTTGCGTTCCTTCCGTGTGGCTATTCGTGCCGCTGCGCGACGATGACGCAGACGGTTCGACGTTGTCAATCGAAGGCGGCGTGACGGAGCATCGAATCAGGCTTTCCCCGAACTACGCCGGATAGGATGGAACGCGATCATCCATGAAGTTCCATTTGGTAAGATTCAGTTCAGAGATTCCCGGAACTAAAGAAACAAATACCCGAATTCGAATCCGCGACACACACCTGTCGGATCGGCTAGCGCATTGCCTGAAACTTCGCCAGCAACGCTTTATAGAGATCTGAATCCGCATCGAATCGCGATGGCTGCACAAGGGCTACCGACCCGCGCAACCACTGATCCAGTGCACTCCATACCTGATCCACGTACAGACGACGCGTCGCAGACGTTTCGAATGCTGTCGAAGCAGGCTCAAGATACTGCAAGAGCACGCTAACCGTGCAAATTCAGGTCGCCTGTCTCGAGGGGCATACTTGTGTACTCGCGCAAATCTTACGCATCCTGTCCAAAATATTATCTATACGTTCCATGTGCTCGGAAACGGGTCCCGATGCCCCCGCCTTTGAGCAGTACTTTTTTCTAGAGCCCGGCCGTTACTGTAATCACCTTCTGAGCTAATTTCTTTGTGTACTGAGAAGGCGCTGCCCACCCAGCGCTCGTTTCCGGCCTTTCAACATCCATTCGGATCTGTGGCCGCTCGCTTGCTTCGTATCAAACCGCTCCGCTTGGAACCTCCGCACACGCGACACGTTCGTTGAGTGCGCCAGCGCGAGGTATCCCGATATGACGAGCCCAGCTCCAGTGCAGCACCGGTTTGCCGAAATTGAGGGAGTACGCATCTTCTATCGGGAAGCGGGACCGGCTGATGCGCCGGCGGTCTTGCTTCCGCATGGCTACCCGTGCTCCTCCTATGAGTTCCGCAACTTCATTCCGTTGCTGGCGGATCGGTGGCGGCTCCTTGCGCCCGATTTCCCGGGATGTGGCTACAGCGACACCCCCGATGGTTTCGCCTATGACTTCGATGGTTATGCCGCGTTCCTGGAGAAGTTCATCGAGCACCTCGGAATTCGCAGTTTCGTTCTATATCTGCACGATTTCGGATCGCAGATCGGCCTGCGCCTCGCGACCCGCGCCCCTGATCGTATCGTCGCGTTGATCGTTCAAAACGGTGACATCTACGAAGACGTCTTGGGTCCGAAATACGCTGCACTCCAGGAGTATTTTCGCGATCCCACACCCGAGCGTCGAGCCAAACTCGGCGAAGCCGTGAGCGAAGACGGGTTTCGGGATGAGTTTCTAAACGAAGTTCGGCCCGAGCTGGCCCGACGCATCAGTCCCGATCTGTGGAAACTGCATTGGTCGTTGACTACGCCGCGGCGAAAGGAGATTGCAGCCGAGGTGATCGCGGGCTTGCGCGAAAACCTCACGTGGTTCCCGAAATATCAAGCTTATCTGCGTCAGCATCAGCCGCCGACACTCATCGTCTGGGGACCGCAAGATGGCTACATGCCTGAAGCCTCGGCACGCGCCTATCTACGTGATCTGCCTAACGCCGAGATGCACATCCTCGATGGCGGTCATTGGCTGCTGGAAACGAATCTCGCTGAAGTCGTCGCGCTCAGCCGAGAGTTTTTTTGTCGCGTGTGTGTGGATGAGACCGCCGCGGCCAAGCAGGGCGACGGCGGGCTTGATCCTTCGAGATGTCTCGGCGCCGTTCACTGCGCCTTCGCCATCAGCTCCATGACCTCACGACGTCGCTCCTCGTCTACCCGCTCACGACCCGGACGAGCCGGCGCTTCTGCAGCACGCTCCAAGTAGTGCAAGGCGTCGCGGCATTCGTTGCGGTCACAAAGATATTGGGCATAGAAGTAGTTCGGATCGATGCCATCGGGATTGAGCTGGAGCGCCTTGGTAAATAGCTCCTGCGCCTTGTCGTCGCTGCCGAAGCCTACCGGAGAGCCAGGCACCTTCGAGTACAGCACCCCCAGGCTCGTATACGCCGAACCATCCAGCGCCTCATCGTCGATCTCGAGTGCCGCTTCGAGCACCGCACGGGATTTCTTTGCCAGGCTGAGCCCGCCCATGCCGCCCTTCGCACCAGCGTAGGTGATGAGCACGACGCCCTCCCAAATCAGCGGCTCGGCGCGTTGCGGGTTGGCTGTCGAGAGTTGATGTGCTTCGGATGCCAGTGCATCGAATGCTTTCACCTTCTCGTCTTTCGACGTGATCTGGTAGGTCGCGACGGTCCACTGCTGCTGAATGCGATCAAGCTCCGCGTCGAACGGCGCCTGAGCGTGAGCCACACTCACTAGCAAACCAACGAGCGGCACAATGCCTCGAAGTACGCGATTGCTCATGAAACTTTCCTCGGCTTGACGGGGGTATTCACGACAGTGGGCATCGAGCGCGCCGCGGGTAGAGAGACCGATCCGCGCTTCGGACGTCTTCACGCCTGCCCTACTGCTTGCTTCACAGGGAGCACGGTAAGCACGACCTCGATCAAGCGGACGTCGACGAATGATTAATCGGTAAATGATTGATACTGAGCGCTCCCTCCGGCAGACACTCAGCTATCCATAATCATCAACTGATCTCGTATCGTCAAAACTGGTACTGGCCGGTGTCTTCGTACAGCTCAGCATCGCTGACGCCCTCATTGCCGCGGGGTGCATCAGCTGCCTGCGACGGCGTGACACACAATTCGCCCACCCACCCCACTCTCTAAGCCATTGATTTTAAAAGCCGGACCGTGTTCGGTGACGGCGAAAAATAGCTTAGGCGACGCAACCACATATGCCATACGAAAAAAGTATGGCCTTTCAATGAACCATATATTTTACGTCGGGATGGCAAGCAGCTAAGGTGGCCTCAACCCGTGGCTATCGGCGCCGGGGTCCGCCTGCAGGGCCCCGTCGCCAGAAGCCCTGTCATCTCGATTAGGAGTACGTTTGTGTCGAACTATGCAAGCACCGCGGATCAAGCCGGCGCGGTCATCGCCCAAAATGGCCCAAGCTGGAGCGCGATCAGCCCGGAATATGTAGCGCGGATGCGTCTGCAGAACCGCTTCAAGACGGGTTTGGATGTCGCGCGCTATACCGCGAAGATCATGCGAGAGGACATGGCCGCCTATGACAAGGATTCCGGCCAATACACCCAATCGCTGGGCTGCTGGCATGGCTTCATCGGTCAGCAGAAGCTGATCTCCATCAAGAAGCATCACGGATCGACCAAGCGCCGCTACTTGTATCTGTCCGGTTGGATGGTCGCGGCGTTGCGCTCCGATTTTGGTCCGCTGCCGGATCAGTCGATGCACGAAAAGACTTCCGTTTCGTCGCTGATCGAAGAGCTGTACACCTTTCTTCGCCAAGCGGATGCTCGCGAGCTCGGCGGTCTGTTCCGCGATCTCGATGCGGCGCGTAGCGCGAAAGATGCGGCCAAAGAAAAGGACGTGCTGAACCGCATCGACAATTTTCAGACTCACGTAGTGCCGATCATCGCCGATATCGATGCGGGTTTTGGTAACGCCGAAGCGACTTACCTGCTGGCCAAGCAAATGATCGAAGCGGGCGCTTGCTGCATCCAGATTGAAAACCAGGTTTCCGATGAAAAGCAGTGCGGCCATCAGGACGGCAAGGTCACCGTGCCGCACGAAGACTTTCTCGCAAAGATTCGCGCCGTGCGTTATGCGTTCATGGAACTCGGCGTCGATGACGGCATCATCGTTGCTCGCACCGACTCTCTGGGTGCCGGCCTGACCAAACAGATTGCCTACACGCGCGAACCCGGGGACCTCGGCGACCAGTACAACAGCTTCCTGGATTGCGACGAGGTGACGCCGGACACCATGAAGAATGGCGACGTCATCATCAATCGTGGCGGCAAGCTGCTACGCCCCAAGCGCCTGCCCAGCAACCTGTTCCAGTTCCGTTCCGGCACAGGCGAAGATCGTTGCGTGCTCGACTGCATCACCAGCTTGCAAAACGGCGCCGACCTGCTGTGGATCGAAACCGAGAAACCCCACATCGGCCAGATCAAGGGCATGGTGGATCGCATCCGCGCGGTCGTGCCGAACGCGAAGCTGGTTTACAACAACAGCCCGTCGTTCAACTGGACGCTGAATTTCCGTCAGCAGGTTTTCGATGCCTGGAGCAAGGACGGCGTGGATGTATCGGCTTACGACCGCGCCAAGCTGATGAGCGCAGATTACGACGGTTCCGAGCTGTCGAAGGAAGCCGATCGTCGCATTCAAAACTTCCAGCGCGATGCGGCGCGCGACGCCGGTATTTTCCATCACTTGATTACGCTGCCGACGTACCACACGGCTGCATTGTCTACCGACAATCTGGCAAAGGGCTATTTCGGCGAGGAAGGCATGCTGGCTTACGTTGCCGGCGTGCAGCGCAAGGAAATTCGCGAAGGTATTGCCTGCGTCAAGCATCAGAACATGTCCGGCTCGGACATCGGCGATGACCACAAAGAATACTTCGCTGGTGAAGCGGCCCTCAAAGCGGGCGGCGTACACAACACGATGAATCAGTTCTGAGCCTATCGCGAAGCCGGCGCAGCGGCTGATAGCAAAGACGATTGATCCGGCGACGGCCCGAGGAGAAATCCTCGGGCCGTCTGCTTTTCAAGCAATGTCCGGCAAGAAAAGTCTCTCTAGAATGAAACCGGATAGTGCCCTCGCTTTCTCAAGTCTTCACCGATCGCTTCGTTTAGCCGAGGACCCGAACACGGCCCTGTCTGACATATCCTCACACCAGCAGCCTGCAACAAGCACTTGTACGGCCACGCACATCAACACTTCCCGTCAACATCCCAAGACTGCATGCAACGAGCTCAGGGACTGAGCTGATGATTTCGATTCTGGCCTACCGCTCGCCAGTCCAATCATGACGATCTTGCATCGCTGTCTTCGTCTACCGCAGCCTGCCATCGAGCCCCCTGCCGACCGCAATCGCATCGCTCCTGGAAATCCTGAATTTCATCCCTCGCGGTTGACAGGGCAATGCATTTCCGTCAATTTCTCGCCCAGACACACAACTAATTAGCCCTGCTCACAAGATAGCAGCTTGGCGTACCTGCCAAACGGAAGGGAAGCAAGGAGCGATTCACCTGCATCACAGACGCGACGTTGAACGGATATGGCACGCAGCCTGGCTACTCGCACGCACGTGATCCGTCTCGCGCCGTTTGCGTAGCGATATTACATCGGCTTGTAAATATCAGGGTCAGCGAGGATTCAAAGTAGTGAACAGACAATTTACGATTTCGATTACAGCGGCTGTACTCTTGCTCGGCAGCACGACTGCGTCGGCTGCATATACGGTCGCCACGAGCCCACCACTCTCTATCGACAGTATCTACATGAATGAATGGGGTGACCCGTTCGTACGGTTTTCAACAGCCGTCAACTCCAGTTGCATTGAAGGGAACAGTCTTTATCTCTACAACCGCGAGGTCTCTCCTGTGGACGAAGCGGTAAAGGAGCGCCGCAAGAACAAGATGGCAATGACCCTTTCAGCAAAGTTATCTGGAAGCAGGGTGGTGATCGAGTACTACTATGATTCGACCAAGTACGGGGCGTGGGACGCCTGTTACATACACGGCATCAGAATAGTCGACTAACTACGTGCTTCGCATTGCCGACTTGAACTCTCGATCACTCCTCAAGATCGGCAAGTCAATTTGCCACCAAGGAGGCTATCTTGGTGGCAATTCTGAGCAATCGGCTGAGTACTCCAGCCGGATGTTATCAGTCATCGGTATCTTCGCCGCAGTTCCGCCACGCGCTCTCTTCCGCCCCTAGCCTCCAATAGGCCTGCGATATCCTCAAAGACCTGCTTGCTGACCCATAGCGGTATCTCATCGAACGTTTGCCTTGAGTCAGCGAGATGCTCGTAAAAGCCGACCCCGGCTGCATTCCACAGCTCCTTCGCCGTCTGGCTGGCACACCAATCCGCAAACCCATAGATCCTCCTCAGTTCCTCCAGATCGTTGCGGCCGTGCGCATCGCGACACCGCGACAGCAACTCAAAGAAGAGCCCCATAACGGACGTATCCGGATCTTCGATGTCGTTCCTAAGATCCGGAAACAGCCCCAGCGCCTTCCGTCGCCATGCACTCATACTCTGACCGTAGTCCCGCATTTGAGATCTAACGCCATGCTTGAGCCTTTACGCTCGTTCCGCAGCGCTTGTTAGCAGTCATGGCTGGCTACCGTAGTAGGAAACCTCTAGGCTGATACCGCATTGCGCTAGCGACTGCAGGAGCTCGGATGGGAAACGAAAGAATGCGGGTCCATCCTTGTCTTTGACCTCGACACCGAAGTCCAGCACCGCGTGCAGCTTGAGCTCTTTCAGCCTGTGTAACTCGACCGCATCTCGACGAAGAATGCGAAGCGCGTCTTTGACTTGCTTTGAGAGTTGCAGACCAGTTGCGTCGGAAATGTTCACGTTGAGACCGCTGACCTTTGAAACCGATCTTGAGCTCTCGAAACGCTTCCTACCTTTCCAATACACAGACAGTGGCGTCCATTTCGTTCCCGCAAGAAAGGTCTCCACGCTCCTCTTGGAGCCAGAAAGGCGAAGCACCGTACCGATTCCACTCATGATTGCGCTCCCTAGACCGTGAACGACAAGATGTGACTGGACTGGCCAATCGTGCACGAGCGTCTATAAAGAAACTCCCGCCCATATACTCGTTTCGCCTCTCCCCGAGGCTTCGACAAACGCACTCGGATAGCCACGCACGCTTACTGAATCCGCAGCCGGCCACATTCTTCCTATCACCTTGCAGACGATAGTGCCATCGAACATGATATCAGCAGCCCGGCCATTTTCGTCTGCGTCGGTTCCTCCATTGCGTGAGAACCGCATGCCAATTGCCTGCTCCGGCGTGAGACCGAGCTTTTCCAGATCAGCAAAGGAACCACTGGTTAGACGATAGCCAACAGAGCCGTTGGTGCGACAACATTGGCCAACTCATCAAAAACCTGAATTTATGTTTCCGCAAAGCATGGCGTATTGACAAGCACTGACGGCGGTGCGAGATTTTCAGCAACACAGACGTTCCCATGGATGGCGAATAATGAAAGCAATAGAAGATGGCAAGGATCGCTGACTCCCTCTTTCAAGAAAACTCCCATTTCATCGGGCCATGCTCGATCTGTGCTGTCCTCGGCTTTCTCGGTCCGGCGCTCATGCGCCGCCGTGATGGCGCTGATACGAAAAATCTCGGTGCGTAGTGCCGAATTCCGGTTAAGGCAGGCTTTGAATGAGATCTGCGCTAATCGTTTCGCTGGCAATCAACGCTGCACTCCTCGCTCTGTGGGGGATCGATCGCAGACCTGATGTCGGATCGTCGAGCGGGGATGACGGGCCAGCGGATGCCATCTCGCTCGTCGCGCAACTGAAGCAGTGTGGCATGGCGGAAGGGACGGCCAAGCAACTGATGGCGCAACAGCTCCTCAATGCCGGCGCGTCTCCGGCACCCTACGAGTACTGGACGCCGCAGATGCTCCGCGACTCGAACAGGCAAGTGGCCGAGGCGGCGGCAGCCGAACAGGCGCGTCGCGACATCTTGAAAATCGAGGGCGAAGGCGCTGTCGAAGATCCCGCGTTCCGAACTTTGTTCCGGCCGCTGGATACGGAATATCCGTTTCTCTCATCCGCGAAGCAGCTAGACCTTGCGCGCCTGCAGGCCGAGACCTCGCGCCGTCGCGCGGAGGCCGTTATTCGCGGCGCCAGTCCAAGTGAGTTGGCACAAGTCCGCGAAGCCTTTCTCGGCTCGCTGGGAAAGTTACTCACCCCCGAAGAGCTCTTTGAGTATCAGCTGCGCGCCTCCCCGGCTGCACAGGCTCTGCTTGCGGGCGGCTTCAAGTTCGAAGAAGAAGAATTCCGTCGCGTGTTCTCGTCGTTGATCGCAACTGCCGGTCCCAATGCGCTGACCGATGGGGTCATACCGCTGTCGGGAGCCGCCACCGCGAATGCGATCCGACAGGGGCTTGGCGAGGCGAGGTTTGGCGAGTACGAAAAATCGCAAGGCCAATTCGGGCTGCGGGCGGCGGCGCCTGCGCGACTAAACGCAGTGATGGGCGTCAGACACAAGGAATGAGTAACAGGCCATGAACAAATTCACGTCGGCATGTCTGCTGGTTCTGTGCTGGGCTATCGTTCCGGTGGTCGCTCACGCGGCAGGCTTCGATCACAACTATTCGGCGGTGACCGGCGACCTCAATGGCGACGGATTGCAGGATATTTATCTAAAAGCGAAGCCCAAGCTGGCGATGATCCCGCTGGAAGACCTGCTCATTCCAGTGCCAACGCGAACCGACGTGGCGCCGTTCGTGCTGCAGCGTCAGCCCAACAACACCTTTCAGATCGTGTCCAGTCTGACCGGCGCGCAGCGCAGCGCCATCTCACAATGGCAGCAGGCGGCGAGCATCCTGGTTGAAACAGTCGACACCAACATGGACGGTGTCCTCGACGTGCTGGTATCCGGCATTCCCAACAGCGATCCAGTGATCGTATACGGCAGTTCTCAACGCTTCGCGCCGCCTGCCGCGCTCACAACCGTAACCGCGTCGGTGCGTCAGTTCATAACCGACGTACATAACTGGACCATGTCTCCGGCGCGGATCGAAGAAGTCGTCGAGACCGGTTGGTATTCGCTCTACCAACTGTCGCTGCTGGGTTTTTTGATCAATGGCATGCCGATCACCGGCAACATGTTCAACAGCCAGACCGTGCCGGACGTGTGCACCGGTGGCCTTTGCGACTATAGCCCCACGTATGGCTGGATCATGTGGCTGAACGTTCACTATAACGTGCTCGAGTTTCAGACCACGTTCACCAGCCAGGCTGCGAATAACCTGGCCAATGCGTTCGATCCGACGTTGCAGGATACGTCCGTGATCGCGCAGTCGTCCAACGCCACGGTCATTGCCAACGTGCTCGAGCAAACCTTCGGCGTGGAAGTCATGGAGGGCGTGCTTCGCGGAGGAGGCACCCGTGAACATGAGTCTTCGGCCGATCCAGAGTTGCCGAAATCGCGCGGCTTCGAGATCCTGTCGGAGATCGCGGCATTGTTCGCCGCTCTTACCACGGATTCATCGCGTTGCCGGCTGTTGACGAGCGGCGAGAAGAGCGAGCTGGCGCTGGGCAATGGCATGCACATTCGCAACGTCGACCGCGTGCGGATATGCAATGGCGGATTCCTCGGCATTCAGAGCCAGGTCATGGCACCAAACGGGCACATCTACGTGGGTCGTAACGTTTGGTTCCTGCCCTGGCGCCCGGACTACATGGCGACTGGGGTGCCCACCACCAACAGGGGCAACATCGTGCACGAGTTGTTCCACGTTTATCAGAATCGCAATCGCGGTTGCCGGGCGACGAACGGCTGTATGCTGGCCCTGCGTATCATCTCGTTGGGGAACTACTGCTACACGCCGATCGATCTCAGCAAGACGTTCTGGGAGTACAATCTGGAACAGGAGGCCGAGCTCGTGTCGGACCGGTACTTACTCAACAACAGCGAAACTCAATGGTCGCAATGCAACCAGGTTGGCAATACCTTGCCTGAGCTCAACGTGATAGTGCCGGCGATATTCCCATAAAGCATGCGGATCGTGCGATTCAACAAGCGCGCATGGACAAGCCTCGTCGTCGGCTTGTCCTGCGTGCTTGCCGGTTGCGAAAGCTTTTCGGGAGCCTCAATTACTGTCGACACTCCGAGCCCAATCGATCCAGCGTGTGTTGACGGGGCGGCCCGATATGTCGGGCCGGTGGAAAAATTCGGCCGCATACAGGATCAAGCAGGAGCGGTCGAATTCAACGTGAGACGGGACGGAGCCCAGGGCGTCAGCATAATGGTCCTCGATGGACCGCCGCCGAGCATGCGAATGGTGTCCTACTGGTATGACCAGGCGAGCGACGAAGTGGAGATCGCGTCACTTCGGCTGCTGGAGAATGTATATAACGCCATCCTGAAGTCGTGCGACATTCGAGAGCCGCCGGCAACTGTTTCGACACTGTGCAACACCCGACACTGCGATGATTGGATGAAGCGATAGAGCACCGCGTTTGCGGCGAATGGCCAGGGCTGATGCTCAGTACCAAGCCCCGCTCTTCGTGACCTCAGATCTCGACACTGTTCGTAAGATTTTCAGCTGACGCAGGGATGTCGCGGCAAAATTGATGAAGCGCCTCATCTTCGACAAATGATGATCCCGTTCCCTGAAACCCGCTGCCGCCCGCGGCGTATTGAATGTACTGCACGTTTCAGAGGCGGCTCACTCCCAGCTCGAGCAGACGAGCATGCATCGAGAACCAGCCGTGAGCCCCACGCAATTCGAGCGTTTCAGTTTCCATGGCTAACTTGACGACCCGTAGAAGGCGATGACGTCAGGCTTTGCTCCTGCGCCGGTTCACGATCCGGTCGGGTCAGCCATAAGACTCCGTCCCGGTAGTCGACATGGATCGCCCCATAGCGTGCCGCAAGACTCTGCAAACGAGCAGGCTGGATTATAACCGGATGCAGCTTTGCATCGGCGGCGACCTTGGCCTACGCATGGAAGTGGCCTTCGTCCTGCGCTGAGTAAAACATCTCCGAGCC
>NZ_LSRW01000056.1:0-32974 GCF_003104955.1 Steroidobacter cummioxidans | reverse complement strand
GCAGCGTCAGATGTGTATAAGAGACAGATCCACCTCTGCGTCTGCGGATCCAGCCGCGTCTTCTTCAGGAGCATCGGCCCCCGCGCCTTTGCCCGAAGTAATCGCGGATCGTTTCGAGATCAGAGGGAAGCTCGAGGGCGACCAAGTTACCTTCTGGCTTGAAACCGACCTTCCGGATAACGTGCCCGTCATGACCGACGTCAATCGTGAATACGTCGGCCGCAACTCGGAAGGCAGTGAGACGTATGCGCCAATGTACTGGGCGGAGAAGTTGACCGTCGGAGCCTTGCGGAATCCACGGACGGTAACGATCGACGATACGAAATGGGTGCAGCACGTCGAAGAAGCCCTGAATTTATCCGCCGCCGTCGCCGACAATCCCGTGACCATCGTGTCAATCAACCAGTCAGTGACAGTGAGTCTCACTGTGCCACTCGTCGGGCACGTCCCTCCGCTGGAACCAGAGGCAAGCAACCTCATAGGGAAGGCGGTCGTCGTGGATGATGGCTGGCACCGCGTAGAAGGCGAGGTGGCGTTTCCCCATAAGCTGTCTGTGCCGGTGAAGACCGAAACCGATTGGGTGAACCCGCAAAAACTGCAAGTCGGGCAGCGCTATCGGCTCTCAGGAAATGCGAATGTGCTCCCGGAGTTTGAATCCGCCGATCCCCTTGTCGATATCGTCAACATGACCAGAGTGCCGGCCGGCACGATTATCGAAATCCGCCGAATCGATGACTCGGGGCATAGCCGCCGCTATCTCGTCCGTGCTCAGGGCGATAGCGCCGCGGTGGGCGGTTGGATCAGTGTTAACAATCTACTCGCGCAGACTCTCGAACGCGTGAAGTAAAGCCATCAGAACGGACTGGAAGTTGGTCGAATGGTCAGTAGGTCGAAAAAGCAGTTGTCGTGGGCGCTGGCCCTATGGGCGCTCTCTTTGCCAGCCATGGCAGGGGAGACACTGATTCCTCGGAGCATGCAGGACAAAGGCAAGTACTACTTACTGGAATCGAAGCGCAGCGGCAACATCGTCAGAGCTGTCCACAAGAGAGTCGGCATGGATAGCGTTGGCTACACGAGGACAGAGATCAACTGCAAGACGATGCAGATTCGCGAGATGGGGTACAGCGAAGAATCCGTCGCCAAGATCGCCGGCACACCTACGAAATGGTTTGAGCTCGTACCCGGCTCAAGCAAAAGCGATCTCGCGTACTTCGTGTGCAAGAAGTAGCCGCTGAGCTCGCCTGAGCTTGGGATCGTTCGCGGGAGCCTCGTTCATAAGTGCTTTCGGCTGGGGAAACGCGAGCCGGGACATTGAAGCCGCGCGAGTTCGGAGTCTGCTTGCACCGAACGACGCATTACCTTCGAAGGAGCCGCGTCGCGACAGAAGTCAGGGTGGTACCAGCCGGCATGTGAGGTCGTTTCCCACTTGTTACGCCGTCGATGACTCTCTGGCAGAGTTCATCTCCCTTTACGGCCCCCACATGACCCCGGCTGAGCGGACGAAAGCCCCTAGAGCCAACTCCCGCATGCGCGGAAGGCGCGCATGATCTCGACATTGACCTGCGATCGCGTGGCGGCTGTTGAGGACGCTGGATAGCATCGCAGCGTAGTCCGGCCCGCCGAATAGAAATTGATGCATGTTATGCAGACGAGACTATCGAGGATGGCTACGACAGTGGGTCCGATGCGGGGGGGAGTCGCCTAGGTGTTGTCAACCGACAAGTGCTGGTGTTGGCGTGGACTCGGAAGGCTGATCTTGTGACTAGTGACGGAACCGGCGTACCCGACGCCGGAACGGAGGCCGCCTACGCGATGTTCTTTAACGCCTCTCGCCACCGTAATTGCGAAATTAAAATCCGCTGTGAAAAGTTGTAAGGAACTGCCTTCGCTAGCGCGTGCTCCTTCCAGAAGGAATGACAACGCCGGATCCGCGTTGTCAGGCTGATATTCCGGATCGTCGAGCCATTGATATGCCGAGATTCCGAACCACGACTGATTGAAGACACAGATGTCTGTCGGCATCTGATCTATGTTCTCGAGATCCAACTGCTTCAACAGTTCTCCGCCGGTCATCGCCGGTACGATTTGCGCTACCGAACTGCAGCTGTAACTCATTACTCCAGTAAAGTAGCTGTCGCGAGGAATCTTTGCACCTTCAAGGACAACGATCGCGCTCTTTATGTTCTCCAAGGCATCGACAAGCGTGCCAGCCCAAACAAAAGGTCCCTTCTTATCTACCCAGGGAAGTGCATCCGGCTTCCCGGATCTGCTCTTGTAAAGAGTAAGATCGCTTTTCACTTCCACGACTGCGACAACTGCCTCGGGCGCGATAATCGCGAAGTCAGCCGTCTGAAGCAATGGAGCAGATCCGGTTGCGTCATGTATCAGACAGTCAATCTGCCTTGATGATATGTCGTAGATATTGTCACGATCGGAGTCATGGTCCGTAATGAAGCCACTTGTTATTGCGAAACGAGCGGGGGTGTGCTCAGCCAAATACTGCCGCAGCCTAGCTTCGCGAAATGCGCCTAGTGCTGTAGGGTGCTTCGTGAAAAGGCCGATCTTCTCACCATCAGCGATGATCTTCTGGGCTTCCAGGTCGTAAAATTTCGGAATGCTCATCCGTTGTGAATAGCAGATGCTGCATTCGATTTCCAGGGGATCCAATCAGCCTCCCGGCGGAACCGGAGTTCCTTGTAAGCACCGGCGCAACCGGCCGTCCTGGCTCGACTGCGAATGCGTAAAAGATCCGGGTGTCGAGGCTGGCAAAGGCCTCGACGCCGCGCTACTGTACATCTATCCATTAGCGACTGCCAGCCTGCTGATGTCGAAGCGCCACCTCGTCCGCTACCTTCAGCCGCCCAGGGGGGTTACGGTGCCGCTTCGCTCAGCGTTGAGCGGCGCTAAGTCGCGGTCATGCGGGATCCCCGTCTCGATGCGCTGTACTACCTGCGCAATTTTCAGAGCGCCATGGCATGGCTGGTCGAAGACTACCCTGATCTCTTGTCACCGCCTGAGCGAACGTTCATCCAACAGTTCGCAGACCTTCCCCAGCCGTCCCAGGCGCTGCTAGTCCGCTTGCTCATGCGCAAGCATGACTGCTTTCGGGGCTCGAAGATTCGTTACCCCGAGATCGGCGACATCGCCGCTGCTGCCGCGCCGTTGGTTCATGCGAAGCTTCTGGACGATGAGCCATTGCTCACATTGGATGAACTGTTCGAGTTGTTGCGAAGAGATGAAATCGATGCGCTTTTCGCAGGCACATCGACTCGCTCATTCACCAAGGCGGAGTTTCTGACGGCCCTTCAGCCACTGCATCTACATTCGCGCTCATTCTCCTCGTGGCGCCAATCGAAGGATGAGCAGGCTTACCGTGTACTCATCGCAGCGCTGTGTAGTCAGCTCCGGTTGCTCTTCCTTGGCGGCTTCCATCAGGACTGGTCCGAGTTTGTTCTCGTGGATCTGGGAATATTTCGCTACCAGGCTGTTGGCCTTGATAGCAAGTCGCGCGGGTTTCAGTGCCGCGCTGACATCGAGGCGTTCTATCGACTTTACGCGTGCCGCGAGCAACTCTATGCGGATGCGCCGTTTGGATGTCGTGCTCTCCGGCGTTCCCGTGGATCCTGTTGCCACAGGGATGGATTGAAGCCCGCCGAGCCAAACTGCTCTTTGAGATCGCTTACTGGTATGAGCGACACGGTGACGTAGCGGCGGCGCTCGCGATCTACCAGCAATCCCCGCACCCCGGCGCGCGGCTCCGGCGCATTCGCTTGCTTGAGCGGGCGGGTGCCTACGGGGAGGCGTTGGAGGCTGCGATCGATGCGTATCAGCAGGCCCGAGTCCGCTGCAGAACTTCACGAGGTGCCGGTCCGGGTCGCTCACGTGCGCTGGGCGGAGATGGCGACGTGAACTACACCGTCAGCGTCAAAGCGCTGTGCAGCTTTACAGCGAAGCGGGGCGACCTCGACACGAGATTTACCCCCGCGCCTTCAGCGAAGGAAGGTATCCAGGGGCATCGCATCGTCGCCACACGTCGAGGTGGGGGCTACCAGGCGGAGGTGTCGCTGCAGTCTGAGCAGGGCATGCTCATAGTGCGCGGTCGTGCCGATGGCTACGACCCACGCGTGCCGCGAATCGACGAATGTAAGACTTTTCGCGGCGATTTCGAACGGCTGCCGAAGAACCGACTCACGTTGCACTGAAGGCATCGACTTGGTGGGCGACCGCCTGATCGGCGCGTTTATCGCCACGCTAGGCATGCCGAGGCGAACTCGCTGAACAACGCAATGGCGGAGCGCATGGAGTTAGCCTTCGGGGAGGGCTTCAACTACGTCTATCTTTACCCGGGCATACGAAAAGTAGTTCAGGCGGCGGGCCGTGTTATCCCAGCACGAGTGACACAGGTAGCGTGCACCTGATCAATGCGCGATACAGCGAAGAAGAAATCGGTGCGCTCCTGCCGAGTTGGTGGAGCGTGACTGTTAACACCATCGAATCATCAGGCGGTGGCGAGCGCCATTGAAAGAGCGCTCACGGCCACTCCGTGATGTCCCGAGAGATCATCACTTGGCTGCTCGGTTCGGGGAGCGCTAGCGAGTGCACGCTGGCGGCCAGCGTGACGATGGATCCAGGCTCAGGGCGGAACAACACACGTAGGTACGTGTAAATCGTGAGGGGCGATACCAAAAGTTTGTTTGCTATGTTCTGAAGTGTTTGCCATGGTTGGAATGCCAGATGGAGGCGAAACGTGCAACGGAGAGTGTCCGATGAGCACTGAGATTGAGCGCTCGTACTCGCCCGACAACGGTAGCGTCATCGCGAACCTGCTGCTCGCGGCGTTCTGGCTGATCCTCAATGTAGTTCGTTGGCTCTGCCTGGTTGTTCTCGCCTTCCTTGAGCCCTTTGTCCGGCTGCTGCTATCCGCTGTCGCCGTCCTAAGCGTTCTGGCGGGCTTGGTGTACTTGGGCTCGAGCGTGCCGCCACCGATTCCTTTCTGGGTCACGCTATGTGTGGCGCTAGGGTGCTTAATATTGATGGCTGTCTATGAGAGCGTCCTTTACATGCTGTCTCGATAGAGATTGATTGTGGGCGCAGGGCAGTGATCGAGTGTTGAGTTCTCCGTTCAGGTTGCCCGTTCAACAAACCCTCCGTTCCACCTCGATCGGTCGTCCGCGCGACGCGTACCGCCGCGGGTAGGGCGTCAGCCCTGCCTATATTGCCGTTGTTTCTCTGTCCGCATGCGTATCTGCCACGGGAACGCGACGCCGCCATCTATGTCTTAATTGACGCGAACCATTGATGGGAGGCGACGGCCGGTAGCGGACTACTGAGCATGAACGAGTGCCGACTGATTCGACACCGTTCCGGAGCCCCGCGGCTGAACGACATGGAACCGTTTGATTGGGCACAGCTCTTCGTGGAGCGCTGCGAGCGCCAAGATAGAAGGTCGGTATTAACGGCTACCTTCCAGCGCGCATTGGAGCGGATGGGCTTTCGTTACTACGCCTGCTGTTCCCATGTAGATTTCAACCATCCTCCCCAAAGTGCTGTCGTACTTCACAACTACCCACCAGACTGGGCAGGCGAGTACACGGAGCGAAGCCTGTTCCGATGTGATCCGGTGCTACAGCACGCCGAACGCAGCCTCTTACCGTTTCGATGGAACAGTCCAGGGTTCATCGCCGCACTCACTAGGTCACAGAGGCTCATTCTTCGAGAGGCGGCGAGTGCCGGCATCGTCAACGGCTACACCGTGCCAATCCATCTACCATGGACCGCGGGTGCGCTTCGAGCATCCTGTTCGGTGATTCCAGATTCGAATTCTATTGACGAACGCGCATACCGTGCCGTGCAGATCATGGCGATCTATCTGTATGCGTCAATGGAAGATCGCGAAGGCGTGAATGCTACGCGCGAAACTGCGCTCAAGTCGGCTCCGGTACTCAGCGAGCGTGAGCGGCAGTGTCTGGAAATGGCGGCTCAAGGCAAGAGCGACTGGGACATCAGTCAGTTGCTTGGTATCAGCGAAAGCACCGTGCACAAGCATGTGGAATCGGCCAAGCGTCGGTTGGGCGTCTCGACTCGCATCCAGGCCATCGTCTGGGCTGTCCGGAATAGCGAGATTTGCTTCGGTGACGTCATGCCACCAACGCTTATTGGTCGGACTCGACGATCTGCGACCCATTGAACGGGCAGCTCCAGTAGCAGCGCTGTTCAGGTTGAATCGTCGGGCGCGCGGTTCGAGTAGCCGTCCGAGTAAAGATGTCTGAACTGCGCCGATTTGAATCATCAGACGAGAGGTCAACTGGCCTGATCAGGCTATTGTGCTCGTCGAGTTCTCTGAGTACTTCTGATGCTGTCCTGCGCCGCCATCAAGCGCGGTGAATAGGAGACGTTCATGGATGAGAACTTCTTGGAAGAGCCGATGGATCAGGAGATGAGGCGGCGGCAACTCGCGCGGCGGTTGGTCGCTCATCAAACTCGTACTCACACCATATACCGTCTGACCGGATTGTCACGCCATCAGCTTGCTACGATGAGGCGTCGCTGGAAGGTTACGGCCGAGATGCGTCGTCGCGGTCCACTTCCTAAATCTCTCGCGGCGTTTCTTTCCACACAACGGGTGCGCGATGAAGCGGCGGTACTGGCCTTGTTGTGGCGGCTATTCGCCAGCGTCGCGACGGCGACCCGAGGAAGTCGGCCCGCGGGTCGCGTGGAAGTCGGCGAATGTCTCTGTGATGTGTTCGAAGCGCACATCACGTGTTTTCCCGCGTACACGCTTGAGCTCGATTACTTGGTGCTGCTTTCTAGGCGCGTGGATGAAGCCGATACCGTAGCTTTGGCGCGATGTTCGAGTTGTGATGCGGTGATGCTCGCGGATTTACTCGCTATGCGCCGTCGACGTTGTCACCGATGCCAGCAAGCTGGAGCAACCCTACCACCTAACGCGTCAGTCCCCGCCATTAGTGATGTGATTCATGCGACGCCCCCGATTGGAGAAGGCGTGCAGCAGGAGCTGTTCTGAATCAAGCGAACTGAGGGAAGTCACATGTCAGGCCGAATTGTCGAGGAGAGCTTGCGGACCGCACGACCGTCCACTGACCTCACCGGAAGAATGAAGCAGGCACTGGAGCGCATTCACACGCTGAATGAGCGGTGCCTGGAACTGCTCAGTCAGAACGCTCGCGGGGATCGGCAGTCAGTCGCGTTCGTAAGCCAATCACGAGCGCTTTGGCAAGGACTAAGTGTTGCTGCTCGAAAGCGTGCGGCCGAGATGCCCTTTCTTCTCATGGATGTGCACTTTCGGGAGTCGCAGTGGTGGCGAGGCGCGCAGACCTCCCGCCCTCCGTATCGTCAGTTGCTCGCCCCTGATGCTGTGTTCAAGGGAAAGCCTGCCGCTGAGTTGATGCGCGAGACGCTCATGCTCGCGTGCAGTACGGTGGCCATGGATCGACGGTTTGCGTGCCTGCTGTTTGGCATGGCGCCCGCAGTTAGCCGCATCATCGCTGATCTCGGACCTCAAGACGTGGAACGCATCGCTGCGCGATACCGTTCGCAGCTTCGCCCGCGTTGGCAGGACTTTCCAGCCTATTGGAACAATCTGCTCGTGGCCGCGCGAGACGGCGATGAAACAGCGCTCGAAGACTCCCGCATCCACGGGGTGCTCATGATCGGTGGAGAGCTACTGCCTTTATTGGAAGGGAAGGCGGTATAAGTGCCAACCGAATCCTTGTGATGAGCCTCGAATGGCAAATTTTACCGGCGAGTTTCGCCGAAAAATCGGCTGAACAGCGCGGTGTTTGCCCTGAGTTTCGGCCGGATTTTCGGCGAAACTCCACTAACACATTCCTCCGCCGTGATGTTTCCATGGAGTCCCCTCAGAAATCCATGGGACGCGAACGTGAAGCACGTCGATACCGTCCGAGTCAGTGGCGCAGTCGCGCTCACGATACTACTGCTCCCGGAGCTCGCCTCCGCACAGCAGTCACCGTTCGATACGGGTGCAAACTCGCTGGTGACATTTGCGCTCGCTATCGCGACACCGATTGCGATCCTCGTAGTGATCGGCGCGGCCATTGCTGCGGCGGTGGGACGGATCAGCTGGGGGTGGGTGATCGGATGCATTGTCGGCATCGCCGCGATCTTTGGTTCCCCTCAGATCGTCGCGTGGATTCGCGGGATGTTCGCTGTGTAGGAGGTGGGGCATGAGCGAGCGAAACCCCGGAATGATCGCCGATCCGCTGTTCGTAGGTATCACTCGTCCGCCGATGCGGTGGGGTGTGGCGTATGAAGCGTTGCTGCTGAACCTTGTCGTCACGATGGAAACCTTCGTGCTGACCAAGAATCTGCTCACGCTGCTGATCGCGATTCCTATCCATGGGATCTGTGCGCTGCTGTGTGCGCGTGAGGCGCGTTACTTCCACTTGATGCTCCTGTGGGCGCGCACTCGACTGCCGGCGTTCCTCGGCACGATCCGAGTCTGGCAGGCTGCGAGTTACAGTCCGCTTGCTCTGGATCTGCCGAGCCGAACGGGAAGGCGCCGAGATCCAGTCACTGTGCGAGTTGCGGTCAGCGCGTCGAGAGGCCGGTCATGAGCGCTGTGAACCGACTGGCCGCAAGCCGTCGCGAGCTGAGCGTCGCGCGCCAGATTCCCTATGCGGCCCACGTGGCTGAGGGTCTCATCAAAACGCAGGCCGGTGATTTCGTACAGGTATTCCGTCTGGGCGGTGCCAGCTTTGAGAGCGCCGACGATGAAACGCTGAACAACTGGCATGAGCGACTCAACGTGACGTGGCGGAACATCGCAAGTCCTAACGTGGCGCTGTGGACGCACGTGCTTCGACGCCGAGAACGGGTCGCTGCTACGTCGGTGAGCGCGACGGGCTTTGCCGCCGAACTCGAACAGAAGTACCGCGAGCGACTCGCCGGTGAGACGCTCATGGTCAACGAACTGTATCTAGCCCTGGTCTATCGCCCGGTGGCTGGCTCGGCCACCAGCGCCGCGGCAAAGCTGCTGTCACGAGCGGCGAAGGAGGGCGAAAGTGTGGTGCTGCGGGATGCTCTCGAGACCTGCGAGAAGCTTGGTCAAGCGGTCGTCGCATCACTCGCCCGTTATGAGCCAGAGCGGTTGGGCCTCTATGACAAGGGTCAGTGCTGCTACTCAACGCTGCTTGAGTTCTTCGGCATTCTCGTCAATGGCGAATGGCAGGCGATGGCTCTCCCGCGAGCACCCCTGAACGAGGTGATCGCGACGACAAGGCCGCTGTTCGGATCCGAAGTGATTGAGTACCGGCTGCCCGCCGAAACGCGACTGGGTGCCTTCCTCGGCATTAAGGAGTACCCCACCCCGACCAGTGTCGGCATGTATAACGCCTTGCTGTCGGCACCGTACGAGTTCGTGCTGACGCAGTCGTTCTCGTTCCTGACGAAAGGAATCGCGCAAGGGCTGCTGCAACGTCAGTACAACCGCATGGCGAATGCAGGAGACTTCGCGGTCAGCCAAGCGGAGGACTTAAAAGACGCTCTCGATGCACTCACCGCGAACGAGTTCGTCATGGGGGATCATCACCTATCCCTGCAGGTGTTGACCCCGCCTAGCGACGCCCGATCAGCGGCGCAGGGAGCGTTACTCAAGCGTCTCAATGATGACGTCGCGCTCGCCCGCACGACGCTAGCGGACTGCGGCATGACGGTGGCTCGCGAAGACCTGGCTCTGGAGGCTGCGTTCTGGGCCCAGCTGCCAGGCTGCTTTTCGCTGCGACCACGCAAGGCGCCCATCACCTCCCGTAACTTTGCGGCGATGGTGCCGTGGCATAACTATCCGACAGGTCGCGCCACGGGAAATCACTGGGGAGACGCGCTGGCGCTGCTCTTCACCAGCGCGCGCTCGCCTTATTACTTCAGTTTGCATGCCTCCGATCCTCACGACCCGGACGGTGGTAGTCGCAAAGACACGGGGCACACGTTCATCTGCGGTCCGACCGGCTCGGGCAAGACAGTATTGATCGGATTTCTCATCTCAATGCTGTCGGGCCATGGCGCGACGCAGGTCATCTTCGATAAGGATCAGGGACTGGAGATTCTTGTGCGAGCCCTGGGTGGGGTCTATCTCCCGCTGCAGCCGCGAGCACCGACTGGGTTCAATCCGCTACAGCTCGACCCCACACCAGTGAATGTCGAGTTCCTTTCTTCCTGGCTGCGCATGCTCGCGCGCGGCCCAGCGGCGCTGACTCCGCGCGAGCTCACAGAGCTTGACCAGGCGCTACGAGGAACGCTCGCACTGGACCAGCCCGCGAGACGGCTGTCCCGGCTGCTGGAGTTCACAGACCCGACGCGCCCTGACAGCATCCACGCGCGTCTGGCCCGCTGGTGCCATAGTGCAGGCGGCGAGCTTGCTTGGGTGTTCGACAATGCAACGGATTCGGTTGTCCCCATGATGACCGGACACGCAACGGTGGGGTTTGATGTCACTCACTTCCTCACCAACGAACTGATCCGTGGCCCGGTGAACCGCTATCTCTTTCATTTGGTCGAGCAGTTGCTCGATGGTCGTCGGCTCGTGTGCTGGGTTGATGAGTTCTCGAACGCATTGGCGGATGCGGATTTCGAACACTTCGCGGACAACGCACCGAAGACCTGGCGGAAGTTGAACGGCGTGCTTTGCGCCGCCACGCAGACCGCGCGCGGCGTCCTGTCCAGCTCCATCGCTCGCACCATCGTCGAACAGACGGCGACGAAGGTGTTTTTTCCGAATCCCGAGGCCGACGCACAGGACTACATCGACGGCTTCGGCCTGACCGAGCGGGAGTTCAAGTTGCTCAAAGAGCAGCTGGAGCCTGGGTCGAGAATGTTTCTGGTGAAGCAGGGCCACGACAGTGTGGTGTGCGCACTGGACTTGAAAGGGTTCGACACGGCACTGGCGGTGATCTCGGGTCGGCGCAGTTCGGTCGAGGAGATGCATCGGCACATGCGCGCCGTGGGTACCGCACCAGATCAATGGCTTCCATCTTTTTTGAAAGGGTTCGAACGGCACTGACTACGGCTTGCTGGGAACACGCGACAGAGGAATGCACCTATGTCATTACGCAAACTTGGCTACGTGCTCGCGTCGATTGTAGTCGGATTGGGCCTCACGCCTGCGGCGCATGCACAGTGGGCCGTGGTGGATGTTGGGGCGATCACTCAGCTGATTGAGCAGCTGAACACCATGCGGCAGCAGCTCGAGACCACGCGCGATCAGCTCCAACAGGCGCGAGCGACGCTGGACTCGATGCGAGGCGGTCGTGGGATGGAGCAGCTCCTTTCAGGGACTGCACGTAACTATCTACCCGAGGACTGGCAGCAGTTGTCGTCAGTGCTGGATCAATCCAGTGCAGGTTACGGAGCGCTCGCCAGAGAGTTACAGCGTCTCATAAACGCGAACGCCATCCTGAATCCTGAACAGGTGGCGGGACTATCCTCCGCCGAGCGATCCCAGCTGGAAGCCGCGCGGCGGTCGGCAGCCTTGCTGCAAGCATTGACCCGAGAGGCACTGTCAACGACGAGTCGCCGCTTTCAGTCGATTCAGCAGCTCATCAATGCCATCTCACGAGCCGAAGATCAGAAGGCCATTCTGGATCTGCAGGCTCGCATTCAAGCCGAGCAGAGCATGCTGCAAAACGAAGGGACGAAGCTCGGCATTCTCTATCAGACGGCACAGGCCGAGGAGTGGGCGCGCAAACAGCGCGTTCGCGAGCAGGCCATCGAATCCATCGGCTCTTTGCGTGATCTTCCTCCATTGGGGCTTTGATATGACCATCAAGAAACTCTCGATCTCGCGTCCTGCTCGTGGCGTCTCTAGCGGGCATTGGTGTTTAGCGATCGGGGCAGTGCTCGCCGTTGCTGCGTGTAGTTCACCACCGGACCCAACGCATCAAACGGTGGATTTCTACCGCGCGAATAAGGATGCGCGGCAGGCGAAGGTCGCTGAATGTGCCAACGATCCAGGCGGGCTGGGCAAGACGCCAGATTGCATCAACGCGAAGCAGGCGGCTGCGATTGAAGACATCGGCAGTCTTCGGGACCTACCGCCGATGGGATTGTTAGAGCATGAGGATGACAAGGCAAGAGCCGGCGCTCCGGACAGATCTGACAGTCAGGTGCAAAAGGAAAAATAGGTTGGAGCACTCCGATGGGATTCTTCGCCGAATTTAATGCTTGGTTGACGAGGATTCTCGCCGGTTACATCGGTGATGTCACGGCGCGGATCGCCGCGGTGTTGGAGCCCGCCATCGTGACGCTCGGAGTGTTATATGTCGTCATCTGGGGATACCTGCATCTCATCGGAAAGATCGAGGAGCCGTTTGTCGAGGGAGCGAAGCGCTTAGTAATACTTGCGGTGATCCTCGGCGTCAGTCTCTCGATGTGGCACTACAACGACATCATCGTCGACACGTTCTTCAACGCGCCAACTCAACTTGCGGCGGCTGCCGTCGGCGGCTATGACGCGGTCTCCGCGATCGACGAGATTCTTAGTCGAGGTGGTGACGCGGGCTACTTGTTAACCAGGAAAGGCGGCGTTCTTGAGGGAAATTTTTCATTCTATCTCGCCGGCTTCTCGGTCTACCTGTTCGTCGGGTTAACTGTCGTCTACACGATTTTTCTGCTGACGCTGTCGAGAATCGCATTGTCGATTCTGCTCGCGATGGGACCGCTATTCATCGCGCTGCTGTTCTTCGATTCGACCAAGCGATTCTTTGAGTCTTGGATTGCGCAGATGGCGAACTATGCGTTCATCAGTATCCTCGCGATCCTGGTGGCAGCGCTCATGTCCAGTCTTCTATCCGTTGCGGCCACCCAAGCGTCCAACGCTGGGGGCGGAATACAGATCGCGCATGCAGTACGACTGTGCATGGCGGCGGGTCTCACGTTCTTGGTGATGCGCCAAATTATGCCGATTGCGGCCGGACTCGCAAGCGGCCTAGCACTCTCATCCTTCGGCGTTGTGAGCGCTGCGCTCGCGTGGGGGCTCGGCAGAGCGACGCGCAGCGGCGGCCAGTTCCTGCGTGGCATGACGGACCGAGAGACGACGCGCTGGGATTCGATGAGCCGCAAGTCAGGTTACTACGCTCGCCGCGCCATGGGTGCCGGCGTTCGTCGTGTTACGCGAGGTTGGCGGGAGAACACTGTTCGAAGTCGGTGACGCATATGGACATGGCGCACAGGATACTTATCGTGACATGGATAACCTTGATGTTGGCGGGATGCGCGACGCGCAACGCCATGGTGCGTTGTGATGGTCACTTAGAGCCCATCAACACACCCGCGCCGCACGCATCTCGGAGCGGGGTGTCCGAAGACACTGATGCCGCTGACTTGGCGAGCCGAAGCCGTGAGTAGGGACGCTGCATTGGAGGCTTACTTCGCCGAGGCCGCCTCTTGGGATGCGGATCGGGCCGCGCAGGCCAAGCGAACATTGTGGATTGCTTGGTCGGTGGCAGGGGCGGGTTGGCTTTGCGCCATCGCGGTCGCCATCGCGCTGATGTTGCTGACCCCGCTGAAACGGGTCGAGCCGTTCGTTATCCGCGTTGATAACACATCAGGTTTGGTCGATGTGGTACCCGTGTTCTTGGGTCGAGCGGACATGCCCGAGACAGTCACTCGCTACTTCCTGGATCACTATGTCAGCGTGTGCGAGCGATTCACGCATGCCACCGCCGAGAGTGATTACGAGGAGTGCGGGGCCTTTCATACGCCTCAGCGGAACCAGGCATGGTACGCGCAGTGGAATCGCAGCAACCCGGCTTCCCCGCTGAACACGTACAAAGACGGCACGACAGTCCGGGCGCAGGTCACCTCGATCAGTTTCTTCACGCGGGCCAGCGGCACCGCCGACCTTGCCCAAGTACGCTACATCCGAGCGAAGCGCTCCGCCGATGGTGCCGAGGAACAGCGAAGTCACTGGATCGCGACGATTCAGTATGCGTATGGAGAGCCGTCCAAGGACGCCAAAGTCCGCCGATGGAATCCGCTGGGATTTCGTGTCATCGATTTCCGTCCCGAGCCCGAGGTAATCGCGGAGTCTTCGTCAGCCCCGACGCCGCGGATGACAACGACGCCCTCTGTGCGAGGAGCCGCGCCATGAAATGGTCGGGTGGCGGGTACTTCTGTGCGTTGCTCGCACTAATGGTCGTAAATGCGTTCGGCACGACCAGTGCGGAGACCGTTCCCACGCGCGGGCTCACCGATCCGCGGATCCGCACCGCTGCCTATCGGGAGGACGAGGTCTACCGCCTTGAAGGCATTGTCGGCTATGGCATTGAGCTGATCTTCGAGCCCGGCGAGGCATTCGTCGGCCAAGCGGGTGGCGATCTGGATGCCATCACGTTCGGCGCGCACGCGCACCACGTTATTTTGAAGCCTCGAGCCGCACATGTCGGGACGAACTTCGTCGTGTACACGAGTCGGCGTGCCTACCGCTTTGATTACACCGTGATCGATCGTCCGCCGGCCGCGCTCACCGATCGAGCGATCTATGCTGTGCGATTCACGTATCCGCCATCGACTGGCGCGAATGGCCCCACACCGGCCGAGCAGGTGGAGGCCAACCTTACCGCCGCGCGCGAGAGTCGACCGCGCAACTTTGACTACTGGTTTTGTGGTGACCCGGCGGTGAAGCCGGTCGCTGCCTCAGACGATGGCGTTCACACCCGCCTCACGTTCGGCAGTCATGCGGAATTGCCCGCCATCTTCGTGCGGGGCGCAGACGACACCGAGTCGTTGCTCAACTTCAGTATTGATGCAGGCGACATTGTGATTCATCGCGTCGCGCGCGCGTTCACGGTCCGACGAGGCGCGTTGACCGGATGCATCGTGAATAACGGTTTCAGCGGTGCAGGCGAGCGCCTTGAGTCGGGCACGGTGGCACCGACGGTTGAGCGTGCCCGCAGGGGAAGCCGGCCATGAGTCTCTTCACTCGCTTTCGCCCGAGCCCCGCTGACGCTTCTGCGGCCACGCCGGATGCCAATGAATTGCCAGCGTCGAATGTGGCGGACACCAATCCAACGGCGAAGCGTCTCGGTGAAGACACGCAGACAGCTGCACATACGGTGGACGGCGAACGCGGGGTGGCTTCCATCCACGGCACGCACTCCCTACAAAGCCGTTTGAGCAATTTTCTCGCAGGCGGACTCATGGGGCTCATCGCGTTGGGCTTCCTGGCTTGGTACTACTCGCAGACATTTGCCAATCGCTCGCGCTCCACCTCGACGCAGACCTCGACAATGAAGGCACAGCTTCAAGGCGAGATGGCGCTACCGCCTCTGGGCCGTGTCGATCCGCCGATGGTCGAGCGAGTGCTCGGTCCGCCCCCAGAGCTACCGGCTGCCTTGCCCTTCGCCCTCGATGAGTTCCAGAGCAGCGCGCGCGGGAATCCGGCGACGTCGAGTTACATGGCACCAATCGATGCGCCACGCTCAACCGTCCAGCCTGCGCCGGTGACCGTCGATCGTCGCCTTGCGGGGCCTGTGTTTGTGAGCACATCAGGAAACGCACCAGCAGCCAGCGAGCAGAGTGTTCGTGACGCCGCAGAGCTCGCCGACACTGGCGACTTCGGTCAGTCCCGCGCCGGTTCTCCTGGGATGGGGACGTCCAGTAGCCCCGACCTCGACAAACTCTTGTTACCGACCCGCACGCCGGCCGTACAAGCAAAGGTGCTGCCAACACAGCGTTTGTTGCTGCCGAAGGGCACATTTCTCGACTGCACGTTGGAAACGGCGATCGATTCGTCACTGCCCGGCATGACGACCTGCATCACGGCCACCGATACGTTCGGTGCCGATGGCAAAGTCGTGCTACTCGAACGTGGCACGAAACTCGTGGGCGAAACGCGCGGCGACGTTCGCCAAGGGTCAGCGCGCGTCTACGTGTTATGGACAGAAGCAAGGACACCGGAGGGTGTCGTCGTGCCGTTGGCCTCGCCGGGCACGGATGCACTTGGTCGTGCGGGACTGCCGGGCGACGTCAATCGTCACTTCTGGGAACGTTTTGGCGCGGCCATTCTGGTCTCTGTCATCGACGGCGCCGTGCAAGCCGCCATCCAGCGATCCAACAGCGGCGGTGGTGCCGTGATCGTGAATCCTTCCACGTCACGAGACGTGATGACCGAGGTGCTTCGTAGCACGATCAACATTCCGCCGACGGTGACCAAGTCGCATGGCGATCGGATCGCGGTAGTGGTGGCGCGTGATCTCGACTTTAGGAGCGTTTATGAGTTACGGCCCAACTCAGTCCGTCGCTGAGTCGTTTGTTCAACGCCCGACCACGGCGTCGTTGCTGTGTACGAACGCACGCGTGAGTGCGCATCCAGAGTCCTCCGCCCTTGAATTGACTCTGCGAGCGTTGCGTCCCCTGCTGGCACGGTCAGAGGTGACAGAACTCTGTATCAATCGCCCCGGCGAGGTGTTCATTGAAACGAACGACGGCTGGCAACGGGAGTCGTTGCCATTCGCGGATCTCGACTGGTGTCGGCGGCTTGCCAAGTTGGTCGCGAACTCCACTGCGCAGCGGATCGATGAAGAGTCACCGCTGCTGTCCGCATCGCTGCCGACCGGCGAGCGCATTCAGATCGTGCTGCCTCCCGCGACAACGCCTGGTACCGTGGCGATCACGATCCGTCGCCCCTCCGACGCCATCTGGAGCGTCCAGGAACTGGGACAGCGTGGCCTATTCAACCGGTGTGTGCCGGCCACTAGCGCGCGGGATGAGACCGAGGAGGCGCTACTGAAGCTCCATGCGGCAGGTGAGTTCGAGGAGTTTCTGCGCACCGCGGTTCGCGCGCGAAAGAACATTATTGTGAGCGGCCCCACGGGCAGCGGAAAGACGACATTCACGAAGGGGCTGATCCTCGAGATCCCACCCGAGGAGCGTCTCGTCACGATCGAGGATGCCCAGGAGTTGGTGCTCGATCGTCACCCCAACAGCGTGCGACTGTACTACTCGAAGGACGGACAAGGGCTGGCGCGCGTCCTACCGAAGCAGTTGCTCGAAAGCTGCCTGCGCATGCGACCCGACCGCATACTGCTCGCTGAGCTTCGTAGCGACGAAGCGTACTACTACCTGCGCAATGTGAATTCCGGACACCCCGGCAGCATCACGAGCGTCCACGCCTCAAGCGCCCAACTCGCGTTCGAGCAGTTGATGCTGCTGGTCAAGGAGAGCCCCGGCGGGCGAGACCTCGCCCGCGAGGACATCAAGAGTCTGCTGTATATGCTGGTCGACGTGGTCGTGCAGTTCGGCGTGGATCGGCACGAACGCTTCGTTCGAGAGATCTGGTATGCGCCCGATCGTAAACGCAGCCACCTGGCAGCCGCGCACTAGCACGCGTGCTACTACGCGTGTCGTAAAAGGTATCGTCCTCGGTGCCGGTGCGCTCGTGGTTTCGCAGTACCTGGCAGGCTATGCCTTCCTGTGGTCGGTGGGCGCGAACCCGCGGGGGGCGACGCCGCTCACAATTGCTCGCTATGCCTACTACTTTAGCGATCGAGCAGACATCGCTCTTCGTCTCAAGGTGGCGTCGGCCGTCGGCGTGGGTCTCATCATCGTAGCGACATTGCCGGTGCTGCTTCCCAGGAGGCGCGCCCTGCATGGTGACGCGGCCTTTGCCACGCGCCGCGAGATTGCGCGCGCGGGACTCTTTTCAACGAACGGCTTCTATCTCGGTCGCGTCGGTCGACACGACCTCGTACTCGGCGGCCAGCAAGGCGTGCTGCTGTCGGCTCCGCCACGTTCGGACAAAGGTACAGCCATCGTCATCCCGAACCTGTTGACCTGGCCGGGCTCGGTCGTATGTCTCGACCTAAAGATCGAGAACTGGACGATCACGGCCGGTTACCGGCAGCGGTGTGGTCAGGCGGTGTTTCTGTTCGATCCACTCAATGAAGCCGGCGACACCGCCTGTTGGAATTGTTTGAGCTACGTCTCCGCTGATCCCAACCTGCGGATCAATGACGCTCAACACATCGCCGCAATCTTGTACCCCGAAGTTCCCGGCACTGATCCGTTCTGGTCCGCGGGTGCCCGATCGCTGTTTCTGGGCATTACCTTGTTTGTGCTGGAGACGCCCTCGCTGCCGCCGACGTTGGGAGAAGTCCTGCGGCAAGGGATGGCCTCCGACAGCGAAGGCTTCAGTCATCACTGGAAACGTGTCATCGAAGGACGCCAAGCCGGGCGCTTCGCGCTCTCACAACCGTGCGTGCGCGCACTCTCCGATGTCATCGATCTTGCGCCGGTCACGGCATCGTCGATCCGCAAGACCTTCACGTCTCGACTGGACCTGCTCGCCAATCCATTACTGGATCGAGCCACTTCGCGCAACGATTTCGATTTGCGTGAGCTGCGCCGCCGACCAATGTCGATTTACATCGGCATTCGGCCGGCGGACCTGCATCGGCTGAAGCCGCTGCTCAATCTCTTCATTGAGCAGGCCATCGGTTTGCAAACCAAGACGCTACCCGAACACGATCCATCGCTGCGCCATCAAGTCGCAATGATCCTGGATGAAGCACCGGCGATCGGTCGCATTCCCATCCTGGCGGAGTCCATTGCCTATCTACCGGGCTTCAATGTCCGCATTCTGCTCGTCGTGCAGGCGCTCTCACAGCTTCGCGACGTGTACGGGACGCAGACCGCCGAGACGATGATGAAAAGCCTCGCTGTGCGCATTGCGTACGCGCCGAAAGACTTCGGCGAAGCGAATGAGCTAAGCCAGGAGCTTGGTAACACGACTGTGCGAGTCAAGAGCTTCTCCAAGCCGCTCGGCGATTTGTTCGAGCGACGCGGCCGACGCGGACGTAGCGTCAATATCAGCGAACAACGCCGGCCGCTGATGCTACCGCAAGAAATCAAGGAGCTCGGACGCGATCACGAGATCGTGATCTATGAGGGTCTGCGCCCGATTCTCGCGAGAAAGAATCGGTACTTCGAAGACTCGCGTCTGCGCGTGCGGCTGCATCCGCCACCCTCGAACGCCAGCCCGAATCCCGCGCCCCCGATCCCCACCTCGACCGATGCCGCCCCTCTGACGCAGGAAGAAGGTGGTGTTGAAACCTCGGTGCCAGCGGCGAAGTCGGTTCGCAAACGAGCCTCGCGCCGGCGCGAGGCAACGGTCGCGGACCTGGAACAGATCGATGCGTTGACCTTGGAAGATTTTGATGTGGATTGGAGCCGCGTCGAGCTGCCGCAGAAATCCGAGGGCGAGCGGTTGACGAGCGAGGAACTGAATCGTGCCGTAAATAGCTTTCTCACCACGATCCGTGAGCGTTAGGAGTGCGTGATGGCCAGATCACCGGATGAGGGACACGGCGAGGCGATGAGTGGCGCACGCCGATTCGACCGCAGGCGATCGAAGTCTCCGCAAGACTTCGAGAGGGATCCCCCGCCATCCCGACGCCGTGATCGGGCCGACGCACCCATGGAGGCAGAGCGCGCGTTGGTGAACGAGATTCGACCGAGTGCAAGGCGGACGCGGAGCGCGTCGGCGCGTGATGACGATCGCGCGAATCGATCACATGACCGGCCCGTCGAAGGCGAACTTGCGAAGGCTCACCCCGTCGTTCCGGAGGCGATCCGGGAACGCTTCGTCCAGGTCGGCAACAAATATCACTTTCCCGATGGGACGCGGGCATTCACCGATCATGGCAAGCGACTGACCTCGCCGAGTGAGAACACAGAAGTCATCAAGAGCCTCGTGTCGATCGCTGAAGCACGCGGCTGGTCGGAGATCACTGTGTCGGGTACGGATCGATTCAAGAGGGAAGCGTGGTTTGCCGCTCGTTCGGTCGGGTTGGACGTTCGTGGCTACTGGCCGACCGAGTTTGAACAGGGGCGTCTGGTGCGCATGCTGGCGCGCGCGCAGGCGCCGGGCCCGGCGCCCGATGCCGTAGATCGCGATCCGCGTCCGACCGCCAACGGCGACAGAGCCGCCGCCGCGCCTCGCCAAGGCGACGCCCCGCCACGGTCTTACGACGATTCAAGGGAGCGGGGGCGAACCCTGCAGACGGGTCGGTTGATCGATCATGGCCCGGCGCCCTATCGCCACGACCCCAAGAATGACCCGTCCTACTTTGTTCGAATCGAGACGCCGACGGGCGAACGCGAGATCTGGGGCGTAGACCTGCAACGCGCGCTCAACGAGTCGCTGAGTCGTCCACGCGTTGGGGACGAGATTGGGGTGCGAGCGCTGCGTCAGGAGGCCGTGAAGATCCGTCGGCCCGAACATGACGCAGAGGGTCGGATGATTGGTTCCTCGACGGTCGACGCGCATCGCAATGGCTGGATCGTCGAGAAGCGAGAGTTCTTTCGCGAGCGATCACAGGCCGCTCGCGTCCTTCGGGATGCCAGCGTCGACCGGCAACACGCAGTCAAACAACATCCGGAGCTGTTGGGGACTTACCTGCAGCTGCACGCAGCGGAACTCGCTGCAAAGACGCTGCGCAATCCCGAGGATCGCCAGCGTTTCGTCGCCTCCGTTCGTGCGGCCCTCGCGGACTCGGTCGCACGGGGCGAGCCGCTGTCGCCGGTGCCGCTCAAGGAGTCAGCCTTGGAGCGATCGTCGTCGGTGCGACGACGATCGCCACCGGCGCGCGAGCCCGAGAGCACGCCCGTGCGCTAACGGCGCTTCAGGCGAACGTAGGCCGACAGCATGAACGATCCACGCTCGTTCGGGCGACGCATGGGAGAGCTCGTAGTGGGCCGACTGCAGGCTCACGGCCGTGCGCCCTATCAATTTCGGGCGGACCAGGATGTTTCCTACTTCGTCACCCTGGTCACGACAAGCGGCGTGAAAACGCTCTGGGGCAAGGATCTGGCGCGGGCCATTCAAGCAGGCGCCACGCAGCCGAGGCTTGGGGACCTAGTCGGTGCCCGGCGCACCGGCCGCCAGGCGGTCACTCTGATTGACCGTCAACGTGATGCTCGCGGCAACATCCAAACCCAACGCGAGCAACATGCCCATCGCATGCAATGGGAAGTGGAGAAGCTGCCGTTCTTTGCCGAGCGAGTTCGACAAGCTCGGCTAGCGCGTGACGCGCATGCCGAGACTCGCGACGCCGTCAAACAGCGCCCGGAACTACGATCCACGTTCCTGAGTCTACGCGCGGCAGAGCAACTCGCCGCAGAGCGAATCGCCGATCCTCAAGATCGGGAGAAATTCTTATCGATGGTGCGCGAAGCCATGGCGGCATCGACCGAGCGAGGCACACCGATCCCTGATATCCCGCTGCGCCGTAACGTGAGAAACAATCAAGCGCCATCTCCGGCCAAGAAAAAAACACGGGGCGGTCCCACGCGGTGATGAACGATGGCCGATCAGAAAGAATAAAGCGAAAGAAGCAGAGCTAAGAACAAAGATTGAGAGAAGGTGGGATTGCCTACGCGACCAGCGTACCACGTCGTGCTCACGGTCAAGGCGACGGCCGCGGACTTTCGCGGCATGAACGGCCGCCACCCCGCGAAGACGCGGGTCCCCGCCATTAATTCCACGGTTCCGCGACCGTCACCTTGACCGCTGTGCGCGACGTGGTGGCACGCCCACGGGCAATCCCGCCCGAGGAGATCCACCATGACGACTTCCAACGCTCCACGCTTTGCACAGGTTCAGGTTCAATTGTCCGGCCAAGACGGCAATGTGTTTGCCATCATGGGTCGTGTCATCCGGGCGCTTCGAAAGGATGGCGCGACACAATCAGATATCGATGAGTTTGTGGCGGAGGTGACCCAAGCTGGCTCGTATGACAAGGCGCTGCGCATCGTCATGCAATGGGTGAATGTTTCATAGCAGATATTAAAGATTGAAATCTCGAGCCGGGGAGGGCGAGGTGGCCTTTCCCGGCTCAGCGTGGCTTGCCTGCATCGACACGAGGATGAGACGGGATTGCCTGTGCGATGAGCGTACCACGTCGTGCTCACGGTCAAGGCAACGGCCGCGGACTTTCGCGGCATAAACGGCCGCCACCCCGCGAGGACGCGGGTCCCCGCCATTAATTCCACGGTTCCGCGACCGTCACCTTGACCGCTGCGCGCGACGTAGTGCGAGGGCGCGTCGGCAATCCCGCCGACAAACGTTCCGAAGGAGACTCTCATGAGCGCTATGCCGGCCGAGGTTAAAACTCAAGCAGTCACAGCCAACCTCAAAGCGATACAGGCGTTGCTTGCGGTTGCCGCGAAGCAGAGCGCGGAAGCCTGCCTGCTCAGTCAGTGCGCACAACACAACGAGGCGATCGGTACCGTGTTTGGGTTGGATGCGATTCTGCAAGATGTCACAGCGCTCTATAGCGCAGTGGTCGTGCTTCATCGCTTGAAGGCGCGGTGACGTAGATTTCGGGGCTGCAGCATCTATTCGGTGCTGCAGCCTCGATTCTTGGATTGAGGATTCTCAGCGCCCACTTGCCATGCCGGAGCATCTCGCGCGCTCCTGAGCAGGGGGGCGGGGATCCGAGAGTGAAGAGATCAAGAAGGAAACAAGAAACAGAAGAGTGGGGCTTGCCTATGCTGTGCCAGCGTATCGCGCCGTGCTCCCCGTCAACCGAGAGCCGGCGAGCTTGCGTGGCATAAACGGCCGCCACCCCGCGAAGACGCGGGTCCCCGCCATTTATTCCGCGGTCTCGCCGTCTCTCAGTTGACGGCTGCGCGCGCCGCGATGGGGGACACGCATCGGCAAGCCGCCGATGTTACTGGAGTAGCTACCATGTTCCCGAGCAACGAAATCCTGCACGGTGACTGCACGCGCGTATTGAAACAGCTGCCGGACGCCTTCGTCGACTTGATCGTGACCGATCCGCCGTATGGTGTTCGCTATCAAGATCGCTTCGGCCGTACCGTTGCCAACGACGATGATCCAAACCGCATCCTCGGCGCTTTCACCGACCTGTACCGGGTTCTGAAGCCCAACAGCGTCTGCATCTCGTTCTATGGTTGGGGCTTGGTAGATGATTTTTTTCGAGCCTGGCGCCGTGCTGGCTTCAAACCGGTAGGCCACATCGTCTGGGTCAAGGACTACGCTTCACGCGAACGCTTCCTGCGCTATCGGCACGAGTCGGCGTATCTGCTCGCGAAGGGGCAGCCGCGACTGCCGACGGTCCCGCTCGATGACATCCAGCCCTGGGTGTACTCCGGCAACACGGATCATCCGACGCAGAAGGCGGTGCGCATCCTCACACCCTTGATCGAGACCTTCTCGCAGCCCGGACAGCTAGTGCTCGATCCCTTTGCCGGCTCCGGTAGCACCCTAGTGGCGGCACAGATTATCGGGCGGCGGTACCTTGGCATCGAGCTCGAGCGGAAGTACTGCGCCATGATGCGTGAACGGCTCGCGTTCGTTGAGCGCAATCCCGCCCAGCCGAGGAGTCCGGTCGCAAGTGTCGCCAGCACCTATCCTGGGAGTGGATCGGCCGATCTCGGCCATCTGCTCCAGTGGCTTAAGGACCGGGACTATCACGAGCTTGCTCGCACCGTGCATTCAGCGATGCGTCGTAGCCAGCCTTGATGTCCAATTAGCGCTCCCGCGGTGCTTGGGGCCGCGGGACGCGTAGGCTGTCGATACAACCATCGATATAGAAGAAGCCACCGTGCGAACTCATCCCCAGGGACAGTCGGCAGCTAGCCCTGGGCTTGGCTCGGCATAACCCGCACGAGGCGGACGCGTGCTTCAAGCGTCGGGCCGTGCTGACTACTTGATGACCGAACCGGGTTCTCGGTAGCCGCCGTCGGTAATTGAGCGGTGGCCGGTTGTGATAACCGACGGGGCCCGGACGGCTCACCTCACGAAGGCCCTGCGAGGCGCATCTGCAAATACTGCCGAACGTGTTCGCCTGGTGGCGCTGATCAATTTCGTCACTATCGCAGCTGCTGCCGTTCAGGATGCATCGCGTTCTCTTCGAACCAGACAAGCGATCACGTCAACAACATCAAATGTCAAGGTCGTGTTTCGCCGAAGAATGAGCGAATTGCAGGATATGCCTGCGGCCGCTTTTGTTTAACACTGCACTCCATGGGCACCTCACCCCTCATCGCTGCTCGAGTCTTGCCAGAGACAAAAGCCAAGTTCCGCGCTCTCGCGGAACAACAGCAGATGACGGAATCCGCACTGCTGAAGCAGCTCATCGAGCTGACGGTGCAGCGAGTGAGCCAAGCCGACGCCGATGTTCTGAGATCGCCAGCGCGGCGATTGCGAGCGGCGCGGCTGTATGTCCGGCTGCATTCAGATGACCAGTTGTTGCTCATGGAGCGGGCTGCAGCTCGACAGATGCCGGCGGCCACCTATGTCTCCGTCCTGGTCCGCGCCCACCTACGGGACCTGGCTCCGCTGCCCAAAGTGGAGTTAATGGCGCTCAAGCGATCCGTCGCCGAGCTGGGCGCGATCGGCCGAAACCTCAATCAGCTGACTCGCCTGGCTCATCAGCAAACGGGTTCGGCCGCCCCTGGCCGAGAGGATTTGCGGATGATTCTCAAGGTATGCGAGGCGATGCGTGACCACACCAAGGATCTGATCAAGGCCAATTCACACGCATGGAGGGTCGGCCATGGGAACGTTCCATCTTGATCGTGGCGGAGCCATATGGGATCTGACGAGCTACGCTCGCCGAGGACCGGCACAGCGGGACCGGTTGTCTCCCGCGGAGGTGGCGCTCATCGCCCGCACCGTGCGCCACACGCCCGAGGTGATGGTGAAGGTGACCGGCGGCGGCGGGGCCAATACCAGTCATGGGGTCAATGCCCATTTCAACTACATCGGCCGGCGGGGTGACCTCGAGATCGAAACGGACGACGGCGAGCGTCTGAGCGGCCGGGGCGTTGGGCGGCATCTGATCGACGATTGGGACCTGGACCTCGACGAAGATCGAAAGCGTCCGGATCTGTTCGCCACCAATCGGCGGGTCGCACCGAAGCTGGTCCACAAGCTGATCTTCTCCATGCTGGCCGGCACGCCACCCAAAAAGGTGCTTGCGGCCGTCCGCGATTTCGCCCGAGAGGAGTTCGGGCTCCAGCATCGATACGCGATGGTGCTGCATACGGATGAGCCCCACCCGCATGTTCATGTGGTCGTGAAGGCGGTCAGTGAAGCCGGCGTGCGACTCAATATTCACAAGGCGACGCTGCGTCACTGGCGCCAGGAGTTTGCACGCCACCTGCGGGCGCATGGGGTGGAGGCGAATGCGACCGAGCGAAGCGTTCGGGGGCAGAGCCGGGCGCCGAAGCTGGATGCGATTTTCAGAGCGGCTCAGCGGGGCGAGTCGTCACACATGGCTGCCCGAGTGCGCGAGGTCGCTCGCGAGCTCAAAGCTGGCTCGTTGGATGGATCGGGCGCTGCGCGACTACAGGAGACGAGAAGGGAGGTAGTGAGCGGGTGGAAGGCCATTCGGGAGCGGCTGCTCGTTGAAGGCCGGGATCAACTTGCGGATGCGGTGGGAAGGTTTGTCAATCAAATGTCGCGGCCGCGCACAGAGAAGGCGTGGTTGGCGAATGAGCTACTTGCGCTGGCGAGCCGGGCTCGGTCGAAAGACAAACCTTTTGTTCGCTAGTGCGCGCGCCTCGTATCCTCGCGAGACAGTGGACGCCTTCTATCTACCCAAAGCAGGCATGCACTTAGGGGCTGATTTGGATTCTTCCAATGCACCTAAGTGACGCTCCCTGCCTTTGGTCAAAGCCCAAACTCAACGGTCTCATGTGATTGCATGTGCTTGCAAGATCGTCAATTAAAACGTAGAATTCGCCAATTATAGAGCGAGGCGTGAGCAATATTCGATGGTGAATTCCAGTTCAATTGACGATGTTCGATCTTTGGAGGAGGATTTTGCCAATTTAGCGAGAATCGCGACTGGTGATGCGCCTGAAGACGCCCGTCTGCTGCTCGCCAAGCTCGTGCGTAAGTATCGCGCCCGCCGACCGGAATTCGCAGAACGGATCAATGAATCGTTACGGCAAGGGCAGCAACGCTCTACCCGCACGTCGGTCTTGCGGCGCGCGCCGAGTGAAGGCGCGGGTCCGTCCTTGCCCATTGATGCGGATTCTCGCCTATCACTCGTCCGTATCTTCGATGATCGAGCGGGCCTGCCTCCGCCACTCTTGACCGACTCGCTGCTGCAGCAGCTGCAGGCGATCGTTCGAGAGCGACATGAGCGTTCGAAGCTCGCGAAGCTCGATATTCATCCGACGCGCTCAGCGATCTTGGTGGGGCCACCGGGTGTCGGGAAGACGTTGTCGGCGCGTTGGATTGCCGCGCAAATTGGTAAACCGTTATGGGTGCTCGACCTCACCACTGTGATGAGCAGCCTGCTGGGGAAGACGGGCAACAACCTTCGTCTAGTATTCGATCACGCGCGCGACCAGGAAGCGGTGTTGCTGCTGGATGAGATCGACTCGATCGCGAAGCGTCGCAGCGATGAGTCCGACGTGGGTGAGCTCAAGCGTTTGGTGACCGCCATTCTTCAGGAAATCGATGCTTGGCCTGATTCTGGCTTGCTACTCGCCGCCACCAATCATCCGGAGCTGGTCGATCCCGCGCTATGGCGGCGCTTCGAATCCATTCTCCAATTCGAAATGACGGACCCGGCCGTACTAGAGCCGGCGGTGCGGCGGTTCCTTGGATCTGCGTCGGCGTCGTTCGAGGCGCTGATTCCATTGCTGGCAGCCTCGCTGCGGGGTCATTCATTGTCTGACGTGGAGCGTACGGTGAATGCTTTGAAGCGTCGAGCGGCACTGGAAGGAACTGCCACGCGTGGAGCCATCCTCGAGATGGCTGCGCAGCGAGTCTCCTCGCTCGACAAAACTGAGCGCCAGCAGCTTGCGATCGAGCTGGCGCGCAGCCAAGTGCTGTCGCACAACCAGATCATGAGTCTGACGGGGGTCGCGCGAGACACCATCCGCAAGTACGCGGGGCCTTCACCGATCAAGGGTCGCGGTAAACGCAAAGGAGCGTAAGTGGCTAATCGATTTCTCATCGGTCGAGGTGAACTACTTACGCATGAAATTCCACCGCCACCATCCATCCCAAAAAAATCGCATCCATATACACTGGACGAGGCGCGCAAAGCGATCCTGCCGCAACTTCAACAGGTCATCGCCGAACAAAAGACCTTGCCAGCTGCGGCCTGCCCTCGCGACCTCGCCGTCGCGAAGCTTGACTTGCATCCGACCTACGTTGCGAAATCCTTCTTCCCAAAGTCTTTGCTGCGCGCTGCTGGACTCATCCCGATTGGCAGTCGCACGGTCCGCGTGCGGCCACGCAAGGAGGTGCGCAAGCGCGCGGCACGCGAGTCAGACACGACGGAGCTCTTTGTCGCTGGAACGCGCGGCGCCTTCTCTCAATTTCCCACGATAGTGGGGGCGCTCGCCGAAGGAACGCCCGAGGCGTTGCAGTTCGCGGAGATCGAATCGATCGCAAATCTAACCGCTGTTGATCGATTACGAACAGGGGGCGAGCCGTTGGGCGAGGTCTTTGAGGTTGCGCTTCACTTGATTCCCGATGAACAGCCCGAGCAAACGCGTACAGCATTCGGAGAGTATGCGAAATCTTGTGAGTTCGAACTCAACACCGAGTTCGATTTCCTAGTGGGCCGAATGTTATTCGTCGCCGCGCGAGGCAACAGGCGCAACCTGGAAAAGTTAGCGTTGTTCTCGCTTGTGCGCCTTGTGCGCCCGATGCCGGCCCTACGCGGCTCGAAGCCTTTCACACGCGCGAATGCACTGTCGATCCCGTTCTCCTTACCGAGTGCTCAGCCGCTATCTGTTGAGCCGTCGGTCGCCATTCTTGATGGCGGCTTGCCGGATACGCACGTGCTCACACCATACGTGCGGCACTACGCGAAGTCGGACCCCACAGCCCGGGATGTTGTCAGCTATCTTGATCATGGTCTCGGCGTGACGTCGGCCTTTCTCTTTGGGCCGATAGAGGCTAATGCCGAGGCGAATCGCCCATTTGCGTACGTCGATCATTTCCGCGTTCTCGATGAGAAATCGAGCACAGAGGATCCATATGAGCTGTACAGGACGTTGGCGCACGTCGAAGAAATACTTCTCTCGCGGCGTTACCAGTTCCTTAATTTGAGCTTGGGTCCTGATCTTCCGGCAGAGGATTCCGACATTCACGCGTGGACCGCAGTCCTCGACTCTGTCCTGAGTGACGGCGAAACACTTATGACCGTCGCGGCAGGTAACAACGGGGAAGCCGATGCCAAAGCAAGGCTCAATCGCATTCAAGTCCCGGCGGATAGCGTCAACGCACTCTCCGTGGGCGCGGCGAACCACAGCGCTGTGCTCTGGGATCGCGCGACGTACAGTGCATGTGGCCCTGGAAGAAGTCCGGGCCGGCGGAAGCCGGATCTGCTCGCGTTTGGTGGATGCCCCAAAGAGTACTTCCACGTGGCTGCGCAAGGCGCAAAGCCTGAACTCGCCGCAACGATGGGCACGAGCTATTCCGCGCCACTCACCTTACGCACGGCCGTTGGCATTCGCGCGATTCTGGGCGAGGCGGTGCACCCGCTCACCATCAAGGCGTTGATGATCCATTCAGCCGAATGTCCCAAGGCGGCGAATCCGGATGAGATCGGATGGGGTCGCGCGCTCACTGACGTCGGGAGCATCATCACGTGTGGTGATGGCATTGCGCGGATCTTATATCAGGGCTCACTGCGCCCAGGAAAGTATCTGCGCGCGCCCGTGCCGCTGCCGGCGGCGGCTCTGGATGGCAAGGTGACTTTGTCGGCCACGTTCTGCTATGCCAGCCCTGTCGACATCGAAGATGCGGCCGCCTACACCAAGGCAGGATTAACCATCTCGTTTCGCCCGAATGCTAAGAAGGTGAGCGGCAAGCGGAATACACCAAAGACTCGCGAGTTCTTTTCGAGCAAGACATTTCGCACGGAGCAGGAGCAGCGCGCGGATCTTGGAAAATGGGAAACGGTGATCCATGCGACGCACACTATGTATGGCCACAACCTCAACTCGGCAACATTCGACATACACTACAACGCTCGCGAGGGCGGCGCACCCGCCGGCGCGGGCACAGAGATCATTCCGTACGCACTCGTGCTCAGCGTGCAAGCGAAGAGGCACGCGAATCTCTATGAGGAGATCCTTGCCGCTCACAAAATATTGCAGCCGATTGAGCCGCGGGTCTCGGTACCAATTTCGACTTGATGAATAGCCCTCTAGGCAATCTGGCCGAGACCCATCAATGCTATTGACAAAGAACATTTTTCTCGACACATCAGTGATGATTGCGCATCACTTTAAATACGACAGTGTGCAATTGCGCCGCCTACGGGAACTCGCCCAATCCAATGACGCGCACCTCGTTACAACATCGATCGTCATCGACGAGATGGAAGCAAATATTCGCAAGCGTGTAGACAAGCTTGGTGAGGACTTGAAGCGATTGCGAAAAGACCACCCGATTGCAAAGAACATCACCGCGCCCGCATTGTGGTCAACGACTGAAATATTCAACCCAGCAGTGGCGTGCGAGCAATTGATCGCGCAATTTAACGACTATCTTGAGAAATCAAATACGGAACTGGTGAGCCTCGATGGTGCATCCGCTCAAGAGGTCTTTGATTGGTACTTCAAGAAAGTCGCCCCGTTTGGAGGTGGCGAGAAGAAGCACGAATTCCCCGACGCATTTACGGTGTCCGCGCTCGAGCATTGGTGTGCGACAAGGGATGAGCGGCTTTACGTAATCTCAGAAGATGGTGATCTTGCTGACTATTGCAAGCGTAGTAAACGACTCATCCGCCTGTCACGACCGGCTGAGTTTATTGATACATACATGCGGCAAACCACCGCTTTGAAGTTCATCAACGAGCCCAGCGCGGAGCAGATGGATCACTTGCTCGTCGCTGTGTCGGAGGCGTTCGGGCAGCTCGGCTTTTTCATTGATGACGAAGAAGGGGAGGTCCTCGAAGTCTCCGTTGGCGATGTAGAAATTGAGGAGCTTTCCTTGCTCGAAGTAAAGCCTCACGAAGCGCGGGTGGAAGCCTTTGTGCAACTCCAGTTTGTGGCGCAGGTCGAATACGACGACATGGAAACGTCAATCTGGGATAGCGAAGACAAAGTCTCCATCCCGCAGAGAAGCATCAAGTCAGAGTTGGCACGAACTTTCGAGGCAAACGTGGTTCTGACCATTAAGACCGAGGGCGACGGGGGATTTGCTTCGGTAAAGAACGTTCAATTCCCGACTTCCAACATCCCCGTCTCCGTTGATCGATACGAGGAGTAGACGGCGAATACCATGTTACCGCAGATGACTATGCGTTCTCGCAGTTCTCAAGTGCGCCCTTGAGCGCGCAGCGGCCCGGGCCGCTGCGTGGGGTCATTCCGGGAGGGTCAAAGCGCTGGACTTGTGATCCGGTATAGGAATAGTGTGTCCCCGCGGATCGCATCCGCGTAGGGCGGCCCCCGCCGATGCTGGAAACATCGACGAGGGCCTAACCACAACGCCTTTAGTAGAGGCAGTTATGGCTACCTTCATTATGGCGCACCCGGCGCTTGCGCGGGTAGGTGCGCGTATATCACACAGAACAAGCGGCCCTGCCGTGCTCCACCGAACATCATCGGGCAGGGCGCGGCCATGAACCGGCGGCGAGAATGCGTTCGAAAATACTCGCCAGTATCTCGTAGCAATCGTTCAGGCCAGCTCAGTTCAGAGCCCGGCGTGCCTCACGCGAGGTACGAGCCATGACCCGCGCCACTCGCGAAGACATGGTCGTCCTCAGCATGGGCCTCAATTCACTGCTCGCCAGCGTGCGGCAGACCGAGGCATGGTGCCGATCCCAGGGTGACGTGGCATCCCTCCGGCGCACCCGCCTGCTGATTCACGCGATCCTTCTCACCCGCAGCAAGTTCTTCGCAAGCTCAAGCACTGGCGAAGCAGCGAACGACGACGTCACGGAGGCGCTCTTCGTCGCCGACGGCCTTCGCGATGCAGCTCAGCAATGTCACGAAGGGCAAGCGGCCCTCCACGAACGTCTAATCGGTGGCGCAGAGGCCATCGAGCGGTTGTGTATCTCGCCGCTCCGCAAGAGGTAACAACTCATGGCGGAGAAGGAAACCTACGAAGCACTTCCCGCCGGCCGCTCTCTCGAAGAACTCATCGAAGCGGAGCGCACCAATCTCATGCAGGTTCAGGGAATGGCCAGGTGCCTGTACGACGTCTTGCTGTACTCCGATGACGATGATGGAACGATGCACGCCGACGTGGCCCATGTCATCGCGAGGTTGATTGCAGAGTCGGTCGATGCGCTGGAGAAGATTGTCAGGCGCTTCAAGGCGGGCGAGTTCGGCCCACCACCCAGCAAGCCAGCCTCTGGTGAGGCTGGCCCCGATGGTGCGGCGTAGAGCGGGCAGGCGCGCATATGAGCGACACGCAACCCGCGTCACCGAAGTCGCCGCAGATCAAGAAGGAAAGTCGTGCCTACTTCGCTGCACTCGGCAAACGCGTCACGCAGCTGCGAAAGTCACGAGGGATGACGCAAGCGGAGCTGGCTCGCGCGCTCGGTGTCTCCCAGCAGGCGGTGTTCGCTTACGAAATCGGCGAGAGGCGGATCTCCGTCCTCGTCCTTGAGCGGCTCGCAAAGCTGTTCCGCCTCAACATCGACCAGTTCCTCGGCTTCGCTGCAGAGCCGCCGGCCAGGAAACGGCGTCTTTCACCGAAAGCCATGCGCCACGCAGAGCGCCTCCAGGCGCTGTCAAAGACGCAGCAGCGCTTCGTCGTCCGCATCCTCGACGTGCTGGAGGAGCACAACAGATCGACCGCCGCTCGGTCGCGAGCTGGTGCGTGACGTTCGCGGAGGCACAGCGGAGCATGCGAATGGCAAACCTGAACGATGGCGAGTTTCGCCGATATATCGGCGAAACAGCGACCGCGTTTTACCTCCGTTATCGGCCGAATTTTCCGCGAAACTCGGTAGTGACTTCGGTGCGCGGTTGAACAAGGCTGTACTCGTGAAAACACGGCTTCAGGCGCTCGGAACAATGGTGAGGTCATCATGGAAAGTGCAATCGACAGAATCTTTCTTGGAATGTTTTGCCGCATCAGGCGCGGCATCAGTGATTCAGCCGCAAACACATCGTGGAGGTAACTCGCCATGTCTGCTGTGCCCAATGAGATTGCTATCGCCACAACAGAGAGGATGGTCCTCGCACCGGCCCGCTACGTCTTGCTTCCCGTCGCCCATCTGCTCACTGGCTACACCGTCAAAGCCATGGAGCGAAAGATCGAGCGCGGCGACTGGCAGGAGGGCAAGGTCTGGCGGCATGCGCCGGACGGCCACATCATGATCGACATGCAGGGCTATCATCGATGGGTCGAAAGTCGCTAACCGTTGGTGTGCGTGCCAAAGGACCGGACCGCATCCAGTTCGACTTCGAGTATCAGGGCCGGCGCTACCGGCCCACTCTCAAGCGCATCCCCTCCGAGGCAAACCTACGGCGCGCTCACGTCCAACTCAAAGAGATCAAGCGGCGAATCGCACTTGGCACGTTTGTGTTCGCCGAGGAGTTCCCGGAGTTCCGCGATCTCCATGCGTTCGCTCCCGTCGAAGCACCGCGGACATGCAACCAGGTCTTCGATGAGTTCATGGCGCACAACGAAGCGCGCATGGCGAAGACGGATCTCGCGTTCGCGACCGTCGAGAGCTATCGAAAGATTCTGGAGTCGACCTGGCGGCCCGCCATCGGCGAGCTGATCTTCGAAGAGGTGAAGTATTCGACGTTGGCCAAGATCATTGATGCGAAATTGGAGATCTCGAAGAAGACCCACAACAACATCGTCAGCGTCATCCGCTGCGCGTTCGAGTACGGCTATCGCGATCATCCCGGGAAGAGCAACCCAGCATCTGTGCTCAAGTGCTTTCGCCTGACGAAGAAGGATCGCCCGGCCCCGGATCCATTCTCGATTCAAGAGGCCGAAGCGCTGATCGCCGCNTCTTATACACATCTCCGAGCC
>NZ_LSRW01000055.1:0-65340 GCF_003104955.1 Steroidobacter cummioxidans | reverse complement strand
GGCTCGGAGATGTGTATAAGAGACAGGCGCGAACCGGATACGTAGCGCTGGTGATCGATTGCGCCCAGCGCGGCGCGGCGCAGATCTCTACTCACCCGGACGCGCTGCTGAGCGAGTCTTTCAATCTCGACGTTCAGAGCGATGTGCGCGCTGGCATCGTGAACTTGAATGGCAGCCAGCCAGACGCCAATCCCGTCGTGATTCTGGGATTTGGCTCGGCCGGGTACACGGCGCTGCGCATGGCCCTGAACGATCCGCTCGGCGTCGTGGGCGTGATCGCGATGTACACGCCGATCGAAACGACCCAGAAATCCAAGACCGATCCGCGTCCCGACCTGATCACACTGCTGGCGCGCCTGAATGTGCCGGTTCAGTTTCACGCCGGCACGGCGGACCCGACTATTTCCCGGGAGCAGCTGAACTGGCTGGGGCGCTTCGTCGCGGTCGATCCGGAGCGGCGCGAACTCTTTTTATATGGGGGCGCCGGCCCGGATTTTTACCTGTCCTCGTCGGCGAGCTTCGACAAGGGTTATCAGATGCTGGCGCGGAAGCGCTGGCAAGAGTTCCTCACCGAGCGCTTCAGCTGAACCAGCGTTAGCCGTTACGGCTGCTTCACCACCACCCCGTGTCGCATCACGAACACGGGCTGTTCCGTCGCGGCGATGTCGTTCAACACATTGCCTTTGACGGCGACGATGTCGGCGATCTTGCCCGCTTCGAGCGTGCCCACCTGATCGGCAATGCCGAGCAGCTTCGCCGATTCACGCGTGCCGGAAATCAACGCTGCGGCCGGCTGCATGCCGATGTCCACCAGCAACTTGAACTCCTTGGCGTTCATGCCGTGCGGTGAGACGCCCGAATCGGTGCCAAACGCAATCGGCACACCCATCTTCAACGCCGAGCGGAACATCCGCTCATGCTCGTGAAGGGTCGCGCGCGCCTTGGCTGCAATCGCTGGCGGGAACTTGTCGGCCACCTGGTTCACCCACCAGACCGCCAGCCGCGTCGGCACCAGGTAAGTGCCCTTCGCTTTCATCAGCTTCAGCGTCTCGTCGCTAAGAAAGCTGCCGTGCTCGATCGAGTCCACACCGGCCTCAACGGCCTGTCGGGCAGCGAGATCGCCGTGCGCGTGCGCGGCCACTTTCCGCTTCCAGGCATGCGCTTCGGACATGATGGCGTTGAGCTCATCCGGCGTCAGTTGCGGCACATCCACCGGATCGGCTTCCGAGAGCACGCCACCCGATGAGCAGATCTTGATTACGTCGGCGCCCCACTTCAGCTGGTAGCGCACGGCCGCGCGGCACTCGTCGGCGCCATTGCAGACACCGTCCATGACACCGAGCGGCGCGACGCGATCGGGCGGGAACGGCCCCTGATCGCAGTGACCGCCGGTCGAGCCCACCGAGTGAACTGCCGTCAAAATCGTCGGGCCCGGCGTGAGATTGTTGTTGATGGCGTTACGCAGACCCACGTCGACGAACTCACCGGCACCCACGTTACGCACCGTCGTGAAGCCTGCATCCAGGGTGCGCTTTGCATACACGGCGCCGTAAAACGACTGCTCGGCGGCGAACCGATACATCTGCGCGTGGAAGCCCTTGTAAAAGTCGCTATGGCCCTCGTCGGTGATGTGAGTGTGGGCATCGATGAAGCCCGGCAACAGCGTGGCATCGCCGAGATCGATCACCTTTGCATTGGCCGGCACGGCCTGGGAGCCGAGCGCCTTGATCTTGTCGCCCTCCACCAGCACGGCGCCGCCGTTGGTGAGATTGCCCGACTTGCTGTCGAACAGATAAGCCGCTTTCAGCACGATGGGCTGAGTGGGCTCGGCGGCTTGCGCCGAACCGACCACGGCCGCCAATCCCAACGCCAACTGCACTGCTAAACGCATCGCGTCCTCCCGAAATTTGCTGGTGCGGCACGATACCCGTTCACGTTTCAAAGGAAAACAGCAGGGCCATTTCTCGACGAACACGCATCTATCTGGCGTTTTTCGCCAGCCGCGCGCTCGTACTGTGTCGCTCACCGACCCAGTGGAGAGCAGCGATGGATAGCAAACACATGACTTCGAGCGCGCGCCTGCGCGCCACTCAACGCGGCCAGGGAATGAGCGAGTACATCATCATTACTGCGCTCGTGGCCGTTGCCGGCATCGGCTTGTTCGCCGCCTTCGGCGACGTACTGCAAAACCAGTTGGCCGGCATGAGCCGCGAGATGGCCGGCCAATCGGGCGCGCAAGACATCAGCGATGCGCAGGCCTCAGCAACGACGGCTCAGAACCGCGCGGCTCAGGCGGACAGTCTGTCGACCTACAACCAGCAAACCAATGCGGCTCAGTAAGCGTCATCGCGGACAGATCGCGCCGGTCGCCCTGTTCGGTGCGCTCATCAGCAGTGCGGTGCTGGTGGTGATGTTCAACACCGGACAAAAGGTCACGGAGCGATCGCAGGTGGCTAACGCCGCGGATGCCGCGGCGTATAGCGGTGCGGTGTGGACCGCACGTCATCTCAACTTCATCGCTTACGGGAACCGAGCCATGATCGCCAATCACGTTGCCGTCGGGCACTTCGTCTCCTATGTGAGTTGGGTGCGGTATATCAACGACTCGCTCGAGTCGATCGATCGCGTCACCCAGTGGATTCCCTACGTCGGTCAGTACGTCGACATGGCCGAGCAGATCTCGGCTCAGGTTCGTAACGCGACCGAGCAGGCGGCCGAAACAGCGATACCCGCGATCGATGCATGGAACGCAAACATTCGCGCGGCGCAGGCGGAAGCACATGCTTCGCTTGCGTTCCGCAATGTACAGAACCTGATGGAACAGACCGGTCGCAGGTACGACCCGTACATCCGCATCAATGACGGCGAAGCGATTTCGCGCATGCCGGAGGAGCTGCACGCGCTGCTCGAAGCGCAGCTGATGACGCAATCGGCGGCGGTGCCGTCCTTCATCCAGCGCTACACGACGAGCCGCGATCGCAATTCGATGCAGCAGCTCGTAAACGCGAGTTTGCGTGGCAACTCCGATCTGCAACGTTGGATCGTCGGTGAGCGTGGTTGGCGGGAGAACCTGCTCGCGGCTCAGCTGCGCAAGCGAGGAGCAACGACGATCAGCCAGAGCGACAGCGGCGCTGACTGGCGTGCGGAGGATCAGCTCCAGTTTCGTACGCGCGGCGTATTTGGCTGGCATCGCTGGCAGCGAATTGGCGATCGAGTCAGCACTGCCAGCGCTCGCGAATTCGACTCGGGATACGCCGGTGTGCCGGCCTACTACAACGTTTCCGGGTCACCAAGCGACGCATCGCTTCGTATCGCCGCGATTGCGACCAAAGCTCAGGCGAGCGTTGCGACCGCCGATTTGCTCGGTATGACTGCGACAGCTCAGCCATTGGCCGTCGCGGCTGTTGCTCGCGTGGAGTTTCGCCGGCCGCGTGGTTCCGCGTTCGTATCGTTAGGCGAGCGCAGGCACGAGTACGCAAATCTGTTCAACCCGTTCTGGGAAGCGAAGCTCGCGCCCGTTACGTGGAGCTTTTAATCATGCGGTCCACGAACCGCGGCAATGCCATCGTCGAGACTATCGTCGCCCTGGCCGTGCTTTCACCTTTCCTGGGCTGCATCGCGCTGCTCGGCAAGCAGCTGGATGTGAAACACAAGACTTTCGATGCGCTTCGCTACTCGGTGTGGGAACGCACTGTGTGGACCGATAACGCCAAGGCGGATGCAGATGTCAGGATGGAAGCGCTCGATCGAACGTTCGGCGCTCCCAACACGGGCGTGACGGCTAGCGATTCACTGCGTTCCGAAGGCGTCTCGCAGAATCCTCTCTGGCGGCACCATCGCCGATCCTTGCTTACCACTCCCGTCGGAAGCGCTATCTCTTTTCAATCATCGGATGACGCAGCTCCCGTGGATGCGGGTTACCTGCTGATGCCCGGATTGGCGCACGGAACCGGGCCGCTCGGCGTCGCGGCCACTTCATTGCGGATGGACGATCTCAACTTGAACCGTCACTCCTTTGTGAGTGCGACGATTGAAGCAAACCTTCAGCCGCTGCTCGCACAGCGTGATTCACCGCTTACGCAGCGTGCTAGTGGCGCATTGCTGAGCGACACCTGGTCGCCCCGGGACGAGAACGAGTTCGGGCGCAGAGTGGATCGGATCACAGCGAGCGAGCTGATCGAAGCTCTCGAGCTTCCCGGACGAGTCATTGCGATGCAGGCACTCACGAAGGGCGGTCCGCTGTACGGCGAGGGTCAATATGGCTGGGATCCTCAACTGCGCCCGCGCTCGAACGCTCTGCCTGCTGCGTATGTCGTCGAGCGTGAAGGTGAGTGAGTCATGTTGACCCATATATCCCGAATGGGTGCGGTGCTTCTGATTTCGTTAGCGATGCCGGCGAATGCCGAACGCCTGGCTTTGCCTGATCTCGCGGCTCCCCCGCAAGGCTCTGCGCAATGGATTGCTCGCAGCATGCGAATGAACGGTTTGCCAATGACATTGAAGGCGTTCGAGTCGCGACTGTCGCCGGACGCGGTGCTCGCTCACTACGAATCTGAACGTAAAACGTCGGGCAGTCATGACGTGCGTCGCTGGGTGAACTCTCCATGGCACGTGCTGATGGTCAGGTCGCGCGATCATTTCATCACTGTGCACGCTCGTTCGAGCTCGGCGGGAAGTGAGGGGACGATTCTGGTGAGTCCGGCACTCGATCCCACTGTGCTCAAGTTACAGACGGATTTTCCGCGACCGTCGACCGCCCGCATCGTCAATCTGCAGCAGTACGACGATGCGGGAATGCAGTCGGAGCACATCGGTCTGTCCAGCGAACGCGCGCCGTTCACGGAGGCGCAGGCGTTTTCTCAGCTCTTGATCACTAGCGGCTGGAGCATCGTCAACACGCGTCCCACACAGGAAAGTTATCGCGGCTTCGTGCTCGAAGCACAGCGTCAGGCAGAGCACGCATTGCTCGTCATCATGCCCGACGCGACGCGCCCCGCGGCCACCGCCATCGTCGTTACCTGGAAAAAGTCATGAACTCGCGGCGCGATCAACGCGGTTGGGGCACAGCGGAATACATCGCGATCCTTGCTGGATTGATGGTGGTCTGGCGAGGCGCCCAGGCGGCATTGGCACTGCTGGCCGAGCATCACGATGAATTCTCCTGGGCACTGATGATTCCATTCTGATTCTCGAACGCTCAAGGAACGAGCAATGAAAGGCATCTGGATCACCACACTCATGCTGGGTGGTGCGCTCGCGGCTGGCGGAGGCGCGGCGTACTTCGTCAAAGGCTATATCAACGACGAAGTGCAAGCGGAGCGCGAGCAGCTTCAAAGGCAGTACCGGCTTGTCAACGTCGTTGTTGCGAAGACGAACCTGCCGCCCGGCACAGTGCTCTCGGGCCAAACGGTCGCAGTTCGGGAAGTGCCGGATGCGTTTCTGCATGCCGAGGCCATGCGCTCGGAGCAGTGGGGAGAGATTGCTGGGCGAGTCCTGTCGCGTGCCGTTCGCAGCGGCGAGACGATTCTGTCCGCTCACCTTGCTCAAGGCGCCGGCGCGGGATTCTCAGCACAATTACCTGAGGGTATGCGAGCGCTGACATTCCCCGTCGATGAACAGGCGTCGATCGCGGGAATGCTCGCGCCGGGCGATCGCATCGATCTGCTCTTCACGACGGCGGCTACGAACGACAGTGTCACTGTGCCGTTGCTGTTCTCTGTGCCGGTCATTGCAACGGGTCTGAGAACGCAAGCCAATGAGCATTCGCTGCCGGATCGATTGCAGTCAGGCCCGTTTCGAACCATCACAGTCGCCGTGAGTCCTGCGGACGTCGCAAAGATTACGCTCGCGCAGGAGGCTGGAAGAGTCACCGTGGCCCTGCGCCAACCCAACGATAAAACGATCACGCGCATAGCTCACGTTACGAAAACGAGCTTGCTGAGGGGCGACGCTCCGAATTCATCGGTTCGCCCGCGTCTGCGCGTTCAAGTCATCCTTGGCGGGGTTTGAATCATGAGCGCCACTGTTCTATTCGGCGCTTGGTTGATGAGCGCGCTGATGCTCGCCACCTCGACCACGGAAGCGCTTCAGCAAGCGCCGGTTTCAGTCCTCTCGGTGCCTGTGGGCCAGAGTCTGCTGATTCGCTCGCCAGGGGCGAAACGGGTATCGGCCGGCGATGGCGCGACGATCGATATCAAAGTGCTCGACGACACCCAGGAGATTCTGGTGCTCGGGCGTAAAGCGGGCACGACGGATCTGCGCATCTGGTCGCGTGACGGAACGAGTGTTGCCTATCTCGTGCAAGTACTCGGCATCCTCGATCCGATCGCAACTGCGGCGCCGACCCTGCAAGCCGAGACGACGATTCTCATCAAGGCCAAGCTCATCGAAGTTCGCAAATCGGCGCTACGGGACATCGGCGTCGATTGGGCCGATGTCGCCGCGGGCCCCGTGCTTAGCACCGACAACGGCGTGGATATGACGTCGAGCCTGGATTCGGTCATTCGTTTGCTCCTGACTCGCGGCGACGCGCGTCTGCTGGCCGAGCCCACTTTGACCTGCATTAGTGGCGGTCAGGCTGACTTCGTCGTGGGCGGCGAAGTGCCGATTCCGGTTCAGAACCAGGATGGCGCGCTCAACGTCGTGTTCAAGCAATTCGGCATCCTGCTCAATGTCGAGCCGCGCGCCAACGACGCCGGCTTGATCCGCACCAAAGTCGGCGTCGAGGTGAGCAGCGTCGACAAGGCCAATGCTGTGCTCGGCATTCCGGGGTTTGCAACTCGTAAGACCAACACAGAAATGAATGTGCACTCCGGCGCGCCCATGATCGTCGCCGGTCTGTTCAGCGCCGACGATGCGAAAAACGTCGCGAAAATCCCAGGACTCGGCGCGTTGCCCATCATTGGCGAGTTGTTCAAGTCGCGGCAGTTCCGACGCGGCGAGACAGAGCTAGTCGTGCTGGTCACGCCGGAAATCATTGGTACCGATTCGACGGTCGTCAGCGAAGGCGTGCAACGTTTCGATCGACTCAAGCGTGAGTCGGACGAAGCGCTCAAGCCACGGTTGAAAGACTAGCGCCGACTCCCAAGCCCAAAGGAAAACGAGAGCGTCACATGGATGTGACCGACACGACACGCCGTGGGCGACGGCAACGCGGAGCTGCAATTGTCGAAGCGACGATTGCATTGCCGCTCTTGCTCGTCGTCATCCTGGCGGTGATTCAGTTCGGCTTCGTCTATCAAGCGAAGGCGACGCTGAATCATGCGGCCTTACAGGCGGCACGCGCTGGCGCCGTTTCGAATGCGACGCCTGCCGCCATTCGCCGCGGTCTCGCCCAGGGCCTGGCACCCCTCACGTCACCGGATGCTTCGTTAGCAGGCGTCGCCGAATCCATCGCTCGGCTCGAAGGTGAGCTCCGCACCGATGCGCGCATTCGCATCCTCAATCCCACGCGCGAAGCATTCGATGATTTCGCCGTTGAGGTCGATGGCGTTCGCGAGCTGCCGAATGATCGCCTCCATACCCGCGATACGCGCCCGGGCACGAGCGGCGGCCTCAACATTCAAGATGCGAACCTGCTGCGCATCGAGGTCACGTATGGATACGAGCTGAAGGTTCCGCTGATCAACGGCTTCATCTCGCGCTTGCTCGGGATGACGCGTGACAGCGATGCATTTCATCAGCAGCAGCTGCGTCGGACTCGGTTGCCAATCACTGCAACGGCGACTGTGCGCATGCAGAGCCCGCTGCGCTCTAGCGAGCTGCTGGTTTCGCGTGCGGATCTTCCAGAGGTTGAACGAATCGCCGCCGGAGCCGGCACGCCGGGTCACGGTGACGGTCGCAACGACGGTGGAGCTGCGTCCGGCGATACGGATAGCTCGTCCGGGACTGCAGATGGCAGAGGCAGCTCGCTGGGCGAGGGCTTCTTTGGCTTCGGCGAGGGCCACGCACCACCGCCGCGCGATGCAGACGATAACGACGCCGGCGACGAGGAAAGCGATAGCGGCTCTTCCGGCGTTGGGAATGAACAGCCGCTCTGCACTGTCGCAACGGGCGATGCTCCGCCCACTCCTGAAGATCGCAGCGCGCTGGGCCGCGTTTGGGATGAGCTGCGCAGCCTCGCTGCCGGCGCGTACGAATTTGTGCGCGGCTTCTGGGAAGGACTGCGCGATCAAATCGGCGATCTCATCGCTGCGATCACGCACCCGATCGAAACGGCGCGCGGCATCTATGAGCTGGCGATGTCCTTCATGGAGGACCCCGCCGGCACCGCGCGCACCATCGGTGCCGCGCTGGGCCACGACTTCAGCCAGCTCATCGAATGTGATGCGTTCGATCGCGGCCGCGTGCTGGGCAGCTACGTCAGCCCAGCCTTCATGCTCAAGCTCGCGGCGAAGCTCGCCCGCTTCGGTCGCGCTGGACTTCGAGCAGCCGCCGATGCCACCAAACATGAGCTCGGCTGCGCGAGCTTCGCCGCCGACACGCCCGTTTGGAGCGGTGATCGCAGTGCTCCCATTCAAGCGCTCGAGCCTGGCGAATGGGTGGATGCGCGTAGCGATCGTGACTATCGCGATCAGCAGAGGCTCGTCACTCATGTATTCGAGCGACGCGCGTCGGCTTACCACGTCGTTGAGACGGAAGCGTCACGGCTTACGGTTACTGAAGAGCATCCGCTTTGGGTGCAAGGCCGTGGCTGGACTGCCGTTCGCGACATCGAACTGGGCGCGCCCATCGCCACCGCCGACGGCGACACGCTCGTCCTCGCGAACCGCCGCGTCGATGCGCCGCTGCCGGTTTTCAATCTCACGGTCGCGAGTGATTCGAGCTACTTCGTCGGCGACGAACGCGTCTGGGCGCACAACGCGACCTGCACTGTCCGTGTCCGCTATTCCGTCCCACGCAGCCCAAGCAATTTTGCTGTCGGTGCCAGCGATGGTGGGCCTGGCACCTGGTCCTCCATCAGTCGCCCGGACAACGATGCCTATCGCTACCAGGAACTCATCACCGGCGCACCCCGCGGTGTTGAGTACAATGTCAACGGCGTGCACTTCGATGGATACGACGCACAGCGCGGCGTGTTGTTAGATGCGAAGCATTGGACGCAGGAGTGCCCGTTGGGAGACAAGTGTCGGTCGGAGCCGCTGAAGCAACTCATGACCGAGAGACTCTTAGCGGAAGCCGAACGTCAGATCGCAGCTGTGAGGACAGCGGATACAGCTGTTGAGTGGCGGGTCGTGGATGAGGAAATGGCTCTGCGGATCAGCGCGATATTGGATAGAGGCATTACCCGACGCGTCGACAGGGACAGAATCACTGTGATTTACACTCCGTTGTCCGACATACAGAGGCAAGGCGTATGAAGGACACTAGCCGCATAATCTCCCTGTGGACCTCGGGCGGTACTTGGGAAAGGCCAGACTTTGGTACGTATCAGCAGAAGAGCCAAGACGTCCTGGCAACCCTCGCAACGTTGGAGGCCTCCTTCCAGAGGCTAGCGATAGTTGCTCCTGAACCATTACCACTATCGCCGCTAGACAAGCAGCTATCAGCCGAGTTGATCCGTAGGCACGCGTTCGATGAGAGCCACGCGAGCGATTTTCTTAAGCTGTCTCCTGGAGGAGGGCTTGGCAGCGAGTCACTTAGCCGCAGTGGATTCGCTGTCTCATATTGCGCTTACGCGGAGGACCGATCGCTTCTGCCTGCGGACGATGGCGGGGTGTATCTCCGCCTACGAGGGTGCTCCATTTCTTCAGAGCCCGACGGTGGGACTGTTATGGAGTTGCCCGTCGATGGCGATCGAAGCCCGGCCCGCCTTCGACAGTTCTTACAGGCGCTCATCAAAACGTGGGAATGCAGGGTCGGCGGCATCACGTTGTACGATTATGAGCGCGCAGTAAAAGGTCAGAGCCGAACTTCCTACGCCGGCCAATGGCTCTTCTACCTCCCCTTCCCCCACCTCGCGAATTGCCTCCCACCCGACATCCGTCACGAGCCCTTCGCCAACGGCATTCTCATTGAAACAACCCCTCACATGCCCGACGCCAACAACCCAGCCGACGTTGCGGCGGGAAAGCGAGTGCGGGATGTGCTCGACGAATTCGGTCTGGTGAACGACGCGACGTACGCAATAGAAGGCTGGCCGCCAGATCAGGAAGAAACGATCTACGAGCAATTTATCAGCGGCGCCCCGGCGAATCGCAAGTACACCGTCCATTGCATCAACTTCGACGGTTACGACCCCGACCGCAAAGTATTGCTCTACGCCAAACTATTCCGGCGTCTGAAGAGCCACCCCAAAGAATGGGGCCTGAGAGGCTGGGACGGCCCGGTGTTGAACGAAGCGAAGCGGCAGGTGCGAGCCGCAGCGAAAGCGGGCGGCGTGCCCATTGAATGGCACATCGGCCTGGAAGAGCCCGCCCACCGAGTGCGCGAGCTATTGGCCGACTACACCAACATCACCGAACAGCAACTCCGCGTGATCTACACGCCACCACCACCCTAACGGCACACGCCCCAAGCAGAAACCCCGCCAATGAAACCGCCAAGCAACGGAACGCTCAACGCAGCCGACAGCCTCGCAGCCTCAACGAGCGACAGAGCGAGGTCACTCCCATGACCGCTTACCTGCTCGGCAATCTCCTGGGCCGCTTCGTACTCTCGTACGCCCTCATCTGGCTGGTCATGTTTCTGATGTCCCGACTGAGCTGGCGTAATGCATTCAGACGCTCGAATCACTGGGGCGGTCTGGTCGCAACGACGACCACCTTCCTGATCGGCTTGATAGCGGCGCAATCGAATGGAGCCGCGCCATGACGCGCGCGGCGCTGCTCATTGCAGGTCTATGCACGATCGGACCGATCGACGTCAGCGCGACAACCAGGGTGGGCCGTCCAATGATCATTCATCGGTTGCCTGAAATGAATCTCGAAATCTGGACCGAACAAGATCCCGAGTGGGAAACCAGTCTGGAGCGAAGGCCCAGCGCACTGACCTTCACCGCGGAGACACCCGCCCTCACTTACCCACCAACCCACATGAGCTGGACGATCGCGCCGGTACTGAAGTTCGAGCCCGGCGAGCTCGAATCCGCAGCTCGCGGAGTCATGCATCAGATGGCGGTTCGTTATCGCACGCATCCGCCAGAGCAAATCACTCAAGCGCAATACGGCGACATGATCGGCTACGAAGCGACGTTTCAGGCAGAGCCGCAGAGCGTGCCCGTCGACGTGCGGGTCTTTTGCGGCCATCGCGAAGGCAAGCCCATGGTGGTGATGCAAGTGGTGACATTGAGGGGCAAGTTGACGCATGTCGCCGAGCACGTGCGTCGCTCCTGGACGCATCTCCGCTATCTGGATTGACGAAGACCACAGCGAAGGAACGCACGATGACCACACCGCACATCGAGTTGTCAGCGGCCCTCAAGGAACAACTTCAGCCACTGGTGCTACGCGAGCTGGATTTGTTCCGCCGTACCGCGTTGAACACGCTTGCAGACACGGATCTGCGAGCGGAAGCGAAACAAGCCATTGAAACCATCCTCGCATCGGGATCGGTGCGGCTGCCAGCGAGCCTGGACCTCCACAGCTTCGTGCAGGAGATGACCGCAGAGATCATGGGCTACGGTCCGATCGAGCCCTACTTGCACGACGACTCGATCAGCGAAGTCATGGTGAATGGTCCAAACAAGATCTATGTAGAGCGAAATGGCCTGCTCTGCGCCGTCCCCGCTCGCTTCATCAGTGGCGAATCCTTGATGCGCGTGATCGAACGCATCGTGGCGCCGTTGGGTCGGCGCATCGATGAAGGGGTGCCGATGGTCGACGGGCGGTTGCCGGACGGATCGCGAGTCAACGCGATCATTCCGCCGCTCTCGTTGATCGGGCCGATCCTCACCATCCGGCGCTTCGCCGGTCAGCGCTATTCCATGATCAAGCTGGTGGACATCGGCGCGCTGACTACAGCGATGGCCGAGTTTCTCAAGATTTGCGTGCAGTATCGGAAGAACATCATCGTCTCGGGCGGTACGGGCACCGGCAAGACGACGTTCCTTAACGCACTATCCGAGTACATTCACAGCAACGAGCGCATCGTCACCATCGAAGACGCCGCCGAGCTGCGGCTCGTACAACCTCATGTGCTGTCGCTCGAAGCGAGGCCGGCGAACGTCGAAGGCCGTGGTGAAGTCACTATTCGCGATCTGGTGCGGAACGCGCTCCGCATGCGGCCCGATCGAATCATCGTCGGCGAGTGTCGCGGTGGCGAAGCGCTGGACATGCTGCAAGCCATGAACACCGGTCACGATGGCTCGCTCACGACCGGGCACGCCAACTCGCCGCGAGACTTGCTGTCACGCCTGGAAGTGATGGTGCTGATGGCTGGCATGGACCTGCCGGTCCGTGCGATTCGGGAGCAGATTGCGTCAGCCGTCGACATCATCGTGCAGCTGTCCAGATTCAGCGATGGGCGCCGGCGTGTCACCGCCATCGTGGCTGTCGAAGGGCTCGAAGGCGATGTGATCCTGACGCAGCCCTTGTTCAACTTCCGACAGAAGGGCGTCGGCGCGCGCGGAGCTGTTGTCGGAAGCTACCAGGGATGTGGTCAGCCGCCAGCTTTCTACGAAGCATTGGATGAGGCGGGCGTGCGCCTGGATCGGAGCATCTTTACCGACGCGTCGGAACGCGTCAGCTGACAGGAGGCGAGATGCAGCAACTCCCACACACGCTTCTCCTCCCAATCGTCTGCACAACCGTGGCCGCTGTGCTGCTCGCAACGCTGCTGATAAGAGCTGTATTGAGCTACCGTCGCTCGTTCATCACCAGCATCGGCGCCACCTTGAAGCAGAGCTTCGTGCTCGCGAACCCGCGCTCGCTGTTCGTTGTTAGCACGATCATGACCGTGGCCGCAGGCGCGCTTGCTTACGTCCTGGCAGGCCCGGTAGGCGTCGTTGCTACCACAATCATGAGCCTCATCGGGCCGTGGCTGGTCGCGACACACATTGCCACCCAACGGCGCAAGCGCTTCGTCTATCAACTCCCCGACGCGCTGCTTGCATTGAGCTCAGCGCTACTAGCGGGCTCCAATCTCGCGCGTGGCCTGGAGCTAATGGCGGCGCGTCAACCTGCGCCGCTGAGTCAGGAGTTCAGCATCGTGCTCGCCGAGCAGCGAGTTGGCCGGCCGTTAGCGGAGTCGCTGGATGATCTGCGTCGGCGCGTCGGTGCGCCGGAGCTGGATCTGATGAACACCGCGATGAATGTTTCGCGTCGCGTCGGCGGGAATCTCGCCGATACTCTCGAATCGCTTGCGAGGACGCTGCGAGAGAAAGCGCACATGGAAGGCAAGATCGACGCCCTAACGTCGATGGGCCGAGCGCAGGGATGGGTGGTCGGGCTCTTGCCTGTCTTTATCGGGTTCGTCCTCTATCAGCAGCAACCCGCGCGCATGAGTTTGCTGTTCACGCAATGGTATGGCTGGGTCGTGCTGTCGATCGTGGCGGCGATGATGGCGCTGGCGGCGTGGATGATTCGCAAGATCGTGCGAATCGACGTCTAGCATCGAGCGGCAGCAGAGAATCATGAGCCTTTACCTGGCAATGTCACTAGCCGGCTTGAGTTGCGGCCTGCTGCTACTGCTCCCGTTAGCCTTGCGTACTGACAGCGAACCATCCCCGGCGCGCGACGAGGCGTGGCGCGATCAACTACCGTGGTTTCTGAGAGCGCTTCGACCCGCGATGCGCTGGTACAGTGAAGCAGTCGACGCCTCGCTCCCCTCACATCGACGCGAAGTGCTGCAAGCACAGCTCGACGCAGCGGGCGCCGCCTACCTCATCAGCCCAGCGGAATTTCTCATCATTCGTCGTGTCGTCGGTGTAGTGGGCGCAATTACCGCTACCGCCGTCCTGCTCGGCTTCAAGCTGAGAGATCCGCTCTACATAGCAGTCACGGTAGCGTTCATCCCACTGGCGATGCTGTATCCCGATCTGCGGCTGCGCGAAGTCACCAAGCGCCGCCAGTCACGCTTCGAGAAGGACTTTCCCTTTTTCCTCGATGTGCTCGTGCTGGCGATGAAGGCGGGGCTGAACTTCATCGCAGCGTTGGAACAAGCCGTCAACTCACTCCGCGACGGCCCGGTGAAACAGGAATTCTCCCGCTACTTGCGTGAGTCACGCGCCGGTCTGTCACGCCGGGCGGCGCTAGACCGGCTCGCCGCCCGAGTCATGTTGCCGGCAGTCACGAACTTTGCTGCTGCCGTCACTCAAGCCGAGCAGACCGGCGGCTCGCTCGGTGATGTGCTGGCAGATCAAGCACGCCAGCGGCGACAGGAACGATTCCTGCGCGCCGAGAAGCTGGCGAATCAGGCACCGGTAAAGATGTTATTCCCCCTGATCGCGCTGTTGTTTCCCACGACCTTCATCATCATCGGCTTTCCGATCGTGATTCAGTTGCTGGAAGCGGGCGCGCTCAGCTTGTTCTGATCGAGACGTGCAAGGAAGCACCATGAAGCCTTTGGAACTACGTACCGCCGACGGACGATGCATCGCTCGTCACGTGCACATGGCTTGTTCGTTTCGTTCACGCTGCGTCGGCTTGATACGCCGGCGAAGCTTGCCCGAGCAGGAGGGCTTGCTCCTGGTGCCGGGCGGCAGCGTTCACACGCTCGGCATGCGCTTCAACATCGACGTCGTGTTTCTCAACCGGCACATGCGAGTGCTGAGCTTGGCCGAGAATGTGGCGCCCTGGCGCATTGTGATCGCACCGAGGAGCACGGCGCGCGTACTGGAGCTTGCCGCCGGTAAGATCGCGACCACGCAACTGACAGCCGGCACTTACCTGATCGTCGACCGATTCTCGGACGATCCCAGCGAACGCCCGACGATCAAGCAGCCGCGCTTGCAGCGCATGCCGTGCGAGCGAACGCCCATTCAATTTTCGTTGCGCTTGCCGTTGGGACGGCGCTGCTCCGGCTCGGCGGTCAGAACCCCGCAGCCTTATCGGCGCGTACCCGACGCTCCCGTAACGACGAAGCCGAACGCTGAAACTTGATGACTTCGGTCTTGCCCGCGCCGTCATCCAGAATCCTGCGCAACGTCGCTTTCACCGTCGCCGCGTCGTCGTCGAAATCGCCGTGACGCAGAGCGGTCGACGCGTCGATGGAGTTCAGCGCCTTGTTGTTTGGGGAGATGACCAGGCTGGCATGCTCACCTTTGAACAACGCCGTCAGCTCCGCATCCTTGCGCAGGTACTTCTCCATGCCGAGAATGGGCACGCCTTCCCGAAATAGCGGAATGCGCGGCTTGTCCTCGAAGGCGTGCGAGACCAGGTACAGCAGCGACTTGTGATAGATGTTGGCGCAGTGATCGTCCTGCTCGGACTTATCGGACAGCGCGAACAACGCGAACCGCTTGATGCGCCTCTTCTTGATTGCCGGCAAGTAATGCTGCTTGAACAGCTCGACCGTGCAGGCCGGCGCCCAAAGCGTGACCGACTCGATGTCGATTCCTGCCTCGTTGAGCGCGGTGATCAAAGGCGCATGGAAGATGCTGCCCGCGCTATGGCCGACCAAGTGAATCTTCGGCACTTGCTTGGCCGGTAGCTTGTCGACCAATCGCTTGAGATGACCGACCACGGCACGCGCGCCGCCCTTGGTGCTCTGAGTGGCCGCGAGCGCGTTCTCCTTCATCTCATCCCACGCCGCTTTGCCTGTGAGCACGCGGGCCAGCGGCTCGAGCGCGTCATCGAGCCGATCGAGCATGAAGTCCTTGGCTGAATCGAGCACGCCTTCCGGTCGGCGACGACTGAACGCGTCGTCGAGCACGTTCTTCACCGTCGTCCAATAATCGGTGTGCCAGATGAAGGTGAACGGATAGATGCCCGACGCAAGCATGGTCGAGCGGTAATCCGCCAGCCGCTGTACCGCCGAGTTTTCGCTGACCAAGCCGCCGTGCGCGTAGAGCAATATGTGCTTGTAATCGGCATTCTCGATGGCTTTGGGCAGCTCGCTCTTGAACAGTTGCGCGACCTCTTCGGCCGAGGTGCCGTAGTTGCCGCCGGCTTTGAACTCGCCGTTGTTGCCGAGGCTGATGATGTGAGGCCGCAGATCTGGATAGGAGTACGCAGCGGATTGACCCGCCGAAGCGGAATGCGCGACCGCGCTCGAACCGCTCTTCTTCAGCTCGATCGGAGCGCCCAGGCGTGCGACCCACACGTCCGTGGCGTTTTGCAGCCAGTCGTCATAGCTGATGCACGCGAAGCCTTCGTAGCCCCACTCCTCGCCCCAGGAGTTTTGAATCCAGAAACCGCGCCGGTCGTAGCCCACGACGGCGAAGGCATGCGCGCCGAGCTGGGTTTCCGAATATTCGATCAACCCGTCATCGCCGGGCTGGCTCCAGCCTTGATGCACGTTCGATGTGGCGAACAACACGCCGACCTCGGCAATGGCGGAGTGCATGGCCACGAGATCTTTGTGATTCACGCGATAGTAGGCGCCAAGCGGACGGCGCAGGGCGTCGGCGGTGCGGGTGTCATTCAGTCCGGTCAGCAACTGTCCTCTGTTGCTCCTGGTGGCCACCGAGGGCCACAGCGTTTCGGAGCACACGCCATGCTTGTGCCAGCCCTTCATCGCGCCCCGCGCACTCGATCCTGAATAGCCTTCGCCCGGCCATTCGTCATAGCGTTTCGCCAACTCATACAGCATGCGCGGGCTGACGGGATTGCAGTCGCTCATCACACGGCGTGTAGTCAGCAAGCAATTCACGACGGTCGCCAGGCCATAGCCTGTGCAAGCCCCTTCAGAGCCCTGGTTGAGGATGGGAATGCGCAGCTCGCGATAGCGCGCCAGCTCCCGCTCGGTGGGCACTTCGATCAGGGTCGGCGCATACATCTTGTCCCGGAAATCGAGCGTGTCGCGGCGGACGTCGAAGGTTCTTGTTTTCGCGCGCTTGCTGCCAGCCGACGCGCGTGCCGTGCGCTTCGCCATAAGAGCGGACCCTGAGAGTTGTTATGGGAGAGTCAGTCCCACATTGCGCGCAGCGCAGCGGCGGCGTCAATTCGTACTTTGGTGTCAGAGGCTTTGCTGTTCGGCGTTTGAGGCGTCGCTGGCCATGCGCGTTGCTCGAAACATTGCATGAGCTGATCGGTCATGAAACGGCTGCGCGCGCCGTAAACATGCGCGTCGCCAGTGCGGCTTTGCTGAGTGATGTAGTACCGCAGCGGCGCGACCAGGTGCAGGTCATGCTTGGCGCGCGTCATTGCGACGTACAGCAACCGTCGCTCTTCCTCGATCAAATCGGGCCGGCCAGTGGCGTGCTCATTCGGGAAGTTGCCGTCGGCCACGTTCAACACATACACCGAATCCCATTCCTGGCCCTTGGCCGAATGAATGGTCGAGAGGATCAGATAGTCCTCATCGCGCGCCGGATCGCCGGCCAGATCGCTGGTGACCTGGGGTGGATCCAACGTCAGCTCGGTGATGAACTGCTCGCGTGACGTGTACTGACCGGCCAGCCGTTCCAGCTGCTCGATATCGCCCATGCGCACGCGCGCAGCGTCGTAAATGCGTTCGAGCTGCGGCTCGTACCATTTGCGCAGACGGCTCAGTTGGCCGATCCATTCGCGCGCCTGGGTGAGGTCATTCACCAATTCCACCAAACCCGCCCAATCCCGCTCGGCCGCCGAGGGCATGCGATACGAAGCCAGCGTCGGCCACGCGTAGCCGCTCGCTTCAAAGACCTTGAGACAACGATCGGCCACCGCGGGGCCGACGCCACTCAACAATTGCAGCACACGGAAACCGGCGATGCGATTGCGTGGATTGTCCGCCCAGCGCAGTAGCGCGAGCACATCCTTGACGTGCGCAGCTTCGAGGAATTTCAGGCCGCCGTATTTCGTGTAAGGAATATTGCGCCGGATCAGCTCCAGCTCGAGCATGTCGCCATGATGTGAATTGCGCATCAACACCGCTTGCCGGCGCAGCGCGACGCCTTGTTCGCGCGTGGCCAGAATCTGTTCGACGATGTAGAGGGCCTGAGCCTTGTCGTCCTGAACCGATACATAGAAAGGACGGCGAGACGAGGCGTGCCCCGAGCGCAATTCCTTTTGATACTGCCGCGGACTGTCGCTCATCAACAGGTTTGCGGCGTCGAGAATGGGCTGCACGGAGCGGTAGTTGTGCTCCAGCTTGACGATCTCCGCAGCCGGCGTGAAGCGCGCTGGGAATTCGAGGATGTTCTCGATCGAGGCAGCACGAAACGAATAAATCGCCTGCGCATCATCGCCGACGACGCACACGCCGGCACCGTGCGGTTTCATGGCCATCACGATCTCGGCCTGCAGCGTGTTGGTGTCCTGGTATTCGTCGATCAGCACATGCGCAAACCGAGTGCCGATGGCCTGAGCGAGTTCGGATTCCTGAACGAGCAGATGCCAGTAGAGCAGCAGGTCGTCGTAGTCGAGCAGCTGCTGTGAATGCTTCAGCTCGACATAGCGGCGGAACAGTTTGGTGAGATCGTCGGCCCACTCGGCACACCAGGGAAATGCATCCAGCAGCGTTTTCGCGAGCGGCGCGCGGCTGTTGACCTTGTGCGAGTAGATCGCCAGACAAGTGTCCTTGCGCGGAAAGCGCTTCTCTTTCTTGGAGAAGCCCAGTTCCTGGCGGACCACGTCGAGCAGATCGGCCGCGTCGCCTCGATCCATGACCGAGAACGACGGCTCCAGGCCGACGACATGCGCGTACTCACGGATCAGCCGGTTACCAATGGAGTGGAACGTCCCGGACCAGAGCAGGCGAGCGGCGTTGATATGAATCGAACCCGCTCGCGGAGAGTTGGCCAATGCTTGGGTGGCGATCCGCTCCGCTCGCCGGAGCATTTCCTGGGCGGCACGACGTGTGAACGTGAGCAACAGAATGCGCTCGGGCGCCACGCCTTCGAGCAGCAAGTGCGCGACTCGATGGGCAAGCGTGTTGGTTTTGCCAGTGCCGGCGCCGGCGATGATCAGCAACGGGCCAGCGCTGAATCCTTCGGCCGCGCGCGCGCCATGGAGAGCTGCCCGCCGCTGAGCGGCGTTCAGGGTTTCTCCAAAGACTGGGGTGCTATCCGGGGCGGTGCTGGCTGCGATACTCATCGCCGGCTATGATGGCGCAAAACTGTATATAACGACAGACCCGCTCGCTTGCCGCTGTAATGCACGGATCAGCAGAATTTGGCGCCATGCTCTATTTAGTGCCCCATCTGGTCACACAGCGCAGTGCTCGCCTCTGGCTTTGTGCGCGGGCTGTCGATAGAGCGGAGCTCGGCGCGATCTCGTTGCGAGTAAACGGCATCGACGTGCCCGTGCCGGTGAAAGACTGGCAGGGATTTCCTCCTGCAGGCTCCAGCGCCTGGCAGCCGACCGGCGCCATGCCGTTGCACTATCAGTTCATCGACCAAGGGACGTTGCAGCCGGATCGCCTGTACGAAGCCAGTGCGAGTCTCGGCGATAGCGAGCCGGTGCAAGCGCGCTTCAACACTTTGCCCGAGCAGTTGGGCGATGAAACCAAGCCGCTGCGAGTGTTGCTGTCGTCCTGTTACTTCACCGGCAACAAGCGCTCGCGCCTGGCCACATCGTTGTTCTCGCAGCTCGATCGCAATGGGCTGCGGCCGCACCTGCGGATCTGGGCGGGCGATCAAGTGTATCTGGACGCGCCGTGGTACGAATTCGCGATCAAATCTCACAGCGTCCCGGAGCTGGAGCAGCTGCATTCAGCGACCTATGCGCGCACATGGTTTGCAGATCAGGGGCTGGGCAGGGTCCTGACTCAAGGAACGAACGTGTTCTGCACCGACGACCACGAGCTGTGGAACAACGCGCCTCATCCCAGCGCAACCGCTCTCGATACGAGTGAGCCCAGCAAGCGCAAGGCGTGGCAAGCGATGGCTCGCGCGCTCGGACAAACGTTTCAAGGCGACACCGCCAATGGGCAGCGATTCCGCGTGCCACCGCTGGATTTCCTGGTATTGGACACCCGAGTGAATCGCAGCGAGTGCTGCGAGGGTTTGTTTTCCGACACGCAATGGCAACAGCTCCGAGCTTGGGCTGCGGAGCCGAATGGGTTGGGCGTGCTGGTGCTGGGCCAACCGATCTTCGAGAGCGTCTCGAAGCGCCGTGGCAGCTTCGGCGACTATCGTCTTGCAGACTATGAGCGTGACTACAGCGAGCTGATGGATCTGATTGGCCGCTCGGCTCGCAGTACGGCCGTGCTCACCGGCGATGTGCATTTCAGCCGCATTGCCCGCTCGTCATTTCCAGCGGGCGCAATCGCACGCAACGAGCGGCGCGTCACTGAATTGATCAGCTCGCCGCTGGCGCTGGTGGCTGGTGGCGAGTTGCTGTCGCTGTTCGGCAATTGGGTCGCGGCACCTGCGAAGGCGAGTCTCCCGGCGCGACATTCGTTCAGCGGCACGACCCTGCAAACGGACGAGTCGCTGCGTTCCGCCTCCGAGGGCACGATGCTGCTGGAGTTATATCGGCGCGGACAACGCGTGTTTTGCACCGTTTCGCAGTGGCGGCTGGACGATCTCGACGCCAGCCGACCGTCGTTTCGACAGGAATACTTCTTAGGAATCAGCCAATGAATCTGTCCGGACTGCGCCGCTCGGATGTTGCCAGCGGCAATCCTTTGCTGAAAGAGACGCCGCCGGATGCAGCTCCCCAGGGCGACTCGGCCAACTTCACCTGGCTGAGCTCGACGGGCTATCGCGATGGCGTCGTGCTGCTCGGTGGCACAGCCATCGTCGATTTTCGGATGCGCGTCGCGCAATCGGAGTTGCGACAGGATTTACTGCCGAGCTTCTGGTCCACCTGTGGGCTGCTCATCGACGGTGAGGTGTTGATGACGGCACGGGTCGATGCGATCAGCAATAGCAGCGCACGTGTGGAACGGAACGGTTTGGAAGCCGTGATGCTGGACGCCGAGTCGCGCTATGGCGATTCGAGGTTCTATCCCAACATCGCGATTCTGCAGTTCACGGACGATCACGCCGCCATCAGGCAGCATGTCGCGCGCATTGGCCAGGAGCGAAACATCGTCGACTTGCTGGCGCAGATCGTTGCGTGGTTGGGCTATTGCTGGGCAGTCGGCGATCGCGGCAATCCGTTGATGCATGGACACGGCATTCCGTCCGCAACGCTGCTCGAGCGGGCGCATGGCCTGGCCAGCATCGATCTCAGTCCGGGATTGCCGTCGGCGTCGAGTTGTCCCGAGGCGATCTGGCAGGCGGCCCGCTGGTGGTACCAGGCGTATCACCCCACGGCATCTGACCCGAAGTCAGCGGCGTTCACGCCGCGCGGCGCGTATCTCATTCGCCAACCGGCCGCGGCAGCGCTCGGCATTCGCGATGATCTGCAGGGCGATCAGATCGTAGGCACGAATCGCGCTGACGAATTGATCGAGGGTCTGCGACAGAGCGCGTCGCACCCGCGCCCAACCAGCAAGCGCCGCCGCCCAACAGCCAAGAACAAATAGCTGTTGTCGAACGGCGCTGACCGGTGAACGTAGCGCCGCTTACGACTGCGGCTGATTCAGATACTTGCCGTGCCAATCCAGATAGCGCTGCATCCGATCCTTCAAATACGTCGGCTTGCGAATCCCGTGGTGCTCACCCGGATAGATCACCAGCTGGGTCGGCACGCCGAGGCTGCGTAGCGCTTGATACATCTGCTCCGAGTTCAGCAAAGGAACGTTGAAGTCTTCAGCGCCGCACAGGAACAGCGTTGGCGTCTTGATGCGATCGGCATGCAGGAATGCGTATGAGTTGTGGAGGTAGGCGTCAAGATCCTTCCATGGCTGGCCCAGCTCTATCTCGTACTCGCGGATGTACATGTCCGTGCCGTAGCCGGCCAGCACGTTCGAGATCGAGGCGCCGCTGGTGGCTGATTTGAAGCGCGTGTCCTTGGCGATCACGACGTTGGTGAGAATGCCGCCATAACTCCAGCCGCCGACGCCCAAGCGATTGGGATCGGCGATGCCCTGCTGCACGACGTAGTCCACTGCGCTTAGCACGTCCTCCGAATCCTTGCCGCCCCAATCCTTATAAATCGCGGTTGCGAACGCTTCGCCGCGACCCGAGCTGCCGCGAGGATTTGCAGAGACGACCACATAGCCTTGAGAAGCAAAGATCTGCCAGGGCAGTGTGAAGGAGTTCGCGTACTGCGAGACTGGACCGCCATGAATCCAAAGCAAGGTCGGATAGCGCCGGCCGGCAACGTAGCCCGGCGGCTTCACTACAAAGCCGCTGATGCGAGTGCCATCCTTCGACGGGAAGGAGATCTCCTCCGTCGTGGCGAGCCGCGCGCTCGCGAGCCACTCGTCATTTTGATGTGACAGCACTCGCGCCTGCTTGCCATCGAACGCATAGATTGCGTCTGGCGTGTCCACCGTACTGTCGAGCAAAGCGATGCGGCCTTTGCTGCCCAGATCGTAATCCGTCGTCTCGCGCCGGCCAGTGAGCAAACGATCGATCTCGCCGTTGGCCACATGCAAGCGCGACAGGACTTGGTTGCGATCGTCTTCCAGCAAGAAGTAAATCGACTTGCCGTCGGCCGACCACTGCGGCTCGATGACATTGCGGTCCAGAGATTGGGTGACGATGCGCGCCGTGCCACCTGTCGCTGCGACGATCGCCAGGTTGTGATTCGAGTAGTAAATGAGCTTCGGATCGCCTGCGGTCACGAAGCCGAGCTCTCGGCCGTCGGGGCGCCAGGTCGGTGCGCTCATCCACGAGGAGTCGCCGACATCGCCTTGAAACTTGGTGACCAGCGTCGGACTCGCGCCGACACGCGGCTCGATGGTGTACAAACCGTACTCGTTGTTGCGATCCGGATCCTCGTTGCGATTGCTATAGAAGGCGATGCGGCTGCCGTCGGGCGACCAGCTCGGCATGCTTTCATCGAAGCGGCCCGGCGTCAGGTTGTCCGCTTTGCGCGTGGCCATGTCGAATACATACAAATGACGGCGCTGCGTGCCGAGATAGCCGGTGCCGTCTTCCTTGAAGTAGAAACGATCGATGACGATGGGCGGCGGCGTCCCGTCCTTGTCGGAGCCGCTGGGTTTGCGGGGATCTTCGTCGTTGACGATCAGCGCCAGCTTCTTGCCGTCGGGCGACCAGGAGAATTCCAGTACGTCGCCATTGAAGCCGGTGAGCGGCTTGGCCTCGCCGCCTTGTCGATCCAGCACCCACACTTGCTCCGGCGCGTCCTCTTCACCGCGGGCAGTGAGAAAGCCCAGATATTTTCCGTCGGGACTCCAGCGCGGCATGTTCTCGCTGTCGTCGGAGTTGGTGAGCTGCACGCTCTGCTTGCCATCCCAGCTCGACATCCAGATGTGGCTGTTGTTCTTGTCCTTGACCGGATCGGCGGTGCGCACCACGTAAGCGACCCACTGCCCATCGGGCGACAGCTGGGGATCGCTCAGGTCGCGGACGGCATTGATGTCGTCGGCAGTGAGGGCGCGGCGCTCGGCCGCTGCCAGGCCCGTCGACGGAACAAACTGACAAACCACCAATCCCAGTAGCAAGGCACGCAACGTGGCAACCGACATCGGAACGCGCTCCCGGAGGAAGAGAGCGCCAGAGTGTCGCACGGCCAATCCTCCGTCAATTCACCACGCTGAGCCGGGTGCGCGGAACCAAGGCATTTTCCGAACGTTTTCCCACGGCAGCCACTCATTTGGCGCAAGAGACGCAAGCATGAAGCCGTTAGTCTGGTTGGGAATCGCATTGGTCGTGGCGTGGGGCATTCTCTGGCTCGGCGTCAAGATGGCTGTGTTCGCCGTACACGCGCTGCTGTTGATCGGCGTGGTCTTGATCGGTTGGGGCCTGCTGCATCGAGGGCACGCCGACCATCCCGGTTAACATTTGATCGTTGCCGATGCGTGACCTGCCGCCAGATCTCCCGGAATCGGTGCTGCAGGCTCATCAGCATGCACGCGCCAACGGATTGATCTATGTGTCGGATGCCGAGCCGGGCATCGAGCGTCACAAGCGCGGCAAGGGCTTCTACTATGTCGGGCCCGACCACAAGCGCATCACCGAGGAGCGCGTGCTAGCGCGCATTCGCAAGCTGGCGATTCCGCCGGCCTATACGGAAGTCTGGATCTGCACCAAGGAACGCGGGCATTTGCAGGCCACCGGTCGCGATGCTCGCAGGCGCAAGCAGTATCGCTATCACCCCGAGTGGCGCATTACGCGCGACAACGGCAAGTTCTCCAAGATGACCGAGTTCGGCGCGCAGTTGCCCAAGCTGCGGCGTCGGCTCAAGCAGGACCTGGCGTTGCCCGGCCTGCCAAAGAACAAAGTGCTGGCAGTTATCGTCACCTTGCTCGAAGAAACATTGATTCGAGTCGGCAACGAAGAGTACGCGCGCACCAACCAGTCTTATGGACTGACGACATTGAGAAACAAGCACGTGAAGTTCCTGCGGGACGGGCGTGCCTCCTTCAGCTTCCGTGGCAAGAGCGGGCGCCAGCATGAAGTGGTGTTGGATGACCGCAGGCTCGGGCGCCTGATCAAACACATTCAGCAGCTGCCCGGTCAGGCGCTGTTCCAATACGTCGACGACGATGGTCAGCGCCAGCCCGTGGACTCGGGCATGGTGAACGAGTATCTGCGCGAGGCTATGGGTACAGACAATGATTTCACCGCCAAGGACTTTCGCACCTGGGGCGGCACGGTCAGAGCCATCGCATTCCTTGCCTGCCAGTCGCGTCACGAGCCCCTGAGTCAGCGTGCCTTCAATGGCTGCGTAGCCGCGACGGCTCGTAACGTTGCCGAGGCCTTGGGCAACACGCCGGCGGTTTGCCGTAAGTCATATATCAACCCGGTCGTGTTCGATGCCTGGAAGGCAGGAATCGTCGAGAAGCGGGTGCCACGCACGTCGATGTCGCCGCGACGCATGGAGCAGGCGGCACTGGCTTTGCTCAAGGTTCAGAATAAGACAAGCGTTAAGGGCCTGTGAACACTCATTGGAGGCGCAACCCTCTGATGAATGAATATTGTTTTATGGGACGAGCTATTGCGATTCAGGACGTCGTTACTCCTCCCTTATGTACGGAGAGTACACGGCGGTCGTCGCGCCTAGCCCTGAACCGCAATAGCTCGTCGCAGCCCATCCAATGAGTGTTCACAGGCCCTAGTTCGTTTGCGCTTCAGGCGGCGCTCCAGCAAGATGCGCGCGCCGGGACGCAGCCCGGCACATAATCAGTGCGCGCATGCAGCCGGAAAAACAAACGTCTTCCAAGGGATTGACCATCTGTCTGGCGTTGCTGTTCGGCGTGGCCGGCGCGTCGCTGTACTCGGATCTCGAGATCTTCTGGTTCGGTGCCTTGCTGGGCGCCTTGCTGGCGCAGATTTTTCATCTGCGGGGCCGGGTCCAATCATTGGATGAGCAGTTGCGGTCGCTGAGCAGGACCGTCGAGTTTCGCGTACCGGCACCGCCGCCAGCACCGACGCCGGAAGTCACACCAGCTCCGGCGCCCTCGCCTGCCATCCCAGCTGTTCAAGCTCCCGCAGAGCAAGTTACATCGGCCGTATCGCCCAGCATCGCTCAGCCAACGACTACTACACGCCCCGAGCCGCCGCGGCGTCCTGCTCCTCCGCCAGAGCCTTCTGCTATCGATCGTTTGACCGGCGAGTTCATCGCCTGGCTCAAGCGCGGCAATCCACTGGCGCGCATCGGTATCGTCATTCTGTTCTTCGGTGCCACCTTCCTGGCGAAGTACGCGGCCGAGAACAGTCTGTTCCCCATCGAGCTGCGTTTCGTGGGCATCGCCATTGGCGCGTTCGCGCTGCTCATCGTCGGTTGGCGCTTGCGTGAAAAGCGGCCCATGTACTCAGAAGTGCTGCAAGGTGGCGGCATCGCTGGCTTGTATCTAACCGTCTACGCAGCGACACGCTTTGATTTGCTGCCCACCGGACTGGCCTTTGGCCTGATGGTCGTGATTGTGCTGGCCGCTGCCATTCTCGCGGTCGGACAGAACGCGCTCTCACTTGCCGTCATCGGCACGGCCGGTGGCTTCCTTGCACCGATCATGGTGTCGACCGGCAGCGGCAACTACATCGCTCTGTTCAGTTACTACGCCGTGCTCAATCTCGGCGTGTTTGCGGTGGCGTGGTTCCGTCCGTGGAAAGTGCTCAATGTGCTGGGCTTCCTGTTTACGTTCACGATCACCGGCCTGTGGCGCGTGAACGGTTACGAAAGCGGCGATCTGTTCGCTGCCGATGCATTCCTCATCTTGTTCTTCTTGATGTACGTCGGCGTGTCGATTCTGAACTGCGTCCGTCAGCCGCCCGACCTGAAGGGCTACGTCTCTGGCGCGCTGGTGTTCGGTTTGCCGGTCGTCGCGTTCGGTTTGCACGCGTCGATGCTCTCGGGGATCGAATACGCGTTGGCTTGGAGTGCGTTCGCGCTCGGTGCGTTCTATCTGCTGCTCGGCTGGGTGCTGTACCTGACGCGCCGCGAGAACTTCCGCTTGTTGGTCGAGGCGTTCGCCGCGCTCGGCGTGATCTTCGGAAGTCTCGCCATTCCGCTTGCGTTCGATTCTCGAACGACGGCAGCGATGTGGGCTGTCGAAGGCGCGGGCTTGTTGTGGCTCGGTGTGCGTCAAGAGCGCAAGCTGGCTCGCGCGTTCGGTGCGTTGCTACAGATCGCGGCAGGCATGGGGTATCTGATCAGCATGACCTACCGGAATGCCGCCGATTGGCCAGTTCTCAACAGCACCATGCTTGGCGCAGTCATGCTCAGCATCTCCGGCATCTGTAGCGGCTACTGGTTGTTTCGCAATCAAGCGCGACAGGCCCGCTACGAGACGGGCGCCGATGTCGTGTTCACGCTTTGGGGTGTGGGTTGGTGGTTGCTCGGTGGCGTGCGCGAGATCGAAATGTTCCTGCCAGAGGCCTGGTATGGCGGGACGCTGAGCTTTGTGGCCTTGACGGTCGCCCTGCTCGCCTGGACGAGCTTGAAGCGCGAGTGGCGATTGCCCCTGCTCATTGCGACATGCCTGCCGCCGCTCTGCGCCTTGCTCGCTCTGACGAGTGCGACGCTGACGCATCCCTTCGCTCACTGGGGCGCGGTGGGTTGGGTGCTGCTGTTCGCGGCGCACTTCGCCATGTTGCGTCTTGGCGAAACGCGCGATGTGCCAGGTCTCAACTGGCTGCATGCCGGCGCAACCTGGGTGTTCGCGCTGGTTGTCGCCTGGGAAGCGAGTTATCAAATCGCCGAGCTGACGACCGGCGTCTGGGCGCTGTTACCCTGGGGCGTCGTGCCGGCATTGGTAGTTGCCTGGCTCGGCCGTCAGCAATTGCGTCCGAGCTGGCCGGTTGCGGTACGTGAGCAAGCGTATCGAATCTATGGCGCCATTCCGGCCGTCGTTGCGATGGGCGTTTGGATACTCGTCATCAACGTCAACAACACCGGCGATTCGACCTGGCTGCCCTATATGCCGTTGTTGAATCCGCTCGATATCAGCGTCGCGCTGTGCTTCGCCTCGCTTGCGATGTGGTGGAGCTCGCTCAGCGACGCGCAGCGCGCGACCTGCTGGCAGTTCGATCCGCGTGTCTTGATCGCTATCGTCGCCGGGTTGGTGTTCATCTGGCTGAACGCTGCGTTGATTCGAACGCTCCACCACAACTTCGGGGCACCGATCACGCTCTATGGAATGACGCATTCCACGCTGGTGCAGGCCTCGCTGTCCATCTTCTGGGGCGTGCTTGGCTTCACTGCCATGACTTTGGCGGCGCGGCAGCGCTGGCGTTACGTGTGGATGGTGGGTGCGGCGTTGATGATCGTCGTCGTGGCGAAATTGTTCCTCGTCGATCTGTCCAATGTCGGCACTGTCGCGCGCATCATGTCGTTCCTTACGGTGGGCGCGTTGCTGCTGGTGACGGGCTATCTCGCGCCCTTGCCGCCGCGCAAGGTGAGCGAGCAGGTAACGGAATGATGGACTCGAGCAACAGGATCCTGGAATCGTCTATGACCGTGCGTGCAATGTTTGTTTCACTGGGCTGTCTGCTGGCTGCCGGCGTCGGTGCGGCTCCGCCCAGCATGAACGACTATTCCAGCGGCATGTCGATCAGAGCGAACTATGCGCAGCCGATGGTCGAGACCGTGCTGCCCGATGACGTGTATCGGGTCGTGACTCGGGCCGATCTCGGCGATCTGCGGGTCTTCAACGCCGATGGCATGCCCGTGCCGCATGCGTTTTGCGCGACGCCGGCGAGCGCGGCGCCGCAGGTGACTGAAGTGTCCCTGCCGGTATTCGTGCTGCGTGGTCGAGATCATGTTTATACGGACAACTCGCGCGTCGCCGTCGAAACGTCGTCAGGCACCCGAGTGAACGTGGAGGAAACTGCTGCACCCAAGCCGGAAGTTGTGAATGGGCTGATCCACATCATCGATGCTCGCGAGACGGAGCCTTTGCGCGCCATTCGTTTCGATTGGCGCAGCCCGGACGGCGCCTCCGAGGTGAAAGTTCGCATCGAGGCGAGTGACGATCTGGATCGGTGGCAAATCATCGTGCCGGCGAGCACTTTGTTACTTGCGCAACAGGGCGATCAGGAACTGCGTCGAGAGCGCATCGAGTTGCCGAATCGCCAGTACAAGTATCTGCGCGTGCAGCGAGTCGACAGCGGTCCGCCGCTGATTCTGAATTCGGTCACGGCGGAGCAGGTCGCGGCGGCGGAAGAAATCGAGCCCATGTGGTTCAACGCGCTGCCCATGGAATCCAAGGAAGCGGATGTTCTGTATTTCGATGCGCAGCACCTGGCGCCTGTCACATATGCGCGCGTGCGTCTGGCGCAGCAGAACAGCACGGTCAACGTGAGTTTGCAGAGTCGACCGGACGAACAGGCGTCGTGGCGCCAGCGTTGGACGGGCGAAAGTTATGTCATCGTCTCGGACACAGTGCGACGGGAGAGCCCGCCAGCGCACTTCCAAGGGACCACCGATCGATACTGGCGCCTGCAGATTCTGAAAGATCCGCAGGTGTATCAGGACAGCACACTGGAGCTGGGCTATCGGCCCGCCAAGCTCCGATTCCTCGCGCAGGGTCCGGGGCCGTTTACTGTGGCTTTCGGCAGCCGCCGGGCAGAACCGGCCCAGCCGGCGGTTTGCGATGGTCTGTTGGCGGACGTAACTCCGGCCGACCGCGAGCGGATGATCGAGCAGGGTTTCGTCGAGCAAATCGTGCAGCTCGGTGGCGCCGATGCCCTGAAACCGACGCCGAAAAAGACGCCGGTCAAAGTAGTGATTTTGTGGGGGGTGCTGGTGGTCGGCGTGGCGCTGCTGGTCGCAATGGCCCTGTCGCTGCTGAAACGTGTACGGCATCCCACGAACTGACGGGCCAATTAGAGAAATCGCGGGGCGCCTGAACTAGAATGAGCGCCCTTTCCCCCGGGCCAGGTGCGCGAGCACCCTGATTCCCATGCGTTTTCCGCAAGATTTCGATGTCATCGTGGTGGGCGGCGGTCACGCCGGTACCGAGGCTGCTCTGGCCTCGGCCCGGATGGGCGTGCGCACGCTGCTGCTGACGCAGAGCATCGAGACCCTGGGCCAGATGAGCTGCAATCCCGCCATCGGCGGCATCGGCAAAGGCCATCTGGTCAAGGAAATCGATGCGCTGGGCGGCGCCATGGCACAGGCTGCGGATCGCGGCGGAATTCAGTTTCGTACCCTGAATGCCAGCAAGGGCCCGGCGGTTCGCGCCACGCGGGCGCAGGCCGATCGCGTGCTCTACAAGGCGGCGATCCGTTTCATGCTGGAGAATCAGCCCAACCTGACGCTGTTCCAGCAGGAAGTCGCCGATCTCATCGTCGAGCAAGAACGGGTGCAAGGCGTTGTGACTCAGACCGGCATCGAGTTTCGTGCCCGGGCGGTGGTGCTCACTGTGGGCACGTTCCTGGCCGGCAAGATTCACGTGGGCCTCAGCAACTATCAGGGCGGCCGTGCGGGTGATCCGCCGTCGAATCGTCTCGCTGAACGGTTGCGCGCCCTGCCTTTCCGCGTCGGTCGCTTGAAGACCGGTACGCCGCCGCGCATCGACGGCCGCACGATCAACTATGAGGGGCTGCTCGTGCAGCCCGGCGACGAGCCAGCGCCGGTGTTCTCGTATCTCGGCCGCCGCAGCGATCATCCTCGCCAGGTGAATTGCCACATCACGGCGACCAATGAGCGCACGCACGACATCATTCGCGCGGGCTGCGATCGCTCGCCCATGTACACCGGCGTCATCGAAGGCGTCGGGCCGCGCTATTGCCCGTCGGTGGAGGACAAGATCCATCGCTTCGCCGACAAGACGTCGCACCAGATCTTCATCGAGCCGGAAGGCCTGACGACTCACGAGATCTATCCCAACGGCATTTCCACCAGCCTGCCGTTCGATGTGCAGCTGGACCTGGTGCGCTCGATCAAAGGCTTCGAGAACGCACACATCACGCGGCCTGGCTATGCGATCGAGTACGACTACTTCGATCCGCGCGATCTGCGTTACAGCCTGGAGACGAAGTTCATCGGCGGTCTGTTTTTCGCCGGACAGATCAATGGCACGACCGGTTACGAAGAAGCCGCGGCGCAAGGTTTACTCGCGGGCGTGAATGCGGCGTTGCTGACACAAGAGCGCGAAGCGTGGACGCCGCGTCGCGATGAGGCTTACATCGGTGTGCTGGTCGATGATTTGATCACTCGCGGCACGAGTGAGCCCTATCGCATGTTCACCAGCCGCGCCGAATATCGACTGCTGCTGCGGGAAGACAACGCAGATCTGCGCTTGACCGCGAAGGGTCGTGAGCTTGGCCTGGTGAACGACGAGCGTTGGGCGTTCTTCAACGCCAAGCGCGCAGCGATCGATGCCGAAGTGACGCGTCTGGACAAAGCCATCGTGCGGCCGCAGCACCTGACCGAAGAGCGCTCGCTGGAATTGCTCGGCACGACGCTGGCTCGCGAGGCTCACGGCTTCGATCTGTTGCGGCGACCGGAAGTGTCGTACGCAGCGCTCGCGTCGATCGAACAAGTTGGCAAGGCGGACTGGATGAACGCCGCCGACGCCGACGAGCGGCTCGTCGAGCAGGTACAGCTGCAGGTCGAAGTGCAGGCCAAGTACACCGGCTATATCGATCGACAGCAGGATGAGGTCGAGCGTCAGCGACGTCATGAAGACACGCGGCTGCCCGACAACCTCGACTACGCTCAGGTGCGTGGCCTGTCGATGGAAGTTCGCCAGCGCTTGCAGGAAGCACGGCCGGATACGGTCGGTCGCGCAGCGCGGATTCCCGGCGTTACTCCAGCGGCGATTTCACTTTTGCTGGTTCATCTGAAGCGTCGGCAAGGCGTTCCCTCACAGCGGGCGGGCTGATTTCGCGTCGTTTGCGCCGAACTCGAAGTTGTTTCACAACTTGTGGAAGGGGCGTGGCATCCGCGCCCACCATTCCGTAAAGTCCGCGGATCTCGGGCTCGATGTTTGGAACGAGGGTCACAGCGCGGCTGTGACCTCATTCGTCGTTTCCCCGAGGGCTTGCTGCTACAGTCCGTTCACGTTTTTAACTTTGCACATCCATGATCTGGTTCGTTCTATTTGCCACCACCGTGTTCGGCTTGTACTTCTGGCGGCAATACGTCCAGAGGCAGCGCGAGTTGAACAGCCCGCTCGCCAGCCATCGCTCCGGCCATAGCCACATTGGTCAGGTCGTGGTGTTGGAGCAGGGCCTGCAGAACGGCGCGGGCCGCATTCGGCTCGGCAATCGGGAGTGGGTGATTCGCGGGCCGAATCTGCCGCCCGGCGCGAAAGCTCGCGTCACCGGCGTGGATGGCACCGTACTGCTGGTCGATCGCGTCGCTGCCTGACCGAAGCCTAACGGCAGCCGTTTTCCTTTTTCGCGCGCTCGCCGTTATCTTTCCACCAGGTCTCGGCCTGCGACTGCGCTGCATCCAGCACTTGCGTGGGCTGACCTTTTTCCAGCATCGGAATGCTCTGTGCGAAGCCTAGCGACGTGACGATGTAAGCATCGCCCATGCAGCCGGCTTCATTCAGCCGATCTCCAAAGTATTGCCACGCCAGCATTTGAACGCGCGGCATCTGCCGTCCCCACGGCATTCGCACCATCGACAGGAAAGCCGTTGGTTCGCCATCGCGCGCGGCGTCGACACCGAATGCCATAGCGGTACGAGCATCAGCCGGGTGACCGTCGCAGCCGAGTGCCATGCAGTTCGCCAAATCCAACTTCGCTCTTGGCACGGAACGGCCTGCGCTCTTCAGCAGCTCGCGGATTTTGCTGACGTTCTCGGTGGTCTCGCCGCGCTGAACCGCCATCAACAGATTGCTCGCGGCTGCATACATCGCGGGCGCGTAATTTTTACTGATCGCCGTTTGTATCAATTCCTCGCGCTTGGCTGGATCACGAAGGAATGGGGCCAACTCGGTCGCGCTTGCGGGATCGCCCGCCTCGGCCGCTGCGCGTAGACGGGATTCGATGCCTCCAAAGTCGAAGCGCGCCTGGCTGCAACCGGTTCTCGCGCGCGGACTGAATTCGGCTTCCGCCTTCAGCACGCCGGCGACTCGACCGGCCCGCTCCGGCGGAAATTGTTTGGCAACCTGGGGCAGCTGCGCCTGCCAATCCTGCTGGCGCGCTTGAGCAACGGAATTGCACCAGTGCTGGACGCGCACCAGTGCAATGTTTGCATCCCGGTTGCCTTGCGCCGCCAGCGTGCTCAGGCTCGCGACGGCTTTATCCGCTTCGCCACGCGCCAGCTGATCGATGACTTCATCGCTGACGTTGAGGCCGCGAAAGTTACGAAACGTGGTGACCCGCTGCAGGGTTTGCTGGAACGCAGTCTCATCCGTCGGCACGACGGTGGCCGCAGGCGCTTCCGGGGGCGTTTCGGGAGGCGGCGCCTGCTTCGGGGCTTCGATGGCGTGCGCCGCGCCTTGAAATGAGAGCAGCGCTGCCAAGGCAGCGCTGCGTAGGGTGGTGCGGTGAAAGCTGCGATTCATGGGAAAAGCCGCCTCCGCTGACGACCTCGATTACGGCGTAGTGTTCGGGATCAGATCGTACTCGACCTGCACCGTGCCGTTGAATCCCATCTGACCGCTTTGATATGAGCCGGCCGCATCGGACGCCATTTCGGCGCGCGCCATCTGGACCTTCATCATGGGCATCGGCGGCGGCACGAAGCCGGAGCTGGCAGAAATATTACGCGGCGCACCCAAGCGGGCGCCGGCGGCTTTCGCCACCGCTTCGGCATTCAGCTTCGCGTCAGCCACGGCCTTCGCGAGCGCCTCGCGTTCCAGATCGCGCCGCTTGGTCGAATCCAGGCGCGGATCGCCGACCGAGTTCACGCCGAGATCGAACGACTTCTCCATCAACTGACCGAGCTTGTCCAGATCGCGCAGCTCGATCTCGATCTGACGCGACACGTAGTAGCCGATCAGATTGCGCTCCTTGGCATTGTTGTCCCAGTTGTACTCGGGCTGAACGTTGACACGAGTCGTGCGCACGTACTTCTGATCGATCTTCAAATCGCGCGTCAGCTTCAGTACGGCGTCGACGGTCTTCGACACTTCAGCGCGCGCGTCCTCCATCTTCGGCTTGCGTGCTTCCACGCCCAGCGTCACCAGAGCGCGATCCGGCTCGGCCTGAATTTCACCTTGGCCGGAGACGCTGATGGTGCGAGGACGCTCGGCTTCCGCGCCGGCAGCCCAGCCGGACACCAGCAACGCGCAAGCGGCGGCAGTGGTGAGCTGAAGGGTTCTGAGTTTCATGTAGCTTGTTCCTTGATGAAGCCGCTAGCCGCGGCAGTCAGAAGCTTTGTCTGTCGCCGCCACGGCAAGTTCAGCGCTCAACCGCGCCAGAAAAAAATATCGGTGGGCCTAACCCAACAGACGGGGCAGCAGCGTTTGCAGTTCGGATCGGTCCCGTCGCAGCGCTTCGCCGCGACCCGCGACAATGGTTTCAAGCTCGGCGGTGGCGCGCTCGAAAGTATCGTTGATGACGACGTAGTCGAACTCGTTCCAATGCGACATGTCGGCGATCGAGTCGCGCAGGCGGCGGGCGATCACTTCGTCGTTGTCCGTCTGCCGACCGCGCAGGCGTTGTTCGAGCGCTGCGCGCGAAGGCGGCAGGATGAAGATGGACTGACATTCGGGCATGGCGCGACGAATCTGCTGCGCGCCCTGCCAGTCGATCTCGAGCAGCACGTTCTCGCCATCGCGAAGCATGCTTTCGACTTGCGGTTTCGACGTGCCGTAATAATTGTCGAACACGCGCGCGTGCTCGAGGAATTCTCCGGCAGCGACCATGCGCTCGAATTCGGCATGGTCGACGAAGAAGTAATCGCGGCCGTGCTGTTCGTTGGGCCGCGGCTTGCGAGTGGTATAGGAAATAGAAAAGCGCAGCGACGGCACGCGCGCCATCAGAGCGCGCACCAAGGTCGTCTTGCCCGCGCCCGACGGCGCGGCGATCACGAAAAGCTTTCCCCGGGGTACCGACACTTCACTCATTCCACGTTCTGTACTTGTTCGCGCATCTGTTCGATGGCGACTTTCATGTCCACCGCTGCGCGCGTGGTTTCGCTGTCCTGCGACTTCGACGAGAGGGTATTGGCTTCGCGATTCAGCTCCTGCATCAGGAAGTCCAGGCGACGACCGGCAGGCTCGGCGGAGCCCAGCACCGAGGTCACTTCCTCCAGATGCGCGCCCAGACGGTCCAGCTCCTCGTCCACATCCATCTTATGGGCGTACAGCACCAGCTCCTGCTCCAGGCGTTCCGGATCCGGCGTGCTGCCCAGTTGCGTGATTCGCTCAATGATGCGTTCACGCATGCGTCGCGACACTTCCGGCAAGCGCGCGCGCACGGCTTGGACTTGTGTGCGCATCGTCGCACAACGCGCCAACAGCAATTCGCGAATGCGTTGCCCTTCGCGCAGGCGCGTCTCATTCAACTCGTTCAGCGCTTCCTGGACCAACTCCAGCGCGGCCGCGAGCACCGGCTTGATGTCCACTTCCGCTTCGCGCACCACACCCGGCCAGCGCAACACATCGATGGGACTGACCGGGGCGGGATACTTCAGCTGGCCCCGGACCTGTTCCACCCGGGCGACCAACTCATCCAGCAACTGCGTATCCAATTCCAAGGAGCGCTGCGTGCCCGCCGCCGACTTCAGATACAGATTGGCGTCCACTTTGCCTCGGCGCAGCGCCGCCGTGATGGCCTGGCGCACCTCGTTGTCCAGCGTCTTCAGCTCTTCTGGGAGGCGCAGCGAGGTTTCCAGATAGCGATGGTTCACCGTGCGCAGCTCGCACACCAGCGTACCCCATGGGCCGGCGCGCTCACGCCGGGCGAAACCTGTCATGCTGCGGATCATTTATTTCGTGCCGTAGGAGAGATTAAGGCAAACGCTGTCTTACACGGTGCGTGACGCGATGCTATAAAGCGACGCCTTGGAAGGGGCAAGTGTAACAGCAGAAGAGCCGTCCGGCCGGAGCCCGCGCTTGCGGATCGAGCATGCAGATTTAAGTCTGATCGGTGATCGTGAGGACAACCAGGACCGTGTGACCGTCGCCGCCACCGATAAGGCTGCGCTGCTCGTGGTCATTGATGGTATGGGCGGCCATTCCGATGGCAGCCGCGCCGCCGATACGGCACTGAAAAGCCTCCTCGATTCCTTCCAGCAAACGCCTGTGCCGATGTTCGATCCCATCGGCTTCCTGCATTTGTCGTTGAGTCGCGCGCATGACGACGTCGCCCGCTTGGGCAACGGCCAGAGCATCGATGCGCGGCCGCGCGCCACGATTGCCGTGTGCCTGGTCCAGGAAGGTGCAGCTTACTGGGCGCATATCGGCGACAGCCGCATCTATCACATTCGTCACGGCAAGCTGGTGACGCGGACCCGCGATCACAGCCATGTCGAGCTGCTGTTGCGCGAGGGCAAGATCACCGAGGAAGAGCTGCCCAATCACCCGATGCGCAACTTCGTCGAATGCTGCCTCGGTGGCGATCCCGCGATTCCCGAGATGACCATCAGCGGCCGGCATGTCCTGCAGGCCGGCGACGTGCTCCTGTTGTGCACCGATGGCATCTGGGCAAACCTCCGCGATACGGATATCGCCGCATTTTTCCGCGACGATACGCAACAGCTGCGAGCCTGGCTGGAAGCCCTCGGCCGCCGCGCAGTGCAGGCATCGTCACCTTTCAGCGATAATTCGACCGCTGCCGTGATGCGTTACCTGGGCAATTGAGCCCAGGCATCTCGGAAGTCGTATCGCTCTCCATTCGCTTCCTAGGAGGAAGCATGAAATCCAGACCCAGTGGCCGCGCTCCCGATGAGCTGCGGCCGATCCGCATTACTCGTCGTTTCACCCGTCACGCCGAAGGCTCGGTATTGATCGAGTTCGGCGATACGCGCGTGCTTTGTACCGCGAGCATCGAGGAAACCGTTCCCTCCTTCCTGCGCAACTCCGGCAAGGGCTGGGTGACCGCCGAATACGGCATGCTTCCGCGCGCGACTCATACTCGCAACAAGCGCGAAGCCGCCTCTGGCAAGCAAGGTGGCCGCACCCTCGAAATTCAGCGCCTGATCGGCAGAGCGCTGCGTGCGGTGATCGATCTGAAAGCGCTCGGCGAGCGCACGCTCACCGTCGATTGCGACGTACTCCAGGCGGATGGCGGCACACGCACCGCCTCGATCACCGGCGGTTATGTGGCGATGGTCGACGCCATCAATTCACTCGTGCGCAAGGGCGCGCTGCGCGATAGCCCGATTCACGGTCAGGTCGCTGCGGTGTCCGTCGGCATCTGGTCGGGCCAGCCGGTGCTGGATCTGGACTACGCCGAGGATTCCGAGGCCGAGACCGACATGAACATCGTCATGAACAACGGCGGCGGCTTCATCGAAGTGCAAGGCACCGCCGAAGGTCACGCGTTCCGGCGCAGCGAGCTCGATGAGCTGCTGAACCTGGCCGCGAACGGTTGTGGTCAGCTGCTGGCGCGTCAGCTCGAAGCGCTCAACGCGGATTGAGCGTCATGCGTCTGGTCATCGCCACCGGCAATGCCGGCAAATTGAAGGAGCTGCGCCAGCTGCTGCCGCCGCCGGCATTCGAAGTCCTGCCGCAATCTCAGTTCACTTCGATCAGTGTCGAGGAGACGGGACTGACGTTCGTCGAGAACGCCATTTTGAAAGCGCGGCACGCGGCGCAAGCGTCTGGCTTGCCGGCCATCGCCGACGATTCGGGGCTCGAAGTCGATGCACTCGAAGGTGCGCCCGGCATTTATTCCGCGCGCTACGCTGGCGAGGGCGCGAGCGACGAGGACAATCTGGTCAAGCTGCTCGCGGCGCTCGAAGGCAAATCGCCTGCGGAGCGCTCGGCTCGCTATCAGTGTGCGCTGGTGTACATGCGTTCGCCGCAAGATCCGTCGCCCCTGATTTGCCAGGCGAGCTGGGAAGGTCGCATCACGAGCAATCGTCGTGGCACGGGCGGCTTCGGCTATGACCCGATTTTCGAGCTCGCTGAACGCCCGGTGACGGTGGCGGAACTGTCTGCGGTGGAGAAGAATCTGCTCAGCCATCGCGGCCAGGCGCTGCGTGGCTTGGTGGCCCAATTGAGAGAGATCCATCCGATCTCGTAGCAAGCTGGTCGTGTCACTCGCCCTGCCCCCGCTGTCCCTCTACGTGCACATGCCCTGGTGTGTGCGCAAATGCCCGTACTGCGACTTCAACTCGCATGCGGCGCCGGAGCTGGTGCCCCAGGCGCAGTACATCGATGCGCTGCTCGACGATCTGCAGAACGACGTGGCGGCGGTGCAGGGTCGCGCGCTGACCTCGATCTTCTTCGGGGGCGGCACGCCCAGCCTGTTTGCTCCCGATCAGGTCGGCCGGTTGCTGGAAGGGGTGCGCCGACACATTCCCTTCGATCCGGCCATCGAGATCACACTCGAGGCGAATCCCGGCACGATCGAGCACGGCCGCTTCTCGGGATATCGCGATGCTGGGGTGAATCGCGTGTCGCTCGGCGCGCAGACTTTCAACGAGGAGCAGTTGAAGTTGTTGGGGCGCATTCACGGCGCCGGCGACATTGCCCGTGCGGTCGAAGAGCTGCGGCAAGCCGGGCTCGACAACTTCAATCTCGATCTGATGTACGGGCTGCCGGCGCAGAACGTGGCGCAAGCGCTGCAGGACCTGGAAAGCGCGCTGGCACTTCAGCCAGCCCACCTCTCGCAGTACCAGCTGACGTTGGAGCCCGGCACGGTGTTCTATCACCGTCCGCCGCCGCTGCCCGATCCGGACGACTGCTGGCAGATGCAGATCGATTCTCAGGAGCTGCTGGCGGCGCGTGGCTACGAGCAATACGAAGTCTCGGCTTACGCGCGAACGGGGCGCAGGAGCCGCCACAATCTGAACTACTGGGAATTCGGCGACTACATCGGCATCGGCGCCGGCGCGCACGGCAAGCTGACGCGGCTCGATGCGCGCGAGGTCATCGAGCGGACCACTCGCGTGAAGCAACCCCGCGAGTACCTGTCCCGTTCTGCGGACTCGCGGTTGAGCGAACGTCGCGTGGTCCCGGGCGAGGATCTGCCGTTCGAGTTCATGCTCAACGGTCTGCGACTCATCGAGGGCTTCAATGAGCAAGCCTTCGAAGCACGCACCGGCCTGTCGTTCGAGGTGCTCGGGGGGAAGATCGCGGCGGCTGAGCGCAAAGGTCTGCTCGAGCAGGAGGGCCATCGGCAGTGGCGGGCGACCGGGGACGGGCAGCGCTTCCTCAACGATCTGCAGGAGCTCTTCTTACCCTCGTAGGAAGAAATCTGAACGTGGCGGGGCGCCGAATAGTTCCTCTTACCGCTACTCCGGCGTGTGAACCAAGCCACAAAATTCTCTTTGAAAACCACTCCCTTAGCCCTGCCCGCGCGTGGGTTATGCACACGCAGGAAGGTGCGTGGTGTGCGCCCCACGTTGATGACAAAATTCAATGCGATATATCAGCAGGGCTCTGTAAGTCATTGATCGCGCAGGGTGAAATACCCTGGTGAAAATTTGAGCAATTTGACAGCGTCACATTTCTGCAAGGTCTGAGGTCGACCCGGCGCCCATTCATCCACAAACTTATCCACAGGTTTTGTGGATAACCGCCGTCAAGTACCTACGAATCCATTCGCCCCCATCCGAGCGAAAGTTTTCTTCTTGCGAGGGGGGCGAGCGGCCGCTACACTTCGCCCCCTTTTTTCGGCCCGGTCCGACCCAAGATACAGAGCCATGAAAGACGGCATCCATCCTGAGTACAAAGCGATCAACGTGGTTTGCAGCTGCGGTAACTCCTTCGTTACCCGCTCCACGTTGGGCCATGACCTGCAGATCGAAGTCTGCTCCAACTGCCATCCGTTCTATACGGGCAAGCAGAAGATCGTCGATACCGGCGGTCGCGTGGACAAGTTCCGCAAGAAGTACGCTCGCTAATAGCGGTCGCGCGGAAGCTTTCCGCGGACAGCATCGGCGAGTCGGCTGACGCCAGCCGCGTTAAGCACGCGTTCAGCAGGCGGGCACTACACCCAAAGGGGCGCTCCGGTTTCCGGGCGCCCTTTTTGTCGTTTTCGCACTCCCCAGGTACCTAGAGAATCCAGTCGGGGAACTCGCGACGATTTGCATCAACATACAGCTATAGAGTGCAATGGCCGCCCAGCCGTTGCCGAGCCGGACGCCGCCATGCCGCTGAAAAACACAATTCGCGCCGTGTTGCTTATCGCCCTCGCTGCCGGACCCGCGGCGCTATTGAGCGGCTGTGCTTCCAACCCGGTGACCGGGCGGCCGGATCTGGTGTTCCAGAGCGAAGCCGGCGAGATCAAGCGTTCCAAGGAAGTGCATCCGCTGATCATGCAGCAGTTCGGCGGGCCCTATGACGACCAGCAGCTGCAGGCTTATGTCAACGAGGTGGGCCAGCGCACCGCCAAGGCCAGCCACCGCCCTGAGCTCGAATATCACTTCATGGTGCTCGATAGCGAGGACATCAACGCGTTCACCACCGGCGGCGGTTATGTCTACATCACTCGCGGCATCATGAATTACCTCAACTCGGAGGCCGAGCTGGCCGCCGTGCTGGGTCACGAAGTCGGGCACGTGACGGCGCGCCATCCGGTGCGTCAGCAGAGCAAGTCGGCGCTGTCGAACATCGGTGCCGCCGCGGTCGGCATCTTCACCGGCAGTGCCGATCTCGCCGGTCTCGCCAACTACGCCGGCGCCGCGCTGGTCAGCGGCTACGGTCGCGACCAGGAGCTCGAGGCCGATCGGCTCGGCGCGGAATATCTCAAGAATGTCGGCTACGCACCGACCAACATGATCGACGTGGTGCGGCTGCTGAAGAACCAGGAGATGTTCGAGATCCAGCGCGCACGTGAGGAAAAGCGCGAGCCGCGCGTGTATCACGGCGTGTTCGCGACCCACCCCGACAACGATCAGCGTCTCACCGAAGTCGTGAAGGCGGCGGAGAAGCTCAAGGGCGGTCCCACCGACAATCTCGATCCCGGTCGCGAGAAATATCTGAAGGTGATCGAAGGGCTGCCGATGGGGCCGAGCCGCTCGCAGGGCGTGCTCAAAGGCAATCGCTTCTATCACGTCGATCTGGGGCTGACACTCGCTTTCCCGAGCGGCTGGACGGTGGAGAATCAGGCCGATCGCGTCGTCGCGCTCTCGCCGCAGAAGGACAGCGTCCTGCAGATGCAGACGCAAGCGCCGCCGCCGAACACCGGTCCGCGTGAATTTCTTTCACGGCTGCTCGCGCGCTCCAGCGCCAGCCAATCCGAGCCCATCGAAGTGAATGGATTGCAGGGCTACACCGCCGTCGTGCGGGCCGCGGCCACGCCCTTCGGCTTGATGCCGGCCCGCTACGTGGTTCTCTACCACAACAATCTGGCCTACATTTTTGCCGGCGCCAGCAAGGGTTCGACCGGCACGCCCAAGGCCGATCCGCTCTTCATGTCGACGGTGAAAACGTTCCGCCGCTTGAAGCAGAACGAGTTCGCGCTCGCCGAGCCCTACAAGATCAAAACGATCCGCGCCACCGAGACCACGCGCATCGCGGATCTTGCGAAAACTTCACCCTTGCCCGAGTACGCCGAACAGCAGCTGCGCCTGCTCAACGATCTGTACCCGAACAAAGAGCCGCAGCCCGGCCAGCTGATCAAGATCGTGCAGTAGTCCGAGTTATGGGACGAAGATTAATCGCACCGAAGGAAAAATAAGTCGGCCTAATAGACAACGGCGGACTTCACGACATCGATTGACGGGCTCTAGCGTCGCAGCCGCCGCGATGCACATTAGTAATGTCAGTCGTCAGTCTGCATGCTTGATTCGCTGGCGATGACGTGTAAGTCTGCGCCTCCGATTTTTGCGCTTGCAAAAAGCCGCGACGAACGCACGCCTACGGAGGGGCTCGCTCGTTTTCCACGGCTTGGCCAGATGCTCCCTTCACCGAAGCGCCCGGTCAGGCTCCCCTGTGGCATCTGTCTGCGGAATTAGCTCCATGGCCGAGAAGAAGTTTGAACTGACCAATCTGGCGACCGGCAAGAAGTCGCTCGCCGAAGTGAAGAGCGGCACGCTCGGGCCCGATGTGCTCAGCATCGGCAACCTCGCCAAGGAACATGGCATGTTTACCTTCGACCCGGGCTTCATGGCCACGGCGTCGTGCGAAAGTAAAATTACTTTCATCGATGGCGACAACGGCGTGTTGCTGTACCGGGGCTACCCGATCGAGCAGCTGGCCGAGAAGAGCAACTTCCTGGAAGTGTCGTATCTGCTGATCAACGGCGAATTGCCGACCAGCGAGCAGCTCGCTGAATTTCAGCACGCGGTCCAATACCACACGATGATCAACGAATCGCTGCTGCGATTCTTCAACGGTTTCCAGGCCAACGCGCATCCGATGGCGATGCTCTCGGGCGTGGTGGCATCGATGGCGGCGTTCTATCACGACTCGATGGACATCAATAACCCGCGCCATCGCGAGATCTTCGCCCATCGCATCATCGCCAAGATTCCGACGATCGCCGCGGCCGCGTACAAGCATGCGCTGGGTCAGCCGTTCATGTACCCGCGCAACGATCTGGACTACTGCTCGAACCTGCTGCAGATGTTCTTCGCTGTGCCGTGCGAGCAGTACAACATCGATCCGGTGCAGGCGCAGGCCCTCGATCTGTTGTTCATCCTGCACGCCGATCACGAGCAGAACGCGAGCACGTCCACGGTTCGTCTCGCCGGCAGCACGGGCACCAATCCGTACGCCGCGATTTCCTCGGGCATCTCGGCATTGTGGGGCCCGGCTCACGGCGGCGCGAACGAAGCGGTGCTGGCGATGCTGGAGCAGATCGGCACCGTCGAGAACGTGCCGAAGTTCCTCGCCAAGGCCAAGGACAAGAACGACAACTTCAAGCTGATGGGCTTCGGCCACCGCGTCTACAAGAACTTCGACCCGCGCGCGACCATCATCCGCGCCATGTGCCACAAGGTGCTGGCGAAGCTCGGCAAGTCCGACAACCCGCTGTTCGAACTGGCGCTGAAGCTGGAAGAAATCGCGCTGAAGGACGAGTACTTCGTCGAGCGCAAGCTGTATCCGAACGTGGATTTCTACTCCGGCATCATCTACAGCGCGATCGGCATCCCGCAGTCGATGTTCACGGTGATGTTCGCGATCGCCCGCACCGTCGGCTGGGTGGCGCACTGGCAGGAAATGATTGCCGATCCGACCATGAAGATCAGCCGTCCGCGCCAGCTGTACACGGGACCTGCGACGCGCCAGTACGTCGAGATGGAAAAGCGCTGATCGTCAGGCGAGCAGCGGTGACTCAGTCATCGCTGCTCGCTTCCTCTAGCAGAGACTCCAACTCAGCCGCGTCCGCGCGGCGCATCGGCTTGCCATCCACCGGGCTGGCCGGCGACTGACGAATGCCATCGATGGGAAACACGACCGCGTCGATTTCCCGATCCCCCGCAACGAATTGCACCACCGGATACGAGACCAGCCGGTTCGGCTCGTAGCGCAGCCGGCGTTCGGCGATGTGGTGCGGAATGCCCCGCTCCATCAGATGCAGCGCCACCGGCTCCGAGCCTTCCGCAAACAGATGCAGATTCACTTCCGAGTGCGCCGACGCCGTGCCGCTCAATACTGGCCCGACTAGCCGCGGCTGAAAGTCACCCAGCAACTTCATGGCCTGCAGCGCTGTCCGGCGCAATGCGCTCAGCGCCGTCGAATGCTTGTGACCCTCGAACAAACGATGATGCGCCGCCAGCGCCGCCTCGATCTCGGTGTTCTTCGGCAATACCGCGATATCGGTCGCGCCGAGGCGCTCGGCCGCCTTGCGCTTGGCCAGGCCGTAATCGTCGATGCCCTGTTCGGACATGATGCGAGCCGCTTCCTGCGCCAGCGCCATGCGCAGCTGTTCCGCGCGTGGGTTGCTTCGTTTACTCATCTTCGTTCCCGTAATCAGAACCGCCCCGCCGTTCTAGAACAGCGAGTCGTCTTTTTCCTTGTTCTCCTCGTCATCGCCGGGCAGCGCCGAGTCGATTTCGGCTTTCGGTGGCAAATGGCCCGCCATGAATGTCTCGAAAATAGCATTCGGATCGCCGGGCCGTGCGGCCAGGCCGGTATCCGCCGAAATCCGCATGGACACCAGTCCCGGCGGCGGCGTGCGTTTTTGCTCGGGCACACCCTTCAACGCTTCGGACATGAAGTAGATCCACATCGGCAACGCCGTGCGGCTGCCCTCTTCACCCGGACCGAGGGAACGTTCCTGATCGAAGCCCACCCAGGCGGTGCCGACCAGCGAGTTGTTGAAGCCGCAGAACCAGGCGTCGCGACGATCGTTGGTCGTGCCGGTCTTGCCGGCGATGTCGCTGCGCTTCAACTGCAACGCGCGGACCGCGGTGCCGCGCTTGACGACGTCGCCCATCATGTCGGTCATCAAATAATCGTTCTGCGGCGAGAGGACTTGAGGCGCCAGGAACTTCTCCTGCAGATAGGTACGGCCGCCCCAACGCGTCTCGTCATTGGTGGCAGTGGTGATCGGCGCATCGAGCAGATTGGTCGCGCCACCCTCGGCGGGCGTCGGCTGCACGCAGTCGGCACAGGCGAACTTCGGCTCGGCTTCGAATTCGACCTTGCCGTTGCTGTCGATGATGCGTTGAATGAAATAGGGCTCGACGCGGAAGCCGCCGTTCGCGAACACCGAGTAAGCGCTCGCCATCTCCAATGGAGAAACCTGCGCCGTGCCCAGCGCCAGCGACAGATTGCGCGGCAAGCTGGTTTCTGGAAAGCCAAAGCGCGAGATGAACTGCGTGGCGTACGCAGGCCCCAACGAATTCATCACACGAATCGAAACCAGATTGCGCGAACGGACCAGCGCTTCGCGCAGACGCATGGGACCGCGAAATTCGCGCGAGTTGTTCTGCGGACGCCAGCTACCCTCGAGCGCCGCATCCTCGATGACCAGAGGTGCGTCGTTCACGATGCTCGCGGGCGTGAACCCCTGGTCGAGCGCCGCTGAATACAGGAAAGGTTTGAACGACGAGCCGGGCTGACGCTTGGCCTGCACGGCGCGGTTGTAGTTGCTGGCGAAATAATCGAAGCCACCCGTGAGCGCCGCGATGCCGCCGTCCTGCGGGTCCATTGCGACAAACGCGCCCTGCGCTTCCGGCACCTGCACCATGCGCCAGTTGCCCGAGACTTCCTGAGCGACATAGATGATGTCGCCGACCGCGAGCACATCGGTCGCACGTTGCAGCTGCGGGCCGACGCTGCCATCAGGCAGCGGGCTGCGAGCCCAACTCATGCCACTCCAGCCCAAGTTGATGCGGCCAGCGCCGCGCGAGTAAGCGACCGCGCTTTTTTCTTCCGTCGCGATCACAACCGCGGGCTCGAGACCGCCGCGCACTGCGTATTCATCGATCGCTTGCGACCATTCCTTTTNTTGCACGCGCGCCCGACGGCAACGTGACGCGACCGGCGGGACCGCGATAGCCATGGCGCTGATCGTAATCGAGCAATGCGCCACGCAACGCCTTCACGGCGGCACGTTGCAAGCGACTGTCGACCGTCGTGATGACTTCGTAACCTGCGGTGTAAGCATCGGCGCCGAGTCGATTGAACAAGTCGGCTCGCACCATTTCCGCAATGTAGGGCGCTTCGACTTCGACTGCGGGCCCGTGCAGTTTCGATTCGACCGGCGCTTTCAACGCCGATTCGTACTCTGCCTGCGTGATGTATTCCTTCTCGCGCATACGGCGGAGCACATACGAGCGTCGCTGGCGAGCGAGCTCTGCGTTTGCCACTGGATTGTCACGCGACGGCAGGCGGAACGTGCCGGCGATTACGGCAATCTCTGGCAGCGTCAACTGATCGACTGACTTGCCGTAATAAACTTCCGCCGCGGCACCGATGCCATACGCGCGCTGGCCAAGAAACATTTTGTTCAGGTACAGCGCGAGGATTTCCTGCTTGGTGAGCTCCTGCTCGATGCGCAGCGTGGTGAAGATTTCCACCATCTTGCGGCGATAGCTCTTCTCCGGACTCAGAAACACGCCGCGCGCGAGCTGCATCGTGATCGTGCTGCCGCCCTCGGCTTTGTTTCCTGACAGGAGGTGCCGGATCACGGCGCGCGCCAGACCCGGATAGTCGACGCCGCCGTGCTTGAAGAAACGATCGTCCTCGGCCGCGAGCACCGCATTGATCATCTGGCGGGGGATGGCGTCGAAGCCCAGCGGAATGCGGCGCTGCTCACCGAACTGAGCGATCAGCCGGCCGTCGCGGCTGAAGACGCGCAGCGGCACCTGCAGCCGGATGTCCTTGATGGCGGTCACGTCGGGCAGCGCGGGACGCAGGTACTGATAGGCACCGGCCAGTCCGAGGACCGCCGCGCCAGCCGCTCCGACAGCGCCTGCGAGGATCAGCCGGAGGGGAGATTTGAGGTAACGTCGCATGGCAACTAAAAATCCTAAGTCCTTGCTTTGCCAGTTGCTATATCAAAAGCTGCTAGGCAATATTAGCCCTGAAATCTTGAACATAATCTATGGCTGGGCCGCCCCGTGGCGCCGCCGTCGATCCAGGGACACGACGCCGATAGTACCAATGCCTTCCCAGACTGACTTTGAGGTCAGTCCCTGAAGATCGTTGCAGACGACTCTCAGGTTTCACGGCCGCGGGCCTGGGTCGCGAAACCGCAAACGGCATTCGGGGATCTCGGCAGGAAGACCGCGGAGCCGGGACGAAGGTGCACGCTGTTCAGGTGGTAAGGCTCTGATCTACTTCGTCTCAAACGAATGAACGCGGCAGAGTTGCGCCGACTACTGCAAAAAAAGCACTTTTGCTGCGGGAATACCGCGATGGTATTTCGTGAGGCTCCTCACATTCAACTTAAGTCACGGCTGTATATAGTTGCGACCCGTGTTTCGCGTCCGCTCTGCGATCGTCACCTAAGTGTCTGATCAGGAAAGGGAACCAGCGTGCTGTTAACCGCAAAATCCAGACCCATCCTGGGGCTGGACATCACTACCTCCTCGGTCAAGCTCATCGAATTGAGCATGAGCGGCGGTCAATACCGCGTGGAGTCCTATGCTGCGGAGGCCACTCCGCCGAATTCAATCAACGAAAAAGCCATCGTCGACGCCAATGCCGTCGGCGAGGCCATCAAGCGAGCTGTAAAGCGTTCAGGTGCGCGCGCCAAGGAAGCGGCCGTGGCGATCAGCGGCGATGCCGCCATCACCAAGGTCATCCAGATGCCGCGCACGCTCGGCGAGAACGAGCTGGAAGGCCAGGTGGAAATGCAGGCCGACCAGTACATCCCCTTCCCCATGGAAGAGGTGAGCTTCGACTTCGAAGTGATCGGTCCTTCCGAGAAGGATCCGGACATGCTCGACGTGCTGCTGGTCGCGACCCGCTCGGAGAATGTCGAGCAGCGGATCGCCGCGTGCGCCGCTGCCGGCCTCACCGCCAAGATCGTCGATGTAGAAGCGTTCGCGCTCGAGAATGCCTGCCGCCTGCTGACACACCAGATGCCCGATGGCGGCCTGGGCCGCGTGATCGCGGTGGTCGACTTCGGCGCCAGCTCCACCACGTTCAGCGTGTTGCGCGATCTGAAGGTCATCTACACACGTGACTTCGCCTTCGGCGGCCAGCAGTTGACCGAAGAGGTCATGCGTACCTACGGCCTTAGCATGGAAGAGGCCGGCCGTGCCAAGAAAGAAGGCGGGCTGCCGGGCAACTACGAGACCGAAGTGCTCGGTCCGTTCATCGACGATATGTGCCAGCAGGTGAGCCGCTCTTTGCAGTTCTTCCTCGCCTCCGGCGCCGGTCGCGAGCAGCCTGAACAGATTCTCATCTGTGGCGGCTGCGCCAACATCGCGGGCGCCGCCGAAATGATCCAAAGTCGGGTCGGCATCGAATCACAACGAGGCGATCCACTGGGTCAGATGAAGGTAAGTCAGAAGGCCAAGGCGCAGGCGGTCAAGAAAGATGCCACCGCGTTGTTGACTGCGTGCGGTCTCGCGTTACGGAGCTTCGACTGACATGCCAAGAATCAACCTATTGCCCTGGCGGGAAGCGGAGCGCAAACGCAAACGTCAGGAATTCGGCGTCGGCGCGGTCGGCGCGCTGGCCGCCGCCGCCATGGTGTTCTTCGTCGTCAACTGGCAGATGCAGTCGGCGATCGACGACCAGATGGCGCGCAACACGTATTTGAACAACCAGATCAAAGAGCTCGACAAGCAGATTGCCGAGATCCTGGATCTGGAAGAGCAGAAGAAACGCTTGCAGGCGCGCATCAGCGTGATCGAGCAGCTCGAGCTGAGCCGGCCGGAAATCGTGCACGTGTTCGATCAGCTGGTACGCACCACGCCCGACGGCATCTATCTCACCTCAGTGAAACAGACCGACCGTAAGATCGAGTTGAAAGGCATCGCGCAGTCGAGCACACGCGTGGCCTCCTACATGCGCAATATCGACAGCTCCGAGTGGCTGAAGGATCCGGCGCTGCAGATTCTGGAGACCAAGGGCGCGAGCGACGCCGGTTCGCAGTTCACGCTGAACGCGACCCAGGAGAATCCACAGGTTGCCGCCGCCGCGGAGAATGCGTCTGCGGCCAAAGCGAAGCCGGCACGTCGTGCGGGAGATGCGTCGTGAGCACATTCGTCGAACAGCTACGCGACCTCGATCCCAACGACCCGAGTCGTTGGCCGCTGCCGTTCCGTCTCGGTGCGATCTTGTTGATTTTCGTGGTCGCCGCCGGACTGATGGCGTATTTCCTGGCGTGGAAGGACAAGAAGCCGGAGCTCGATGCGGCGCGCGCGCAGGAAACGCAATTGCTGGGCACGTTGGAAACCAAGGCGCGCAAGGCTGCGAATCTGGACGCGTATAAGGCGCAGCTCGCCGAAATGGAGCGCTCCTTCGGCGCGATGTTGCGCAAGCTGCCCGACAAGACCGAAGTGCCCAACCTGCTGACCGATATTTCACAGCAGGGCGCGGGCGCCGGCCTGGATCAGAAGTTGTTTCAGCCGGAGGCGCAGATCAACAAGGACTTCTATGCCGAGTTGCCGATCAAGATGCGCTTGACGGGCAGCTTCCATGCGATCGGCGCGTTCGTGAGCGGCATCGCAGGTTTGCCGCGTATCGTCACGCTGCACGACGTGGAGATCGTGCCGGCGGGTAAGGACGGAGGCAACGACCAGCTGCAGTTGAACGTCACCGCGAAGACTTATCGTTACCTGGACGACGAGGAACAGGCTGCCCAGGAACCCAAGATGCCGAAGGGTGGCAGACCGAACGGGGCTCGCCCGCCCAACGCAACGTAATGCGGCGCCCTTGGAACAGCGGCAAGAGCAGTCACTTATGACGGTAAACAACAAGCATCTTCGAACTCTCGCGACCGGCGCGCTCGCCCTGGTGTGGCTGAGCGGCTGCTCCACGGACATGGACAAGCTGCAGGCGCAGGTTGCCGAGATCAAGAGTCGACCTGGCGAGCGCATCGATCCGCTGCCGCAGATCAGGGCCTACGAGGGCTTCACGTACAACGCATCGAGCATGCGCTCGCCATTCGTGCCGAGCGCACCGACGCGCAGTGATGTGGCCAACGCCGTGCGTCCGGACAGCAAGCGCACACGCGAATTCCTCGAGCAGTTCCCGCTCGACACCATGACCATGGTCGGCACGCTGCAGCTGCAGGGCAAGAACTTCGCTCTGGTCCAGGGCAAGGATGGCTTGGTGCATCGGGTGCTGCCCGGTGCCTTCATGGGTCAGAACGACGGCCGCGTGGTCAGCATCACGCCCACGCGTATTTCCATCATCGAGATCGTCCCGGACGGCCTCGGCGGCTACATCGAGCGGCCAGCGGCGCTGGCGCTGAACAAATGATTCTCAGGGAGAAACACAGAATGTTGTTCTCAAGCGTGCCACGGTCTGCCGCACGACTGGTCCTGACCCTGGCGGCACTGGCCGGGTTCGGCCAGGCTGCATGGGCGCAGTCCACCAATCGGCTGGAAAGCATCCAGGCGCAGGCCAGCGGAAACAAGGTGGAGCTCACCCTCCGTCTGGCCGACGCCGCGCCCACACCGCTGACTTTCACAGTCGACAATCCGGCGCGCATCGCGCTCGATCTGCCCGCCACCTCGGTCGCGATGACCTCGCGTCGCGTCGATGTGAAACAAGGTGTGCTCGACACCGTCAACGTCGCCGAAGCGAATGGCCGCACCCGAGTGGTGCTCAACGTCGACTCGCTGGTGCCTTACGAAACCCGAGTTCAAGGCAACACCATCGTGGTGTCGCTCGCCGGCGCCGGCACCGGCCGCTCGCTGCAGACGAGCGCCCAGCCAGGTGGCCTCGCCGCCGCGACTCAGCGTCCCGCCGCTGCCTCGGTGTCCGGCGTTCGCAGCGTCAACAACATCGATTTCCGCCGCGGTGGCGACGGCTCGGCCCGCGTCATCGTCGAGCTGACCGACGCCAAAGTGCCGGCAGATCTGCGCCAGGAAGGCGGCAAGATCGTCGTGAACTTCGCCAAGACCGCGATTCCCGAAAACCTGCTGCAGCGTCTGGATGTGGTGGACTTCGCCACGCCGGTGAGCAGCGTCGATGCCCTGCGCGTCGGCGACGGCGCCCGTCTCGTGATCTCCGCGTCCGGCGATTACGAGCAACTCGCTTATCAATCCGACAACATCTACACGATCGAAGTGAAGCCGGTCGTGAAGCTGCCGCCCGAGCTGCGCGATAAGAAGGAATATGTCGGCGAGCGTCTGACCCTGAACTTCCAGGACATCGAAACCCGCGCCGTGTTGCAGCTGTTGGCCGATACGAGCGGCCAGAACATGGTGATCAGCGATTCCGTCGCCGGCAACGTCACGCTGCGTCTGCAGAGCGTGCCTTGGGATCAGGCGCTGGACGTGGTGATGCGTACCAAGGGCCTCGACTCCCGTCAGGAAGGCAACGTCATCTTCATCGCGCCGGCGAGTGAAATTGCCGCCCGCGAAAAGGAACTGCTGACCGCGCGTAAGGAAGCTCAGGAACTCTCGCCGCTGCGTACCGAGTACCTGCAGGTGAACTACGCCAAGGCCGCCGATCTCGCCACACTGATCAAGTCGGGTGCCGGCTCACTGATCTCCGAGCGCGGCAGTGTCGCGATCGACGAGCGCACCAACACCCTGCTGCTGCAGGACACGTCCGAGCGCCTGGCGGACATTCGCCGCCTGGTGTCGACGCTCGATATCCCGGTCAAGCAGGTGATGATCGAAGCGCGCATCGTGATCGTGAGCGACGATTACAGCCGCGACCTGGGCGTGCGCTTCGGTGCGAACGTCGCCTTCACGCAGGGCGGCAGCGACGGCCTCGGCCTGCTGGGCGGCCCGCTGAACACTGAAAACCAGATCGGCATCAGTCCGTACCCGGCGGTTGCAGGTCAGAACGGCAATGCCATCGGCACGCCGACCAATGGCGACTCCGGTCAGCTGGGTGGCTTTGGCCTGCCTGAAAACGCGATCGATCGTTATCTGGTGAACCTGCCGGCCGCCAACCCGGCTGGCCGCCTCGCACTGGCTCTGATCGACTCCGACTACCTGGTCGACCTCGAGCTGTCGGCGGCGCAGGCCGAAGGCCGCGGCGAGATCATCTCCTCGCCCCGACTGATCACGGCCAACCAGCGCGAAGCCACCATCGAGCAGGGCGTGGAAATTCCCTACCAGGAATCGTCGTCCAGCGGTGCCACGACCACTCAGTTCAAGAAGGCAGTGCTGAGCCTGAAGGTGACGCCGCAGATCACTCCGGACAACCGCGTGATCCTCGACCTCACCGTGTCCAAGGACAGCGTCGGTCAGCTGGTCGCCAGCGCCACCGGCGGCTTCGTGCCCAGCATCGACACCCGCGAGATCGTGACTCAGGTGCTGGTCAACGACGGCCAGACCGTGGTGCTCGGCGGCATCCTGGAAACCGAGCGTCGCGACGCCGAGCGCAAGGTGCCGTACCTGGGCGACATCCCGGTGGTCGGCCGCCTGTTCAAGCAGACCACGACCACGGACAACAAGGACGAGCTGCTGATCTTCGTGACCCCGCGCATCCTGCGCGAAGGTTCCAGCCTTTATTAAAGGCAAGGTCGGGCAATACTGGCAACGGCTGAGGCCGCCTTCGGGCGGCCTCTTTCGTTTATAGTCCCGCCTTGCATGACCTCCGAACCGACCAAGCCCGCGCGCGGCAATAACGTCTTCCTGATCGGCCCGATGGGCTCGGGCAAGACTGCCGTGGGCAAGCAGCTTGCGCGTCTGCTGCATCTTCATTTCTACGACAGCGACGCGGAAATCGAGCACCGGACCGGTGTCGACATTCCCTATATTTTCGAGAAGGAAGGCGAAACCGGCTTTCGAGAGCGCGAGCGCGAAGTGATCGACTCGCTGACTCAGTTGCAGGATGTGATCGTCGCCACAGGCGGTGGCGCCGTCCTGTCGCCGCAGAACCGCGACCATCTGGCGACCCGTGGCCGTGTGGTGTATCTGCAGACCAGCGTCGATCAGCAACTGGAGCGCACGCGTCATGGCCGTCAGCGTCCGTTGCTGTACACCGAGAATCCCGAGCGCAAGCTGCGCGAGCTGATGACCATTCGCGCGCCGCTGTACGAATCCATCGCCGCCATCATCATATGTACCGATGGCCGGCAAGTACGTGCGGTCGCCGACGAGGTCGTGCAGCGTTTGCAGGAGCTGACCCCATCATGAGCCATCAACCGCACGAACGAGTCGACATTGCGCTGGGCGAGCGCAGCTATCCCATTCTGATCGGACCGCACCTGCTGGCCGACGATGAGTTGCTGAGCGAGCACATCGCCGCGCGCAATCTGCTCATCGTCACCAATGAGACCATCGCGCCGCTGTATTTGCGGCCACTGGAACTGGCGCTGAAAGATCGGCGCACGGCTTCGGTCGTCCTGCCGGATGGCGAGCAATACAAGACGCTCGAGACCCTGTCGCGAATCTTCGATGGCCTGGTGCATGAACGGATGAATCGCGATGCGGCCGTGATCGCCCTCGGCGGTGGCGTCGTGGGTGACATGGCGGGCTTCGCCGCTGCTTGTTACCAACGCGGCATCGATTACATCCAGGTGCCGACGACGTTGCTCGCCCAGGTGGATTCGTCCGTGGGCGGCAAAACCGCGGTCAATCATCCGAGCGCGAAGAACATGATCGGCGCGTTCCATCAGCCGCGCTGTGTGATTGCGGACACCGCCACGCTACACACGCTGCCGGAGCGCGAGTTTGCCGCGGGGATCGCGGAGATCGTGAAGTACGGCTTGATCTACGACCCGGCGTTCTTCGCGTGGCTCGAAGAGCACGCCGAGGCCTTGTTGCAGCGGGTCGATACTGCCGTCATTCACGCGGTGCGCCGCTCTTGTGAGATCAAAGCCGAAGTCGTTGGCATCGACGAGCGCGAGCACGGCTTGCGCGCCATTCTGAATCTCGGTCACACGTTCGGTCATGCCATCGAGACCGCTTCGGGATACGGCAACTGGCTGCACGGTGAAGCAGTCGCGGCGGGCATGGTGATGGCAGCGGATTTGTCCGAACGGCTGGGCTGGTTGCCCGCTACCGACAAACAGCGCGCGATCGCTCTGCTGAAGCGCTTCAAGTTACCCGTCGAGCCGCCGCGCATCGGCGCCGAGCGAGCGCGCGAGCTGATGGGGCTCGACAAGAAAGTACTCGACGGCAAGTTGCGCCTGGTCTTGTTACGCAGCCTGGGCAAGGCGGATGTCGTCAGTGACTACTCAGGCGAAGCGTTCGCCGCCACGATGCGAACGCATTTCGATACCACCGCATGAACGCCGCGCCCTCGCCGCTCGCACCGTACGCTTCCTGCGACACCCGCTCGAAGGGTCGTCAGCATCCGGAGGAGGCGCCGCGCTACCGTAGTGAGTATCAGCGAGATCGCGATCGCATCGTGCACTCCACGGCGTTTCGGCGCCTCGTCTATAAGACCCAGGTCTTCGTCAATCACGAAGGCGATCTGTTTCGCACTCGACTGACTCACTCCATCGAGGTCGCGCAGATCGCTCGCACTATCGCGCGGGCCCTGCGACTCAACGAAACCCTGTGCGAAGCCATTTGTCTCGCACACGATCTGGGGCACACACCGTTCGGTCACGCGGGGCAGGATGCGCTCAATGCCTGCATGCGCAATTACGGCGGCTTCGAGCACAACCTGCAGTCGCTGCGCGTGGTCGATGAGCTCGAGGAACATTACGCGGCATTCGCGGGCCTGAATCTCACCTTCGAAACGCGTGAAGGTATTCTCAAACACTGCTCGTTGAACAATGCGCGCAAGCTTGGCGAGCTGGGTGAGCGTTTCATCCGCCGCCGCCAGCCGACGCTCGAAGCGCAGCTCGCCAATCTGGCCGATGAGATTGCGTACAACAATCACGATCTGGACGATGGCCTGCGCGCCGGGCTCATCACCGTCGATGAGCTGAAACAAGTGCCGCTGTTCCGGCGGCAATATGACGTCGTCATGGCGGCGTATCCGGCCTTGAACGGGCGGCGGCTCGTGCATGAAGTCATCCGCCGCATGATTGCGTACGTCGTCACCGATTTGATCGAGAACACCGCTACCCAATTACGCGCGTCAGCGCCTGCCGATGTCGAAGCGGTGCGGGCCGCGCCGGGTGCGCTAGTGAAATTCAGCGCGTCCGTGCTGGCGGAACATCTGGAGCTCAAGCGATATCTGCTCGATCACCTCTATCGCCACTATCGCGTCCTGCGCATGACCAACAAGGCCGACGCGGTTATCAGCAGCCTATTCCAAACCTTCTTCGCTCGCCCCGAATTGCTGCCCACGGAACATCAGCAAATCGCCACGCAGATGGAAGCGCAATCCGGCGAGCCCGGCCGCGCACGCGCCGTCGCCGACTACATCGCCGGCATGACCGACCGCTACGCCATCGTCGAGCACGAGCGCATCTTCGATCCTTCCAAGCGCAGCTGAGCTTCTCGCCTTCATTACTTCACCGGTGCGCGTCGGTGCTACCGCGCGTTGCGCGCGCATGCGGGGCGCGCACCATGCCGCGCGATTTGCGCGGCATCTACAGGAATTTTTCACATCAGCGTAGGGGTGAACTGCTCGTCGAGCACGATCAACTAGGGAAAGTTAGCAGATGCACTAGCCTTGCCATATCGCCCATGGATCAGTTATCAGCTCTCTCAGGCCCCGAGTTAGTGTTCGGCCTCGTCGGGGCCGTGGGCTCCGATCTCAAAGCAGTGACGCGCACGCTCACTTCGGAGCTGGAGCGCGTGCGCTACAGGGTTGAAGAAATACACGTCAGCTCGCTTCTCCATCAACTCGACCTCTATGCACACTTGGAGAACGGAGTATTTGCGTCCGAATACGAGCGGATTCGAGAGCATATGAAGGCTGGAACGGATCTGCGCCATAGGACGGCGGCTGGCGAGATTATGGCGCTGCTTGCCATATCTGCAATTCGTCAGCGGCGAATTGCGCGGCGACCAAACCGATCCCGCGAAGACGCGGCAAGGCGTCCCTTGGAGCGGACCGCTTTCCTGATTCGATCCCTGAAACATCCGGACGAGATCAGGTCTCTTCGCTACGTCTACGGCAGAGCGTTCAACGTCATCTCGACCTACTCTCCTCGGCAGGACCGAGTTGAAGAACTAGCCTCGGCCATCGCAGAGTCTTGCGGTGATCCGTATGCGGGCCGATTTCGAGCATCGGCAGAAGAGCTCATCCAGATCGACGAGCAAGAAGAAACCAAGTTCGGACAGAGTGTTCGCGATTCGTTTCCGTGTGGCGACTTTTTCGTTGACGCGCGCTCACACGAGCGACTGCAGGCGAGTTTGGCTCGCTATGTTCGCCTGCTGTTTGGCCACCCTTTCGAAACTCCCACACGAGATGAGTTCGCGATGTTTCACGCATACGCGGCTGCATTGCGATCCGCCGATCTGGGGCGGCAGGTTGGCGTGTCCATTACCAACAGTGACGGAAGCATCCTCGCGGTGGGCTGCAACGATGTTCCAAAGGTTGGCGGGGGACTGTACTGGAATGAAGAAAGTCCAGATCACAGGGATTTCATGAAGGGCTTCGACAGTACCACCAGGTACAAGCGCTTGCTGCTCACAACGGCGCTTACCCGGCTTCGCGATGCTGGATGGAGGCCGCCGGAGAACTCCCGCGGCGACGCCGAATCATTGATTGAAGCTGGCACACTCAACGGCACTCAGATTCAGAACTTGCTGGAGTTCGGCCGTTCGGTGCATGCCGAGATGTCGGCTCTCTCTGAAGCGGCTCATCGAGGAATTGCAGTCGAGAGCGCCAGCATGTACAGCACGACGTTTCCCTGTCATTTATGCGCAAGGCACATTATTTCTGCGGGAATCCGTCGCGTGGTGTATATCGAACCGTATCCGAAGAGCCTTGCGCGTGAATTATACGATGACATGATCGATGTCGATCCGCGCGCCACACGATCGGATCGCGTTACGTTTGAACCATTCGTTGGTATTGCACCAAGCATTTATACGGAGATGTTTCGCGCGCCTGAGCGAAAGGACCGCAACGGAAATGCCGTGACGTGGATCGACGGTACAGCCGAGCCCCGTCTGAAGCGCTTCGTGCCGTCTTACATGTTGATCGAGGATAAGGTGCTTGGTAAGGTCTTGCCCGCCACACTCCGGCGCGGCGGTGTTTCGCCTATGTCTCAGGAGTCCTCAGAATGAGCAACTCACCGAAGCGTTTTGAGCTCGCCGAGCAGATTGAATTGGCCCGTCAGGGAATTGACCGCTGGCCCGGATGGCTCAAGGATGCGGCTGGTGTCGATGAAACCGAGCAGCCCGAATCAACCTCGACGCGAGAAGCTGCGAGCACCCCCAGCAAGATCGCCATCCCAGATCCTCTCGATTGAGTGCACGGGCACCGCGTGCCGGCGGTGTCTTTCGTCAGGCCAGCGGGTCGAACAAGTGCTAAATTACCACTCACCATGAGCGGTAATCCCAGACCCAATTTGACCAACGACCTCCTCCTCCGCGCGCTGCTGAAGCAGCCGGTCGAGCGCACTCCTGTGTGGATGATGCGTCAGGCCGGGCGCTACCTGCCGGAGTACCGCGCGACGCGAGCGCGTGCAGGGAGTTTTCTGAAACTGTGCATGACGCCGGAACTGGCGTGCGAAGTGACGCTGCAGCCGCTGGATCGCTATCCGCTCGACGCGGCGATTTTGTTTTCCGACATCCTGACGATTCCCCATGCGCTCGGCCTGGGGCTGCAGTTCGAGACCGGAGAAGGCCCGCGAATCGAGCGTCCGGTGCGCTCCAAGGCGGACGTGGACAAGCTGGGCGTTCCGGATCCGCAGGTCGAGCTGCGCTACGTTATGGATGCAGTCAGCTTGATTCGAAAGGAGTTGAACGGTCGCGTGCCGCTGATCGGTTTTGCGGGCAGCCCGTGGACCGTGGGCACGTACATCGTCGAGGGTGGCAGCTCGCGAGAGTTCTCGCGCATCAAGACGATGATGTACAACGAGCCTGCGACGCTGCGGGCCTTGCTACAGCTGCTCGCTGATTCCACGCGAGCGTATCTCAACGCGCAGATCGCCGCGGGTGCGCAGGCCATCATGATTTTCGATACCTGGGGCGGCGTGCTCACGCCAGCGCAGTATCGAGAGTTCTCGCTGCATTACATGCAGAGCATCCTCGATGGCTTGACGCGCGAGGCGGATGGCCGACGTGTGCCGGTGATCTTGTTTACGAAAGGAGCCGGCGACCAACTGGCCGTGATGGCACAAACCGGCTGCGACGCACTGGGCGTGGACTGGACGACTGACCTCGCCGACGCGCGCCGCATAGTGAACGATCGCGTGGCGTTGCAGGGAAATCTCGATCCCAACTGCCTGTACGCAGCGCCCGAGAAGATTCGTGAGGAAGTAGCGCGCGTGCTTGCGAGTTACGGCCACGGCCACGGCCACGTGTTCAACCTGGGCCATGGCATTCATCCGGCGGTGCCGCCCGAGCACGCCGGCGCGATGATCGCCGCCGTGCACGAGCTGAGCCCGCAATATCACTTGCAGAAGTGACTAATGACTGGTGACTGATGAATAGTCAGAGGGCGCGCTTGCCGCGCCCTGTCGTTACTTCTTCTTCAATTCGTCGCGTAACGCGCGACGCAGGATCTTGCCGACGTTGGTCTTCGGCAGCTCATTCCTGAAATGCACATGCCGGGGCACTTTGTACCCGGTGAGTTGCTGACGCGAGAAGTCGATCAGCGCCTGCTCGGTGAGCGACGCGTCCTTCTTCACGACGAACAGTGCGACCACCTCGCCCGAGTGCTCATCGGGCTGCGCGACCGCGGCGACTTCGAGCACGCCGGGATGCGCGGCCGCGACGCTCTCGATTTCGTTCGGATAGACGTTGAAGCCGGACACCAGGATCATGTCTTTCTTGCGGTCCTCGATGAACACGTACCCCTTGGCGTCGAGCCGGCCGATGTCGCCGGTGCGCAGCCAGTCGCCCATCATGACTTTCGCCGTCTCGTCCGGGCGATTCCAGTAGCCGCGCATCACCTGCGGCCCGCGAATGCAGATCTCGCCGACCTGATCGATGCCGAGATCGTTGCCATCGTCATCGCGGATGCTGATCTCGGTCGAAGGAATCGGCAGGCCGATCGAGTTGTTGAAATCCTCGCCGAACGGATTGATACAGGCCGCCGGCGACGTCTCCGTCAAACCCCACGCCTGCGTCAGCACGTTGCCAGTGACTTTCTTCCAGTGCTCTGCGACCGAGCGTTGTACGGCCATGCCGCCACCCAACGTGATCCGTAGCGCGCTGAAATCAACCTCGGAAAAGCCCGGCGTATTCAGCAGCGCATTGAACAGCGTGTTCACGCCGCTGATGTAAGTGAAGCGGAATTTCTTCAGCTCGGCGACGAACGCCGGGAAGTCGCGTGGATTGACGATGAGCACGTTGTGCGCGCCCAGCTTCACGAATACCACCCAATTCCCGGTGAGCGCGAAGATGTGATACAGCGGCAAGGCAGTGATGATCGTGTCCTGGCCGACGCGCGCTGCTGTGCCGATCCATGATTCCGCCTGCAAGACGTTCGCGACGATATTCCGATGCGTCAGCATCGCGCCCTTGGCGACGCCAGTCGTGCCTCCCGTGTATTGCAGGAACGCGATGTCATCGTGAGTCGTTGGCACCGGCTTGAAGATCTCGTACCGCCCCCGCTGCAGCGCCTTGTTGAACGGCACGGCGTTCGGCAGGGTGTAGCTGGGCACCTGCTTGCGCACATAGCGCAGTACCAGATTGGCCAGCACCGACTTCGGAAAATGCAGCTGGTCGCCGACACCCGTGATGATTACGTGCTCGAGCTGCGTCTTGGCGATCACGTGTTCGAGCGTGTGCGCGAAATTCTCCAGGATGACGATCGCTTTCGCGCCGGAATCCGTGAGCTGATGCTCCAGCTCGCGTGCGGTGTACATTGGATTGGTGTTGACGACCGTCAGGCCGGCGCGCAACGCGCCGTACAGCGCGATCGGGTACTGCAGGACGTTCGGCATCATCAGCGCGATGCGGTCGCCCTTCTTCAGCTGCAAGATGTTCTGCAGGTACGCGGCGAAATCGCGTGACAGCCGGTCGTAATCCGCGAACGTGATGGTGCGCCCCATGCTGGTAAACGCCGGCTTCTCGGCGAAGCGGGCGCAGGCGCCATCGATGAGTTCGACCGCCGACGCATACTGATCCGGATTGATCCGTTCCGGCACGCCTTCCGGGTAGCTCTTCAGCCAGGGCTGGGTGGACTCGGCGGTCATCGGCGCCCCCTGCGCAATTGCGTTCATTTCTTCAGTACCTTGCTCAGTGCCGGCCACAGATTGTCCAGCAGTTTGGGTTGTGCCGTCGCGTTCGGATGGATGCCGTCGGCTTGCATCAGGCTGTCATCGAGCGCTACGCCGTCCAGAAAGAAATCTACCAGCGGCACGTCGTATTTTTTCGCCAGCTCACCATACAGTGCGTGGAACGAATTGGCATATTCGGCACCGTAATTCGGCGGCATGCGCATGCCCACCAGCACCACCTTGGCCTGCGCCGCCTGGCTGGTCTCGATCAAGTATTCGAAATTGCCACGCACCTGTTTCAGAGGCAGGCCACGTAGACCATCGTTGCCGCCGAGCTCGATGACGACCACTGCGGGCTGGTGCAGCTCCAGAGCGCGAGGCAGCCGGCTACGCGCACCGCCGGTCGTTTCACCGCTGATACTGGCATTGACTACGCGGTACCCGTAACCTTGCTTGGCCAGGCGCTGTTCCAGCAAGGCCACCCAGGTGGCATCCACTTTGACGCCATAGCCGGCGCTCAGGCTGTCGCCGAGCACCAGGATGGTGTGGGTTGCCGCGGCGGCGTGAACCAAACCAGGCAGCGTCAGTCCCAGCCCCAGCAGGCTGAACACTGCCAGGCTGAAACCAATCGTGACAGTCCTGCGTAAGTTTCCGCTAAGTTTGCGATGGCAGACTGCCGCGGCACGCGCTACACGTTCGAACACTGGTAGCGCTCGCGATTCCGACGTGCACAACGATCCAGATTCAGATCCCGACATGAGCATTGCGCAACCGGTCCTCAGAGCGGAAAAAATCAGCAAGCAGGTTAGCAGTCCGGAGGGAACGCTGACCATCCTCGCAGCCGTCGATCTGAGCATTCAGGCCGGCGAGACCGTCGCCATCATCGGCGCCTCGGGCGCGGGCAAGTCCACGTTGCTGGCGTTGCTCGCGGGATTGGATGAACCGACCAACGGACAGATCTGGCTGAACGGCGCGGAGCTCACTGCATTGGATGAAGATGGCCGCGCCGCAGTACGCGCCCAGCACGTGGGCTTCGTGTTCCAGAGCTTCCACCTCGTGCCCTCGCTCACCGCGATCGAAAACGTGATGTTGCCGCTGGAGCTGGCTGGAAAATCCGGAGCGCGCGAAGCCGCGGCGGAAGTGCTGGCGAAGGTCGGTTTGACGCCGCGACGTGAGCACTATCCACGTCAACTCTCGGGCGGCGAGCAACAGCGTGTAGCGATTGCACGTGCATTCGTGACCAGGCCGGCGCTGCTGTTCGCGGACGAGCCGACGGGCAATCTCGATTCGGCCACGGGCGAGCGCATCATCGAATTGTTGTTCGAGCTGAATCGCGCCACGCAGACCACACTGGTCGTGGTCACTCACGACAATGCAATTGCGCAACGATGCGGTCGCACGATTCGCATCGACGCCGGCAGGGTCGCTGCATGAGAGCGCTGAGACTCGCGATTCTCGCACTGGCGCGCGATGGCAAGTCGGGCGAGTTGCGAGTGTTGCTGCTGGCATTGCTGGTCGCCGTGTCGGCGCTGACTGCCGTCGGATTCTTCACGAGCCGAGTGAGCCTTGCGGTCGATCAGCAGGCGGGCGAAGTATTGGCCGCGGATCTGCGGCTGCAAGCGCGCTCGGCGCTGCGGCCCGAGTATTTTCAAATGGCCCAGCAGGCCGGCCTGAAGACGGCGGAGCTGTCGAACTTTCCGAGCGTCGTATTCAAGGGCGAAGACAGCGCGCTGACAGCGATCCGAGCCGTCTCTCCCGAATATCCATTGCGAGGTCGTGTCAAAGTCGCGGACGTGCCGTTCGGCCCGGCCCATGAAGTCGACACGATGCCGGGCCCCGGCGAAGCCTGGCTCGAAGCGCGCTTGTTTGCGCAGCTTGGCGCCAATGTGGGTGACAAGATCCGGGTCGGATCGAGCGAGCTCACAGCCACCAAGGTGCTCGACTATCGCCCCGATCAGGGCTCGCAATTCGTCGACCTCGCGCCGACCTTGCTGATGCGTCTCGCAGACGTCGAGGCCACTGGACTGGCGCAGGAAGGCAGTCGCATCTCGCACTTCGCATTGTTCGCCGGCGCGCCGCAGGTCATTGCGGCGTTCAAGGAACGGCTGACGCAGATCAAGCAGCCCGGTGAGCGCATCGTCGATCTGGCCGATGCCAGTCCGCAGATTCGTTCCGCCATCGATCGTGCGGGCCGATTCCTCAATCTCGCTGCGCTGGTGACCATCCTGCTGGCCGCAATTGCCGTGGCGATTTCAGCCAGACGCTATGTTGCTCGACATCTCGACACCGTCGCGTTGATGAAGAGCATGGGCGCGCCACAGCGACTCGTGCTGTCCATCAGTGTGCTCGAGTTGTTGATGATCGGCTTGATCGCCGGCCTCGTCGGCGCGGTCATTGGCTATGCGGCGCAGGAAGGCATCGCCTATCTGTTGAAGGATCTGGTGCGCAATGAGCTGCCGCGTCCCTCGCTGAGTGCCGGCGGCTTGGGCATCGTCACGTCGGTGCTGATACTGATCGGCTTTGCGCTGCCGCCCTTGTTACAGCTGCGCTTCGTGCCGCCGGCGCGAGTGCTGCGGCGAAATCTCGAGCCACCACCGCTGCGCTATGTGACCGTCTACGGAATGGCACTCGCCGCGTTAATCGCATTGCTGGGCTGGTTGGTTCGCGACGCCCAGCTGTTGTTGTATGTATTCGGCGGGACGTTTGTGACGTTCGCAGTACTGATGCTTGCGGGCTGGTTCCTGGTGCGCGCCCTGAGCGGGCTGCGCGGCAGCGTCGGTGTGTCATGGCGTTACGGCATGGCGAACATCGCGCGACGGGGTCGCGACAGCGTGATTCAAATCGTCGCGTTCGGTTTGGGCCTGATGGTGCTGTTGTTGCTGGCGGTCGTGCGCAACGACCTCATGCAGGAGTGGCGCGCCAGCCTGCCGGAGAATGCACCCAATCATTTCATGATCAATATTCGTCCGGATCAGACCACGCAGGTCCGCGACTTTTTCGCTGAGCATGCGATCGCCCCGCCGCAGCTGGTGCCGATGATTCGCGCTCGCCTCGTCAAGATCGACGGCACCTCGGCGAGCGATCTGCAGATCAAGAGCGATCGCGGCCGGGATTTCCTGGATCGCGAAGCGAATCTCACCTGGGCCGAGACCATGCAGGACGACAACAAGCTGGTCGCCGGCGAATGGTGGCGTCCCAACGACGGGGGCGGGCCGCGCGTGTCGGTGGAGTTGGAAATGGCGAAAGCGTTGGGCCTGAAGCTCGGCGACGAGCTCACTTACGACGTCGCCGGCGAGTCCATCACGGCTCGGGTCACCAGTTTCCGTGAGGTGCAGTGGGATTCGTTCCGGCCGAACTTCTTCATGGTGTTCTCGCCCGGCACGCTGAACGACAGCACCGGCACGTACATCACGAGCGTGCATATTCCTCACGAGCAGCGCCCGGTGCTGATGGACTTCGTGCGCCAGTTCCCCGAAGTGACCGCCATCGATCTTGAAGCCATTCTTACTCAAGTCCGGGGCGTGATGGATAAGGCATCATTGGCCGTGCAGTACGTATTCGGATTCACGCTGCTTGCCGGCGTCACCGTGCTGCTCGCTGCGATTCAAGCGACTCGTGACGAGCGGCGTTACGAGAGCGCGATGTTGCGAACGTTGGGTGCGAGCCGTCGCGTTGTGTTGCAAGGCGTGGCAGCGGAGTTCACGACCTTGGGGCTGCTATCGGGCACGCTCGCGGCGATCGGTGCGACGGCGGCGGGATATTTCCTCGCGACCAGGGTCTTCAATCTCGACTACACGTTCGACATCACCGTGTGGGCGGTGGGGTTGGTCGCCGGGGCCGTGCTGGTTGGACTCAGTGGCACATTGGCGACGAGGTCGGTCGTGAATCATCCGCCCATCGCCACGTTGCGCGGTGGCTGATCACTGCAACCCGAGCATCAGCCAGCCGACCGGTTCGGTCTGGCCGCGCCAGTTGTAACCTTCGATCTTCACCAGATAGTCGCCTGGACCGAACGCCGATGAGTTCAGGCTGAGGCGCACCTCTTTGTTGGAGTCGCGCATGATGCGTTTGATCTGCATCACGCGCACGCCATCGGTCCTGTCGATGGTGATCTGGAACTGAGTGATCTTGCCTTCGGTCGCATCGATGCTGATGTCGAGCAGTTGCGCCGGGTCGAGCCAGCCGAGCGCGAAGGTCGGCCGTTCGGGCCTGGCTTTCACCATCTGCAGTTTGTATCGCTGCACAGTGCCTGGCGCTTGCATCTGTGTGCTGGTGAGCTGTTTGGTCGCGCCGTGCAGCTGTTCGGAAAGCGAGCGGACCTGCAAGCCGAAGATCACGGCTGCGGCCGCAGCGATCAACAATCCCAAACCGAGGGCCAGGACGAGCACGCGATTGATGGCGCCGCCGGCACTGCTCCGGCGCATCTCTTCCCGTGCTTCCTCGGGATCGAAGCCATCCTCGGTTTCTTCCAGCACTGCCCGGGTCGAGCTGGAGGGAATGGCATCGAACACGCCGGTCTCGCTGCCCTCGACCGGGCGGCGCGACAGGCGCGTTTTCAAACGCACCGGAATGGGGAGCGCCTGCAAAAAGGCCGGGTTGTCGAGGCAGAACTTCTCGAAGTCGCGCGCTTCGCGCACGGTCAGATCGCCAGACAGATAGCGATCTACGACATGTTCATTCTCGATGTACTTGCGATCCATCCGCGTCGGCCCGATTGCCATAACGCGGGGCAGGTTAACAAAAGGACGTAGGCGGAAATGTCGAGCCGGTCCGCAAAATCACTCGACGGTGAGATTCAGCACACACTTTAGTCAGTGTCAGGGCGTGGCTGACTGAGCGGCCTCCTCGGCCATGCACTTGGCGCACTTCGGCCAATAGGGTTTGGCGATGTGGTCCAGCGTCCAGCGGTTGCCGTCGGCGAAGAATTTGCGCATGGCCTGGGATTGCGGGGCGTCGGTATAGCCCAGCCCGACGATGCGCACCTGAGTCATGCCGTCCCCGGCGGGCGCCAAGTAAATGACCGTCCACGTGCCCGCAATGGCATCCGGATATTTGAAATCCGCCGGCGCCTGTTTGATGCGGGTTGCCAGCATGCGCTCCGGCTCGTACGCCAGGATTTCATTGACGATGGTGTGCGCATCGCCGAGCTGGCCCTTGGGGTCGTAGTGCGTGCGGATGGTGCCGCCGATCCTGAAGTCTACGTCCGCCGCCGCCACGCCAGTGCGTTTGTAACCTTCGGCGGTCGTGAAGATTCGCCACACCTCAGCCGGCGAGGCGTTGATAAATCCCTCGGTGACCTGCGGCTCGGCGGCCAGCGTGACTTGCGACCACCCCGCGGCCACACTCAAGAGCACCGCGCCCAGGACGCGTGCCCAGCCTTGTAACAAACCGGTGCAACGCGCCGAAACGCTTGTTTTAACAGGGAAGTGTGGGTTCTTACTCATCATTCTTGCAGACCTCTGGCCGATACTGCGATGCTTGGTCGGCTGGTGTAATGCCCGATATAAGTACCAATTATCGACTGGATATCCATCGACTGGCAGTGGCTTCGCATGATTCTCACCCTCGAAGTGACCGGCCCGCAGGCCCAGGCGACAGGCGCCGCCGGTCGCAAGGTCTTCAAGGCCATCGGCGGCACCATCGGGCGCCTGCCGGACAATGATTGGGTGTTCCCCGACCCGTATGTGTCGGGTCGGCATGCATTGATCCGCTACGTCAACGGCAAGTTCTTCATCGAAGACACCAGCACCAACGGCGTATTCATCAATTCGCCTGACAATCGGCTGACACGAGGGCAGCCGCAGCAGTTGCGCAACGGCGACTTGCTGTACATCGACGCGTATCAGATCAATGTTTCCATTCAGACGACGCCACCGAGGAGGCGCGCAACGATCCGTTCGCGGCATTGAAGAACGGGCCGAAGCTGGTGCCCCCGCCGCGCCGTGCGTCGGAAGACAGAACCGAGAGTCTGGCGGCTGTCTCTTATACACATCTGACGCTGC